>DATADL010000100.1:0-59986 GCA_036258555.1 Actinomycetota bacterium | reverse complement strand
GCGAGACGGTCGCGGAGTGCCGGTCCCTCGCAGCCGAGATCACCTCGCCGGTCGAGGAGCTGGCGCGCTCCCTCACGACGGTCTCGATCGAGCGCGCGTGCCTCCGGCTCTGCGGCGTGGACGGCGTCCTCGGCGAGGGAGCCGAGGCGATACCGGTCCCGAACGCGGTCGTGGACGCGATCCGTTCGGCGGTCGGTCTCGAAGGCGGAGCGATGCTGCCGTTCTTCGGCGCGGTCGAGTCTTCGGGGCTCGGCGTCCAGGAGACGGCGGACGCGATCGCCCGCGGCGAGCTCGGGGTCGAGGACGGCGCGGGCGGCAGGGGTCGCGCGGTGGAAGCCGCCCAAGCGGCGGTCGCGAGGGTCGAGGGCGCGAGAACCGCGCGGGACGAGCAGATAGCGCGCGTCGGGGACGCCTCCAAGCCGTGGCTCTACCTCATCGTCGCGACCGGCAACATCCACGAGGACGTCCCGCAGGCGCAGGCCGCGGCGCGCAACGGCGCAGACATAGTCGCGGTGATCCGCTCGACGGGGCAGAGCCTGCTCGACTACGTGCCCTACGGCGCGACGACCGACGGGTTCGCCGGGACGTTCGCGACCCAGGAGAACTTCCGGCTGATGAGGGCCGCCCTCGACGAGGTCGGCGCAGAGCTCGGACGCTACGTCCGGCTGACGAACTACGCGAGCGGCCTGTGCATGCCGGAGATCGCCGCGCTGGCGGCGATGGAGCGGCTCGACATGATGCTCAACGACTGCATGTACGGGATCATCTTCCGCGACATCAACATGCAGCGCACGTTCGTGGACCAGCACTTCTCGCGGATGGTCCACGCCCTCGCCGGCATCGTGATCAACACCGGCGAGGACAACTACCTGACCACCGCCGACGCCGTCGACGCGGCCCACACCGTCCTGGCGTCGCAGTTCCTGAACGAACGGCTGGCGCACGCGGCGGGCCTCCCCGAGGAGCAGATGGGGCTCGGCCACGCGTTCGAGGTCGACCCCGCGGTGCCGGACCAGATCATGGTCGAGCTCGCCCACGCGCAGCTGGTGCGGGAGTGCTTCCCGCGCCACCCGCTCAAGTACATGCCTCCGACGAAGCACATGACCGGCAACGTGTTCCAGGGCTTCCTGTACGACGGGATGTTCAACCTCGTGGGCGCGCTGACCGGACAGGACGTGATCCTGCTCGGGATGATGACGGAGGGCATACACACCCCGTTCCTGTCCGACCGTGACCTCGCCCTCGAGAACGCGTCGTACGTGTTCGGCGGCGCGTCGTCGCTGGCGGGGGAGGTGCGCTTCGAGGAGGGCGGGGCGGTCGAGCGGCGCGCGGCCCAGGTCCTCGAGGAGTGCAGGCAGATGCTCCGCAAGGTCTCGGAGATCGGGATGTTCGAGGCGATCGAGGCGGGCATGTTCGCCGACACGGTCCGGACGCGAGACGGGGGCAAGGGGCTGGACGGCGTCGTCCGCCGCGGCGACTGGTACTTCAACCCGATCGCCGACCTGCTCGAGGAGCTCACCCACCGATGACGGCCGTCCGCCCTTACGGAGACGCGACCGGCGACGGCCAGGTCCAGCTCTCGTTCACGCTGCCGCTGCCGGACTCGCCGCGTGCCCATCAGGCCGCGCTCGAGCTCGCCCGCAAGATGGGCTTCCGGCGCCCGCAGCTCGTCCACGCGAAGGCCATGGGGCCGGACTTCACGTTCTTCATCGTCTACGGCGCGACCTCGCACGACGTGGACCCCGACGTGCTCGAGGTAGAGGAGCGCGACTTCCCGCTGTACTCGTACGGCGAGGTGAACCAGACGATCCGGGAGGGTCTGAAGCGCCAGCTCGTCGTGGTAGGCGCGTGCACGGGCACGGACGCGCACACGGTCGGCCTCGACGCGATCCTGTCGATGAAGGGGTTCGCCGGCGACCACGGGCTCGAGTACTTCCCGGAGATGCGGGTCGTGAACATGGGGGCCCAGGTCACGCCGGACGAGATCGTCGCTGCGGTGACGGCGGAGTCGGCCGACGCGGTCCTGATCAGCCAGGTCGTGACGCAGCGGGACGCGCACCTGCTGCACCTGCGTGAGGTGCGCGACGCGCTGGAGTCCGCGGGCCTGCGGGACCGGTTGATCCTCGTAGGAGGGGGGCCGCGCTTCGTGCCGGCGCAGGCCGCCGAGCTGGGCTACGACCGCATCTTCGGCCGCGGCACGCTGCCGAGCGAGGTGGCGAGCTACCTGGCCTGGCGGGCCGTGGGCTCCCGGGTCGCGTAGCGCCGCTAGCCTCTGCCCATGGAGAAGAAGAAGGTCGTGTTCGTCTGCGCGCACAACGCCGGCAAGTCACGCGTCGCCGAGGCCTACCTGAAGGAGATCGCCGGAGACCGCTTCGACGTCTCCTCGGCCGGGACCACTCCGGGGGACTCGGCCAATCCCGCAGCCGTCGGGGCTCTCGCCGAGAAGGGGTTGTCGCTCCGCGAGGGACCCGGGGTCGCCCTCTCACCGGACGACGCTGCAAAGGCGGAGGTGGTCGTCACGTTCGGCTGCGACGTGGGGGAGATCGCGCCGGACGCGAACGTGGAGGACTGGTCGTTGACGGACGACGCGGGGCAACCGCTGAGGGACTACGGCCAGATCCGCGACGCGATCTTCGACAGGGTCGAGGACCTCGCGAAGCGCCTGGAGCCGTGAGGCCGAGCTATTCCGGACGGACGGTCTGCCGGGCTACGGGCAAGCGTCGGTACGGCTCGTACTTCGAGGCCAAGGCCGCGTCGCGCGAGATCCGAGACACGACGTACGAGGACCACGGGGACCCGTACCGGTGCGACGACTGCAACGGATGGCACCTCGGCCGCTCCCAGCCCTTCTGAGCGCCCAACCGGTGCGCCACGGATAGGCTCCCGGCGTGGCCGAAGCCCCCGAACCCGAGATCACCGCGACCCACCGGCTCCGGCTCTCGCAGGCAGACGCCCACTACGGCGGCGGCCTCGTCGCCGGAGCCCGGCTCCTCGAGCTCTTCGGCGACGTCGCCACCGAGCTCTGCATCCGCTCCGACGGCGACGAGGGACTTTTCGCGGGCTACTCGAGCGTCGACTTCCTCGCGCCCGTGCAGGCCGGCGACTTCGTCGAGGTCCGGGGCCGGATCGTCCGCATCGGCCGGACGTCCCGAGAGATGCAGTTCGAGGCCGTCCGGTACGCTGTGGCCCGACCCGAGCTCTCGGACTCCGCCGCGGACGTGTTGCCGGAGCCCGAGCCCGTGGCCAGAGCAACCGGCACGTGCGTGGTGAAGCAGGAGCGTCGAAGGGGGAGTGACGTTGGTTAGAAGGGTGGAGGGGATCCGCGCAGTCACCTACGACTGCTGGGGCACGTTGCTGCGGGACCGCGACTGGGAGGGCGCCATGACGAAACGTCTGGGCGCCCTCAGTCATTTCCTGGACCTTCCCGAGGCGGAGGCCCGCGCTCTGCTGGACGAGGCCTGGGCGCGTCACGACGAAGCCTGGAAGCAGGTCGAGAGCTTCGGCCCCGGCCGGATGGCCGCGTACTGCCTGGAGGAGAAGGGCATCTTCGACGACGACAAGATCACCCAGCTAACGAAGGAGTTCGAGGAGGCCAGCCTCGACGCCGGGGTAGTGGAGGTCGACGACGCGCGCGAGACGCTGAAGGCGCTCAAGGAGAAGGGTCTGGGCGTCGGCCTCATCTGCGACACGGGGTTCACGCCCGGCCGCGTCGTGCGCCAGCTCCTCGAGGACGCGGGCCTGCTGGAGTACTTCGACACGCTCTGCTTCTCGGACGAGGTCGGCGTCCCGAAGCCCGGCAACGAGATCTTCGCCAAGGCCCTCGCCGAGCTCGGCGTGCGGCCGCCCGAGGCTCTGCACGTCGGCGACCTCAGGCGCACCGACATCGCCGGCGCCCACGACGTCGGCATGCACGCGGTGCGCTTCAAGGGCGTCCACGACGACAAGACGGACGCTCCGGAAGCCGAGGTCTGCATCGAGCGCCATCCGCAGATCCTCGAGGTGCTCGATCTCGTAGAAGGCTAGTTTTTTCGGCCCAACCCCCTAGCGCCGGTCCCCGGGTCCGCCATACAGTGCCCTCGTGCCAGGGGGGTGGACCATCGGCGCGCGACGGACGGTCTGTCTCGTCGCTGCGCTCTCGCTAGTAGTGCTGCCGTTCGACTCGGCTCCGCCGGCGCGCGGCGCCGAGACGCTGTTCCCGTTGACGTCGTTCGCCGACATGCACGTGGACCAGGAGCGCCGGCACGTGCTCGTGTCGGGGGGGCCGGAGTCCTCGGCGGACGCCGTCTTCGTCTTCGGGTTCGACGGCCGCCAGGTCGCGCGCATCGACGGGCTCCTCGGAGCGGCCGACCTGCTGCCCGACGGCGACCTCCTCTACGTGGCGCTGGCGCGCAGCAACGAGATCGCGGTGGTCGACCTGGCCACCCTGGAGGTCGCCGACCGCATCGACGTGACCCCCTACGTCGCTCCCCGGTACCTGAGCAAGAGCCGCGACACGATCTACTTCACGCACTCGTGCGTCGAGACCGCGGGCGAGCTCGCGTCGATCGACCTGACCGCGCGGATCCCGATCCCGCACGAGGACGCGCGCCTGACCCGCTGCGCCGAGCACGCCGTGGTGCCGAGCGATCCCGACACGATGTTCGTCTGGGACGCCAACGGCGGGAGCGGGCTCGCGCGGTTCAACGTCGCCGCCCGGGCCCCCGTCTTCGTGGACCAGAGCCCCGCCGACGACTACGTCGACGACGTCACGTTCTCGTCGGACGGCGAGACCTTCTACGTACGAAGGATCCTGCCCGTGTCACGGCCCGCGGGAGTCGAGCGGCGCCGCATCGCCGACTACGTCGCGGTCGTGACGTATCCGCGGGCGGGCGGCGCCTACGCCGTCAGTCCCGACGAGCGTTACGTGTACTCCTCGCTGGATCCCGACGGCGATCTCGCCGTCCACCGCGCCGGGCTGGCCGGACCCGTCGCGAGGACCGACCTCGACGGCACCACGTATCCCGACGAAGAGCTCATCGTTCCCGGGTCGATGAGGGCGCCGCGCGGGGGCGATCGCGTCTTCGCCCTCACGGCCACCGGGTACACCGGCCACCGGCTTCGCTTCCGCGTGATCTGGCCCCAGTACCGCATCGCGGCGGGACGGGGGGAGCAGAGCAACCCGGGGGCCGGGTCCGGCTACCTGCTGTGGAGCGTGGGCCGCTCCCGTGGAGGCGACAACCCGCTCATGGCGCGCAAGCGGGGCAAGGCGTTCCGCGTGAACCCGCCGCGGACGAGCGGCTATCCGGGCAGCGTCGACGGGACGAAGCTCGTCTACCAGCAGGTGCGGGGGCAGCGGTCGGACCTGAGGCTGTACGACGTGAAGCGCCGGCGCCAGGTCTCGACGCTGGACCGCATGAACACGCCGGGTTGGGAGTGGCACCCGTCGCTGTCGCGCGGACGCGTCCTATTCACGCGCCAGCGCGGCAAGGTGTCGCACGTGATCGTGCAATCGCTCCGCGGCGGGGGGCCGCGGATCCTCGCGACCGCGCGGGGTCAGTCGGCGCTCGTCGCCGGCCAGATCAGCGGGTCGTTCGCCGTCTGGACGAAGTGTGGCCGGACGTGCGACGTCTACCGGATCAACCTCGGCACCGGCGCGCGCACGAAGATGCCGCGGCCGGCCCGGCGCATCAACTACGGCGGCTCGGTGACGCGCGACGGCACGGTCTACTACCTGCAGTCCGGCTACGGGTGCGGGACGAACGCGGAGATCCTGCGCTTCGCGGGCGGACGCGTCACGCAGATCGAGGACTACCCGCCGGGCAGGGACGGGTTCTTCACCCATGCAGACGACGCCAACGACCGCGTTCTCTTCGAGACCACGATCTGCACGCCGCGCGGCACCGGCCGCAACTACGACGTGGTCTCGTTCCGGGACTCCGCCAGGACCGGCGACGCGGCGGGAGCCCGGCCCACGCCGGACGAGGGCGATTCGGGACCACTGCCCCCGCTGGAGGGCGAGCCCTGGTTCGACGACCTCCTGCCGGGGGGCCCTAGGTAGCGTCGCGGACGCGCAGCACGAGCAGCGCGATGTCGTCGCGCGGCGCCCCGTTCTGCACCTCCACCGCGGCACGCACGATCTCGTCCGCCACCACCCGCGGGTCCTCCGACGACGACGCGGCACGCAGGAAGCTCTCGACGAGCAGGCTCTCGTTCTCGTCCTCTAGCCCGGGGATGTCGGTGACTCCGTCGGTGTAGAAGACGACCATGTCACCTGCCTCGAGGTAGGTGAACTGGTCCGTCAGCTCGACCTCCGGGAAGACGCCGATCAGGGTCCCCGGCACCGCGAGCTCCTCGAGGTTGCCGTCGCGCCGCAGGACGAGGGGCGGCGGATGCCCTCCGCTCGCGGCCGTGAGACAGACGCCGTCGTCGGTCCTCTCGAGCGTGGCGAAGACGACGGTCGAGAACTTCTCCCGCGGCCCGTCGGCGAGCAGGGCCTCGTTGAGGACGCCGAGGATCGCGCTCGGGCTGCGTTGGGCGAGCGCGGCGGCCCGCAGGGTGTGGCGGGCGAGCCCGGTCACGGCGGCGGCGTCCGGACCCTTCCCCGAGACGTCCCCGATCACGAGGGCCCACCGCCGCCGTCCCCACCGGAACGCGTCGAAGAAGTCGCCGCCGACCTCGTTCGCCTCACCGGCGGGCTCGTAACGTGCGGCCAGGTCGACGCCCGGTATCTCCGGAAGGCTCGGGGGCAGCAGGCTCTTCTGGAGGGTCCGCGCCACGTGCGTCCGCTCCTGGAACAGCCGGGCGTTGTCGATCGCGATCGCCGCCCTGCGCGCCAGCTCCTCCGCGAGGGCGAGGTCGTCCCGTCCGTAGACGCGGTCCGGTCGCGTGGACAGCAGCACGAGCGCGCCGAGGACCCGGCCGCGCGCCCGCAGCGGGACGATCATGTGCGACGACGGCGCCATGCGCCGCAGGAGGTCGCGGCGCTCCTCGGTCACGCCGAGCTCCGCGAAGACGTCGTCCGTGTAGTGGTCGACGAGGATCGGGCGGCCGCCCTTCAGGACGGCCTGAACGCCGACCCGCTCGCCGCTGGGGGAGGGCTGTGCCAGCTCCTGGGCGATGGCCGATTGCGACGGATCGGCATACGAGAGCGCGATCCGCACGTGGCTGTCGTCTTCCTGGAGGACGTCGACGAAGCACCAGTCCGCGATGCGGGGGACCACGAGGTCGACGAGGCTCTGCAGGGTCTCGCGGTAGTCGAGGGACGACCCCATCTGTGCGCTCGCGACCGCCAGGAACGCGAGCCGCTCCTGCGCCGCCTCCGCCACCGCGCGGGCCTCCTGCTCGCGCGCCAGCAGATCCCGGCGCTCCTCGTCGGCCTGCCGCCGGTCGGCGATGTCGCGCAGGTACCCCGTGAACAGCGGCGGTCCGGCGACGTCGACACGCGTGATGGCGAGCTCGACGGGGAACTCCGTCCCGTCGGCCCGCATCGCCTTGATCTCGATGCGGTTCCCGACGACCGGGCCCTCGCCGGTCTCGAGGTAGCGGGCGAGCCCCTGGCGGTGCGCGTCGCGGAGCTCGGGCGGGATGATCAGGCTCGCCATCTCCTTGCCGACCACGTCGTCGCGGCGGTACCCGAAGACGCGCTCGGCCGTCGGGTTGAACTCGACGACGCGCCCGTTGTGGTCCATCAGCACGATGCAGTCGAGCGCGGCCTCGAGGATCGCCGACTTGCGAGCTTCGCTCGCGCGCACCTCCTCCTGGACCGTCTCTCTCTCGACGAACTGGCCGATCTGGCCCCCGATCGCCTCCATCATCCGTAGGAGCTCGTGGTCGGGCTCGCGGATCTCCGGGCTGAAGAACTCGAGCACGCCGGTGACCCTCTCGGCGCAATGGACGGGGAAGAGGATCGCCGCGTGGAGGCCGGCCTGGCGCGCCGCGGAAGCCCGCACGAACACCGGGTTCTCGTGGACGTTCGCGATCCACTCCGCCTTGCCCGACTCCCAGACGAAGCCGGGAAGCCCGCCCCCCTTGGGGATCAGCAGCGCGCGGCTGACGTCGGCGAACGATTCCGTGTCCGTGCCGGGCTTCGTGTAGACGTCGACGCAACGCAGCATCCCGGCCTCTTCGTCGATGCGCCACAGGCTCGCGCAGGTCCACCCGAATCCTTCGGCGATGGCCTCGAGCAGACGGGGGGCGGCCTCGGTCAGAGTCGACGCGCCGGCGAGCACCTTGACGACGTCGTACTGGGCGGCGAGCCGCTGCTCGGTGCGCTTCCTGTCCGAGACGTCGCGGAAGAACCAGGCCCACCCGTGGTAGCGCCCGCCCTCGTCCTGAAGGGGGGTGCCGTAGGCCTCGAAGACCCGCCCGTCCTTCAGCCGCAGCTCGTCGCGCGGGGTCCTCTCGGGGTGGCGGTAGAGGTCGAGCACGCGCTCCTCGAACCCGCGCGGATCGACGAGCTGGTCGAAGATCGCCTGGGTGATGTCCTGGTCGGACTCCGTCTCGAGGGCGTGCGGCGGGAGGCTCCACATCTCGACGAACCGGCGATTGAACGAGACGATGCTGCCGTCGACCCAGACCACGAGGGAGCCCTCCAGCGACGCTTCCAGCTGGCTCTCGAGAACCTCGATCTTGCGTTGCGCCTCGTCCGCTGCGGCGTCAGCCGCAGGAAGGCGCCAGGGTCGTGCCATGTCCCCCTCGTGGGTTCAAACAGGTCTGAACACTAACAACCCCGGGGCGCCGCTAATAGGCCTTTGCCCACGTCGCGCGCTCCGTTCCGGCACGTCCGCACACCACGCAGGCGGCGCCCGGGTCCTCGCGTTCGAGCGGCAGGACGCGGATCGTGGCCTTCGTCTCGGCGGTGACCCTCTCCTCGCACGACGCGTCGCCGCACCAGGCGCCGACCCAGAACCCGCCTTCGGCGTCCACGCCTTCCTTCAGGGCGTCGAACCCGGAGAACTCGTGGGTGTTCGCGTCGCGGAAGGCCGTCGCGTCGGCCAGCAGCGCATCCTGCGAGGCGTCGAGTCGCCCCCGCATCCCCGCGATCGTCTGTTCGATCCCGACCTGCTCCTTTTGTCCGGTGATCCTGTCCGCGACCGTGACCTGATCCGCCGCGAGGTCGCGCGGGCCGATCTCTACCCTTATCGGCACTCCCTTTAGCTCCCACTCGGAGAACTTGAAGCCGGGCCTGTGCTGGTCGCGGTCGTCCACCCGCACCTTCACGCCGGCGCCGGCGAGCGCGTCGCGGACCTTCGCGGCGGCCGCGAGCACCGACGACTGCTCGTCGTCGGTCTTGTAGATCGGGACGACGACGACCTGGACCGGCGCGACGGCCGGCGGGAGCCGGAGGCCGCGGTCGTCGCCGTGCGTCATGATCGTCCCGCCGACCATGCGCGTCGTGAACCCCCACGACGTGCCCCACGCGTACTCGAGCTCGCCGTCCTTGTTCAGGAACTGCACGTCGTAGGCCTTGGAGAAGTTCTGGCCCAGGAAATGGGACGTGCCGCACTGCAACGCCTTGCGGTCGCGCATCAAGGCCTCGATCGGCAGCGTCTCGTCCGCGCCCGGGAACCGCTCCGAGGCCGACTTGCGACCTGCGAGCACCGGGATCGCCAGGACGTCCGTTGCGACCTCGCGGTAGACCTCGAGCATGCGGACGGCCTCCTCCCACGCCTCGTCGCGGGTGGCGTGCGCGGTGTGGCCCTCCTGCCACCAGAACTCGCTCGTGCGCAGGAAGAGGCGCGTGCGCTTCTCCCAGCGCAGGACGTTGCACCACTGGTTGTAGAGGAGCGGCAGGTCGCGGTAGCTCTGGATCCAGTTCCCGTAGGTGGTCCAGATGACGGCCTCGGAGGTCGGCCGGATGACCAGGGGCTCCTCGAGCTCCTCGCCGCCTCCGTGCGTCACGACGGCGAGCTCCGGTGCGAAGCCCTCGACGTGCTCCGCCTCCTTCTCGAGGAGGCTCAACGGGAACAGCAGGGGGAACATCAGGTTCTCGTGGCCGGTCGCCTTGAAACGGTCGTCGAGAGCGCGCTGGAGGTTCTCCCACACCGCGTAGCCGTGCGGCTTGATGATCTGCGAACCCCTGGCGAGGCCGTGCTCGGCCATGCCGGACTGCTTGACGACCTCCTGGTACCAGGCGGGGAAGTCCTCTTCCTGCTTCGGCAGGCGACTCTCTTTGGCCATCCTCACTCACCCACGATCTGGACGATTATCGAACGCTCTTGCGCGCGGTCGAGCTCGAGCAGCAGCACGCGTTGCCACTGTCCCAGCCGGAGCGCGCCGTCCATCGCCGGAAGCACGACGGACTTCGAGCCCACGACGGTCCGCTTGCCGCCGAGCCTCTCGAGCGTGGTGCGGATGTCCGTGTGGAGCCCCGACTCACGCTCGTTGATGAGTATGGCGCAGTCACGGTGCGGCGCGAATACCGTCACCTGCCCGGACCCGATGCCCGACGCGCTCAGCGCCTCCTGGACCTCGTCGGTGATGTCGACGAAGTCGAGCGCGGTCTTCGTCGTCGTCGTGCACTCGGTCTGGTGCGTCCTCATGACCACGCATGGTCCCCGCTAATCGCGCTTTCGGCAAACAGCACAAATTGTTCAGAACCTGTGGGTGCACGGGGGCGCAACCTGGGGAGAACGCGAATGTTTCGCGGCCTTCGAAGTTCCTTCGGCTGCGCTATTGACGCGCCCCTCGCGCGGCCCTATGTTGCGTCCTGTCCCAAGCAATCAAACGGCACAGTCGCCGCAGGCGCCGACCGAAAGGGAGGCGTCGCCCGGCCGGAGGGAAGCTCCTCGGAGCGGACCGCCGGCAGGGAGCGGGGGACCGGCTCGCCGGTCGTCCGGGTGGCGGCGGAGTCGGGCGGTTGCTTGGGACATTGAGATTGGCCCCATAGCCACTGGGTTGCGGCCCGGTCGCTGTGGGACCCGGGTGAGAGGCCCGAGTGGCTCGAGGACAACGCTCCAATAACCGGTCACGGCCGGCTACCGAGCGGCCCCTCCGGTCCCTCGGGCCTTTCTCTTTCTCCTCGTGGCGGTAACCCCGTCTCCTTTTTCTCGGCGCTCGTGCAGGACTCCCGGCGCCCCCATACAACTTTCCTGCTTGCGAACGCGTCGTATGGGAATAGAACCGGCCGGGCCGGGTTCCACGAGCTTCGCGGGTGGCGACAGTGGCTAGGGGATTGCCGAAGGAGCGTTCGAGGTGTTCGCCGAAGAAGACGAGATAGAGAACGAAGAAGAGCTCGAAGACGAGGAGCTCGGCGACGACGACGAGGAGCTGGCGCTCGCCGCGACCGACGACGAGGACGAAGAGGACGAGTCCAGCCTCGAGGAGCTGCTCGCGCAGAGGGCCGCGGCGCGGCGGGGGACCGAAGACTCCGACGACGACGAGGACATCCTGAGCCTCGCGTCCGAGCCGGAGACGATCCCGTCGATCGAGCCCATCCCGGCGCGCGTGATCCCGCTCAAGGACCGACAGGAGTTCGTGTGCAACCGCTGCCACCTCGTGAAGGCGAGGGTGCAGCTGGCCGACGCCGAGCGGGGGCTCTGCCGGGACTGCGTGTAACGCGTTCCAGTTACGGTGCACGGGTGTCGCGTGCACTGGTGATCGTCCCGACCTACAACGAGCGCGAGAGCATCGCGGAGGTCGCGGCCCGCCTGTTCGACGCCGCCGGCGACTCGGTGGAGCTGCTCGTCGTCGACGACGGATCTCCCGACGGGACGGCCTCGGTGGTGAAGTCGCTCGCCGCGGAGTCGGCGCATTCGATCCAGCTGCTCGAGCGGTCGCACAAGCAGGGGCTCGGCACCGCGTACGTGACGGGGTTCCGGTGGGGGCTGGAGCGCGGCTACTGGGCGTTCGTCGAGATGGACGCCGACCTGTCCCACGACCCGGCGGACGTCCCGCGGCTGCTGGACCGGCTACGGGCGGGGGCGGATCTCGCCATCGGCTCCCGCTACGTGGACGGCGGGGGGACAGAGAACTGGGGGCCGCTGCGCCGGGCGCTGTCGGCCGGGGGGAACCTCTACGCCCGGGCGTGGCTCGGGTACCCGGTCAGGGACTCGACGGCGGGGTTCCGCGCCTACCGCGCCGAGGTCCTGGAACGTGAGGATCTGTCGTCGGTGCGGTCGGAGGGCTACGGCTTCCAGATCGAGATGACGCGCCGCGTCTTCAGGGCCGGCGGCACCATCGCCGAGGTCCCGATCACGTTCACCGAACGGGTTGCGGGCAAGTCGAAGATGAGCCGCCGCATAGTGGCGGAGGCGCTGCTGCAGGTGACGCGCTGGGGGCTGAGGGACCGGTTCGGGGGCCGCCGCCGGGGCTGAGCGCCGGGCCGACGTTTCTCACATGGCGCTCGCCAAACGTGCCCGATGTGAGAAACATCGCGTCAGGGCCGGGAGTGGCCGCCGGGCCTGACCGGCCCTTCCCGGCTCGCCGACGGGCTAGGGCCCGCCGACGCCCATAATGCACGCTATGTAAACCCGCTCACGAGGACGCCCCTCCCCGGCCCCTCATTGAGGAAAGAGCCTCGCCGTGCGTCACGCCGCGCTCAGTGAGGGGCCTAGAGCGTGCGGGTCAGCTTGCGCGCGGCTCCCAGGTTCGGCGCGTCGTGCACTATCGAGTTCTCCATGATGTACAGGCCCGAGTACGTCATCGCGTAGTCCCTCAGCCCGTAGCGGTGGTCGTAGGCCTCGGTCGGCCTCGGCAGGGCTCCCCCGAGGATCCGGATCTTGCCCTTGCCCAGCTCGATCTCGCCAACGCTCACGCGGCCGTCGCCGGTCGTTCCGACGACGTGGCCGCCCGCGTCGGTCCAGGCCGCCTCGTCGACGACCGTCATCGGCGAGCACTCGTTGCCGATGCAGTAGCCCAGCGGCGCCGTCTCGACGAGCTGGCGGGCGTTCGGGCGCAGGCCCTCGGCCATCGGGTGCTCGAAGTCGGCGAAGTCCGCATACGGCTGGTAGACCTTGACGTTGCTGACCGCGCCCTTGTCGACCACGCCGATCTTCGGCAGCACCCGCAGGGCCCTGTCGGTCAGGACGAGGTTCCCGCCCTTGCGGACCCAGCGGCCGATGTTGGCGAAGTACGTGCTCGGCTTGGCGACCTTCCCCCTCTTGTCACGGGGCCGCGCCCGGTCGGCGATCACGAGCGTGTCGAGCTTGTCGAGGTAGCCCCGCTGCCGCGCGATCTTGCGCGTGCTCATCGGGACGAACGGCTTCGGCATGAGCCGCGACGTGTCGCGGAACCACCTCATGTTGCTGACCCGGTAGTGACGCTGGCGGACCTTGCGGCCGTCTGCGCCGATCCCGTCCTTGTTCGGCCCCGGAAGCGTTCCCGGCCCGTTCTTGTCCCTGGACGACACCGGTTTCGGGTCGAAGACGTAGCCCGCGATCCCCTTCGTGTCTAGGCGCACCGTCTTCGCGTTGAACTCCTTCGTCTGCGTCAGCGCGTACGCCATCGCGGTCTTGATGATCGCCCGCGTCCCGTTGATGTGGTTCTCCTGGAGGTACACGTTCCAGTTCTTGTCCGGGACCGTGTGGTTCAGGAAGATCTCGTAGTCCATCCCGGTGACGCCGAGGTCGGTCGCCATGTAGTCGCCGATGAAGCCCGTGTCGGTGTAGCCGAGCGTGTCCCAGACCGTGCCCCACGCCGCGGGCTTCGTCGGGACCTCCGAGTCGGGGTTGCTGCTGTTGCCGCCGCTGCCCTCCTCTATCTGGTCGACGATCCCCTGGTAGAGGGTCGCGTCGACGACGGACTTCGTCCGCTCGGCGATCGCCATGAGCCGCCGGTGGTCGACCGAGTCGAACTGTCCCGCCGGGTACATGATGTCGATGTACGCGTTCGACGTCAGCTCGCCGTGCACGTCCGCGCCGTACGCCATCTTGTTGTTGATGCCCTCGTTCGCCACCTCGTGCATGAACTTGTGGCCGTAGAACATCTCGCTCTCCTGGAGCGGGTTTCGGTTCTCGTTGATGCGGCCGATCGTCGGCATCTGGCGGTTGAGGTCGGTGCCGAGCGAGTTCCCGCGCTCGTACGGGAGCGGAGGCTCGTGGTAGTGGTCCCCCACCGCCCAGCCGTCCGGGTTGAAGACCGCGAGGTAGACCGCCTCGCGCCTCAGGACGTCGCGCACCTCGTACTCGTGGAACTTCGGTTTGCGGCCGGTGGTCGTCTCGTAGTTGTCGATCCCGTCGACGATGGTGCCGCCGTCCTCCGCGGCGCGGGCGAGGTCCTCGGCCGTGCGGAGGCCGCCCTCGAGCCCTCCCCTCTCGTTGCCGTGGACCGACAGCGAGAAGAACAGCGTCTCCTTGCCGCGGTCGGGGACGTTGTGGTCGGTGATCTTTATCACCCAGATGTCGAGGCCGTCGTCGGTGTCGTCCTTCTCGTAGGACCGGATCCCGTCCTCCCACGCGCTCACCGCGTCGTCCTCGTAGACGTTCCTGAGGTTCATCACCGAGATCCAGCGCGGGAACGCCTCGGCCATGTACTTGATGCCGTGCTCGAACTCGCGGAACCCCGTGGCGGGGTCCGGCAGGTACTGGACGTAGGAGCGGGCTACTGCGGCCTCGGGGAAGATCCGGTTGCCGCAGACAGCCTGCGGAGGCCCTCCCTGGAAGCCGTCGGTGCACACGGGGGTCGCGAACGACGCCGCCGGGACGAGCGTGACTGCGAGCATGCCGGCGGCCACGGCCGCCGCTGTAGAACGGAACCTCACTGATGCCTCCCGCGATAAGCCTGACGGTGTTCTGTCAGGGTTCGCCCCGTTTGGTCGGTTACCTGCGGGGGCCGAGGTCGAACGGCGCCTTGACGACCAGCTTGACGTTCCGGTCCTTGCGGCGGCCGCCGGCCTCGCAGGCCGCCTGGCCCTCCCGCACGCAGGCGTCGTAGTACGCCTCGACCCGGGACACCGACGACAGGTAGGCGACCGTCGACTGGTCGCCGCGGTCGGGGTCGGGCGCGGCGCCGTGGTCGACGACGGTCCCGTAGACGAAGACCGTGTCCGCCCGGGCCCCCGGCTTCCACGCGATCTCGATCAGCCGCGACTGCTGCGGCCAGTCGATGTGCGCGGCCGTGTTCACCTCCCAGAACCCGCGGGCCGGGTCGCGGTTCCCGGGGGCCGGGAAGGCGCGCACGGCGTTGTTGTGCTCGTGCCCGTTCACCCAGGCCACGACGTTCGGGAAGCGGTGGAGGAGGTTCTTCAATCCCTCGCCGTCCGCGCACTCGGGCTGGTCGCTCTTGCGGAAGCAGTGGAACGGGTGGCCCTCGGCGTCGCCTCCGGGGTTCCTCAGCGTGTCCGACGAATGGTGGGAGAAGATCACGATCAGCCGGTTGCGGCCCTTGCGGTTGACCTTGCGCTCTCCTCCGGCGAAGTAGACCTCGCTCCACTTCCGCAGCTCCTTGCGCAGCCACCGGAACTGCGGGTCCGGCACGTGCCCCTCCGACACGCCGTCGTAGGAGATCGTGTCGAGCGAGATGCCGCGCACGCGCCGTCCCATCGGGAAGCTGTAGTAGCCGGCGCGGGAGTCGTGCATCGGGTCCTGGGGGGCCCGGGCGAGGCCGTGGCCGTAGGGGCGGCCCTCGCTCTGGAAGAACTCCTCGACGAGCTCCTCGTGGTCGACGAAGACCCGCTCCGCGTCGGCCGGCACCTCCTCCGAGCTCGTGTTGACCAGGTTCGTCATCAGGTCCTCGACCTGGTCGGAGTCCTCGGGATCCTGCGGGCAGTTGTCGTAGCCGTCGATGGGGACGAAGGCCTTGCGCCCGCCGACCGCGACGGCCTCGAACCCGGGGTTCTGCGGCGCGTTCCCCTGCACGAGGCCGTCGTGGTTGCCCTGCACGGCGTACCAGGGCGCCTTCGTGCCGATCGCGTCGAACGGCTCCTGGGCGAGCTCGAGGATCTCGGTCGGAAGCGCCGGCGCGAAGTGCTCCTGCGTGTAGCCGTGATAGCCGGGCCCTCCCGAGTTCGGGTCGACGCGGCCCCCGTCGAGGAGCCTGATGAACTGCCTCAGCTCGTTCAGCTGGTTGTTGTCGATGTTGTCGCCGGTGGAGACGACGAACGAGAGCGGCACGTTCGTGGCGGGGCCGCGGCTGATGCGCGCGAGCCGTCGCAGCATCGAGTCCCCGACCTGCAAGGACATCGCCTCCTGGACGCGATAAGCCGCGTTGAAGGGCGTGCTGCACCCGTCGAAGTACTCGACTCGCGCCGGCGACTCCTCGTCGATCACGTGGACGTCGCTGAGCTGCTTGAAGCCCACGAGCGGGATGCCGGTTCCGCCGGGGTCCTTCCACCCGAGCGTGCGCGTGACGCGCCTCTCGCCGGGACCGTAGGCGAGGTCCTTGTCGCCCTCTCCCACGATCGTGCGATCGAGCGTGGTCAACCGGGGACGGCCGCGGTCCTGTGAAGCGGGCGCGGCGGGGGCCGCCAGTGCGAGTGCAAGCAGGATCCCCCCGTACGCGCTGCCCCTCTTCATCCGGAGGCCAGCTTATGCCTCCGCCGCTCGCTCAGTGACGGCGGCAGCCCGGCTTGCCCTTCTGACACGCCGGCCGGTCCGGCTCGCGCGGCTCGGCGGTCTCGAGCGCCAGGCTGGCGGGCAGCGCCTCGGCCACGTCGGCGCGCACCGGCTCGTACGGCTCGCCGGCGAAGGGCCGCTTGTCGCAGGTGTGCTTCTCGATGTCGGGGGGCGCGGCAGGCTCGGCGAACTCGTTGCGGTCGAAGCAGTTGTCGCGGCCCGCGCCGTCCCACGCGATCGTGCCCTGCCCCGCCGAGCTGATCGCGTTCTCCGCGACGGTGTTGTGGAACGGCACGAGCCCGTCGGCGGTCGCCGACAGGAGGATCCCGTAGCGCGCGTGGTCGAAGAACCTGTTCTCGCGCACGATCGCGTTCCCGACCCCGGCGAGCCAGACCCCCGTCCCCCGCGGGACGCCGAACGTCTCCGCCGAGCGGGGCGGGGGAAGCTCCGGACCGCCCTCGCCGCGCACGAAGTTGTCGACGAGCAGGGCGCCGCGACCCGGAGATCTCTCGCCGCCGGCCGTGGACAGGAGCGCCATCCCGACGCCGTTGCCGACCGCCGACGACGACCGGATCGTGACGCCCGTGGCGTCCACGACCGCGAAGCCGGCGTGGCTCGCGCGGCCCTCGACCTCGTCGACGAGGACGCCGCAGCCCATGCAGTCGCCGACGTAGAACGCGGCTTCGCCGCTCCCCCACCCGAACGACGACCGGACGACGCCCTCGTACGACCGCACGGCCGACACGCCGTGCATACGGTTCTTTATCGCCTCGATCCCCTTGACCGTGTAGCGCGTCGCGTCGACGAACGAGATCCCGTCGACGGTGAAGTTGCGAACGGTCAGGTTCGCGACCGTGACCTTCGAGGCCCCTTCGACGAGTATCCCGGTGGCGCGCTCGTCGGCGCCGTGGAGGACCGTGCGGTAGCGGTCGACCCCCCGAAGGATCAGGTCGTCGGTCGTGATCCGCACGTCACCCCGGTAGGTGCCGGGCGCGACGACGATGGTGGAGCCCGGCTCGGCCGCGTCCACCGCGGCCTGGATCGTCTTGAAGTCGCCGGGCACGTCGATCCTCGGCCGCTCCTCCGACGGGTCGTCCTTCGGGTCGCCGACCACCACGACCCCCCACATCCCCTGCTTGCCGGGCCGCCCGTGGATGCTGCAGTGGTAGTAGTACGTCCCCTCGTCGGCGAACGTGTGGCTGAAGGTGCCGCCCCGCGCGAGGCCGGGCGACGCGAACGCGCCGGTGTCGGAGGTGACGTCGTGCGTGCGGGTCCCGGCGTGCGACCAGGTGACGGTGTCACCCGGGTCGATCCGGACCTCCTGGGGCGTGAAGAAGTTCTCCCTCATCGTGACCGTCGCGTCCGCCGCCCGCGCCGGCGAGGCGGCGAGCCCCGCCAGCACCAGCAGGACCGCGGCCCCCGCGCTAGTGAGCGTGCGAGGCATGGCGCAGCTCCCGCAGGGCCTCGACGGTCGCCGGCGTACGGCGTCCGTCGACCGTGTTCACGACGAAGATCCCCGACATCCCCGCGTCGGAGTGACCCTGCACGTGACAGTGGTACATCCACGGACCGGGACCCACGTGCTCGCCGGCGACGACCTGGAAGCCGAACGAGTCCGCGGGGCCGACCACCTTGTTGTCGATCAGACGGGTCGCGTCGTCTACGGTCGCCGCCACGCCGGTGCGGTTGTCGGTCCAGCGATGCCCGTGCAGGTGGAAGGTGTGGAAGAGGTCACCGTGGCCGATGACGACGAACTCGACGCGGTCGCCGACGTTCGACTCGCACCGAGGCGTCGCCGGATCCTTTCGCAGGTTGAACGTCTTCCTCAGCATCACCAGCACGCAGGTCCGCACCGGCTCGGGGTCGCCGGCGCGCCGCACGACGAACGCGCCGAACATCCCCGCGTACACGCCACCGGTGCCGTGCTCGGTCCCGTAGCAGTGGTCGTGGTAGTGCCAGTAGCCCGCGCTCCCCGCGTCGACCGTGCCGTCGGCACGAGTTGAAGGCAGGTGGGCCTGGAAGAAGTACGTCTTGCTGCGTCCCGGCGCGACGCAGCTGTCGTTCAAGGGCGTGCCGTCGCTCGTCACGGTGTAGTCGACGCCGTGCGAGTGGATGCTCACGCGGCGGTCGGCGTCGTTCGTCAGCGTGACGGCGAGGCACTCGCCCTCGACCATCTCGAGCGTCGGTCCGGGGATCGTCGCCTCGCCCGGCTGCGTGCCGTACCCGATACGGCCGTTGCCGAGCGGCGTGGCGAACAGCGACACGACGCGGTCCGGGTCGTCGCATACGGGGCCCCCCGGCTGGAGCGCCGGCTGCCGCGCGCGCGTCGGTACCGATCCCGCGAGCGCGGCGGCGACGAGAACCAGGACGAATGCGATCCGGGACGTGGACGTGCGCAAGCTCGAAGCCTTTCGTTCTCTCGAGGGGGGTGTCGCTTCCTGCCGCACGCACATGCAATCACGGGGCTACGACGAAAACCACCGCCCGAATACGGACAATGACGACTATTCGGCGGTCCAGCGCACCTTCAGGTCGCGCGCCGCGCGGGCCTCGTCCGGCCGCCGGACCGGGGTCGACGCGGGCGCGGCATGGAGCACGTCCGGGTCCGACTCCGCCTCGGCCGCGATCCGGTTCAACGCCGCGGCCAGGCCGTCGATGGTCTCCTTCGACTCGGTCTCGGTCGGCTCGACCATCAGCGCCTCTTCGACGACGAGCGGGAAGTACACCGTCGGCGGGTGGTAACCGAGGTCGATGAGGCGCTTCGCGACGTCCATCGCCTTGACCCCGTGGCGCTTCAACGGCTTCGCGGTCGCGACGAACTCGTGCATGCACGTGCCCTGGAACGGCGTGGGGAACGAGTCCGAGATCAGCTCGCGCAGGTAGTTCGCGTTCAGCACCGCGCGCTCTGCGACTCGCTTCAGGCCCTCGGGCCCGAGCGACCGCAGGTACGCGTAAGCGCGGACGTTGATCCCGAAGTTCCCGTGCCAGGAATGGATGCGGCCGATCGAGTCCGGCCGGTCCTCGTCCCAGCGCCACTTGCCCGCCCCCTCGTCGTGCACCAGGACGGGTGACGGCAGGAAGCGCGCGAGCCGGTCGGAGACGGCGAGGGGGCCGGAGCCCGGTCCTCCTCCACCGTGGGGCGTTGCGAACGTCTTGTGCAGGTTCAGGTGGACGATGTCGAAGCCCATGTCGCCGGGTCGGACGACGCCGACGATCGAGTTGAAGTTGGCCCCGTCGTAGTAGAGGAGGCCGCCCACCTCGTGCAGAGCGGCCGCGATCTCCTGGATGTCCCGTTCGAAGAGGCCGAGCGTGTTCGGGTTCGTGAGCATCAGCCCCGCGACGTCGTCGTCGAGCACGTCCCGCAGCGCGTCGAGGTCGACGAGCCCGCGCTGGTCCGACGGGACCTCCTGCGCGCGGTATCCCGCGAGGCTCACGCTCGCCGGGTTCGTCCCGTGGGCGGAGTCCGGGATGATCACGCGGTGGCGCGTCTCGCCGCGCGACGCGTGGAACGCCCGCATGATCAGCAGCCCGGTCAGCTCGCCCTGCGCGCCCGCCGCGGGCTGGAACGTGAGCGCCGCCATCCCGGTCGCCTCGCACAGCGCGCGCTGCAGGATCCCCAGGAGCTCGAGCGCGCCCTGTGCCAGGTCCTCGTCGGCCGCGGGGTGTAGCGCCCGGAACCCTTCGAGCGCGGCGGCGTCCTCTGCGAGCTTCGGGTTGTACTTCATCGTGCAGGACCCGAGCGGGTAAGCGCCGACGTCGATCGCCCAGTTGCGCTGCGACAGGCGCGTGTAGTGCGACACGAGGTCGCGCTCGCTCACCTCCGGGAGGGCGGGGGGCTCGGCCCTCAGCGACGAGGCCGGGATCAAGTCGTCCAGCGGGACGCCGTCACCGGGATCGGGCAGCGACCAGGCGCGGCGTCCGGGCCGCGACCGCTCGAAGACCGGCGTCGACCCCTCCTCGCCGGCGCGCGTCCCCGCCGACCTCTCGAGCGTGCTCATCCTTCGGCCAGCTCCTTCTCGATCGCCTCGGCGAGACCGTCGATCTCCGCCTCGGTACGGCGCTCCGTCACGGCGACGATCAGCGCGTGGTCCATGCCGGCGTAGTGCTTGCCCAGGACGGGACCGGTGAGGTATCCGCGTCGCGCCAGCCTCTTCGTGAGCGCGGTCGCGTCGAGCGGCGTTTCGAGCACGAGCTCCTTGAAGCGCGGGCCGCCGAACGCGATGCGGCATCCGGGCAGCGCGCCGAGCCGCTCCGCCGCGAGCGCGGTCCGCCGCACGCACAGCTCGCCCAGCCGCCGCAGTCCCTCCGGCCCGAGCCACGACAGGTAGATCGTCGCGGCGATGGCCATCAGCGTCTGGTTCGTGCACACGTTCGACGTCGCCTTCGCGCGGCGGATGTGCTGCTCGCGTGCCTGCAGCGTCAGGACGTACGCGCGCCGCCCGTCGGCGTCGACGGTCTCGCCCGCGATCCTCCCGGGCACCTGGCGCACGAGCGACAGCTTGGTGGCGAAGAGACCGACGTAGGGGCCGCCGAACGAGAGCGAGTTGCCCAGCGCCTGCCCCTCCCCCACGGCGACGTCCGCGCCCTGCGCGCCCGGCGACTCGAGCAGCCCCATCGCCGTCGGGTCCGAGACCGCGACGAGGAGGGCGTCCGCGTCGTGTGCCGCGGCGGCCGCGCCGGCGACGTCCTCGAGCAGCCCGAAGTAGCTCGGCGACTGGACGACGGCGGCGGCCGCGGCCGAGACGTCGTGGGCGCCCCACTCGACCGTCCCGGAGTCCGTCCTCGGAAGCGTCTCGATCTCCAGGCCTAAACCTGAGGTGTAGGTCCGGAGAACCTCGACGTAGTGGGGGTGCACGGTCTCGGCGACGAGCACCTTCTCCCTCTTGGTCGCGCGGACGGCGAGGTTCACGGCCTCCACGAGTGCGTTCGCGCCGTCGTAGAGCGACGCGTTGGCCACCTCCATGCCGTACAGCTCGCAGATCGCGGTCTGGAACTCGAAGAGGGCCTGGAGGACGCCTTGCGAGAGCTCCGGCTGGTAGGGGGTGTAGCTGGTCGCGAACTCGCCGCGGCTCGCGAGAGCGCGGACCGCCGCGGGGACGTGGTGGTCGTACGCTCCCCCGCCCGCGAAGCACACGAGGCCCGCGCCGGCAGACCGAGACGCGAGCTCGGTCATGTGCGCGGCGAGCTCGATCTCGCTCAGCGACTCGGGCACGGCGAGCAGGCGTCCGAGACGAACGGCTTCCGGGACCGACTCGAAGAGGTCGTCGAGCGACCCGAGGCCGATCGCCTCGAGCATCTCCCGGTCGTCGTCGGGGGTGTGCGGGATGAAGTCCACTAGATGATTTGCCTACTTGTCGACAAGTCTACGAAGTCTTCTTGAAGGGCGGCTTCACGATATCCCCCGCGATCCTGCGGCCGCGCGCCTCTATCGCGACCCGCTCCCCCGGCTCCGGTCTCGTGGCGGCCGGTCCCAGCGCGAGCGCGATGCCCGTTCCCAGCGTGGGCGAGAAGTTGCCGCTCGTGACCTCGCCGACCGCGTCGTCTCCGGCGAGCACGCGGTGGCCCTGCCGCGGCACTCCCTTGTCGGTGCAGACGATCCCGAACAGGCGCCGCCCCGGCCCGCCGCCCTCCTTGATCGCGAGCAGCGCCTCGCGCCCTCGGAACCTCGTGTCCCACGCGAGGGCCCATCCCAGACCAGCCTCCAGGGGGTTGACGTCCCGGCTCAGCTCGTGGCCGTACAGCGCGTAGCCCATCTCGAGGCGCAGGGTGTCGCGGGCGCCGAGGCCGACGGGCGTCGCGCCCGCGTCGAGCAGCGCCGTCCACGCCCGCTCGGCCACCTCGAACGGCGCGTAGATCTCGAACCCTCGCTCCCCGGTGTAGCCGGTGCGAGCGACGAGGCCCTGCGAGCCGAAGACGTCGAGGCCAACCCAGTGGTGGAGCTTCAGGGTCAGGGCCTCCGAGCCGGGCCACACCTTCTCGAAGACCGTGAACGAGTCCGGACCCTGCAGAGCGAGGATCGCGAAGCGGTCCCACTCGTCGACCGGCTCACCTCCCGACTGCCTGATGCAGTCGGCGACGGCCTCGACGTTAGCGGCATTGGGTACGACGAGCCATTCCTCGGAGCCGATCCGGTAGACGAACACGTCGTCGACGCAGCCTCCGTCGTCGACGAGCGCCAATGCATACGTCGCACGCCCCGGCTCGAGCGCCACGACGTCGGCCGTCAGCGCGTGCTGCAGCGCGTCACCCGCGCCCGGCCCCTTCACGCGCAGCTTGCCGAGGTGGGTCACGTCGAACAGCCCCGCCGACGTTCGCACGGCGTTGTGCTCGGCGATCACGCCCGTGTACTGCAGCGGCATCTGCCAGCCGGCGAACTCTGTCAGGCGCGCGCCGAGGGCCTCGTGCGCCGCGAGCAGCGGCGTGGCACGGGCGGTCATCCGGCGAGCGCGGGGCCGAGGAACGGGGGGTCGTCGGAGCCGGCGTCCTCGACCGGCGCGAGGAGCGCGCCCTGCGACGGCTCCTCGAGCCCGTACTTCACGAGCAGGTTCAGGTAGTCCTTCTGGTACAGGATCTTGCACTTCACGTCCGGATAGAGCGCGGACAGCCGGCGCACCTTCCGGTTCTTCTTGGTCACGAGCTTCTGGTTGAGCGTCGTGATCTCGATGTAGAGGTCGAACGCCGGAAGGTAGAAGTCGGGCGAGAACCGCTGCGTCGCGTTGCCCTCCCGGTCCCATTCGATGTCGAACGTCGTCGGCTCGTACGCCCACTCGATCTCGTAGAAGTCGAGGAGCTTGGCGAACTGTCGCTCGCTGTTGTGTGCGAAGTCGACGGACTCGTGGGGAAGCGAAGCCGCCGCGTCGTCCGGCGACTCGGTCCGCTCATCGTGGGCGTGGAGGCCCGGGATGGCTACCCCTCCTTGGCTCGGCGCTCCCGTTCGTCCGGTGCCTCCGAACCGTACTCCACCCGCTCGGTTGCGGGACGGAGCTCGCGCAGATCCCCCGTGAGCTGCTCGCGGATCTGGTCGACCGCGACCATCGCGCCGAGGACGCCCTGGCCGTTGCGCAGGAGGTCGAGGATCTCGGCCTCGGACGTGCACGCGTAGACGTCGTTCCCGCTCGCGACGATCGTCACCTTCGACCAGTCGTCGTCGACGTGTGTGCGCACGTAGTCGATGGCCTTGCGCACGCTCTGGAGGCTGGCCCCCGCGTCGATGAGCGACTTGATCATCTTGAGCTGGAGGAGGTCGTTGAACGAGTACAGCCGTTGCGTGCCCGAGCCCGCCGCGGGCTGGACCGACGGCTCGATGAGGTTCGTGCGCGTCCAGTAGTCGAGCTGGCGGTAGGTGATCCCGACGATCTTGCACGTCTGGGGACCGCGGTAGCCCTCCGTGGGAAGTTCCTTCTGCATGTACGACGCCTCCCGGCGATCCTCGGAGTCACAGGCCCGTAGTTACGGGTCTGAAAGCGTACGGCGACCGCGCGCGCGTGTCAACGATCCAACGGTGAAGCTGAGGTCGAGGGAACCCGGCTAGCCCTCTGCGGCGAAGTCCTCCGGGCTCACCTGGTCGAGGAACTCGCGGAACTTCTCGACTTCGGTCTCCTCGTCGTCCTTGAGCTCGATCCCCGCTTGCTCGAGCACCTCCTCGGCCGCGTAGATCGGCGCGTTTATGCGGACGGCGAGCGCGATCGCGTCGCTGGGCCGCGACGAGACCTCCTTGGCCTCGCCGTTCGACGCCATGCGGATGAGCGCGAAGAACGTCTGGTCCACGAGCTCGTTGATCACGATGCGCTCGACGGCCACGCCCGCGTCGCGCAGGAGGTCGCGCATGAGGTCGTGCGTCATGGGCCGCGGGGTCTGGATGCCCTGCAGCGCGAACGCGATGGCGGTGGCCTCGACGGCGCCGATCCAGATCGGCAGGTAGCGGTCGCCGCCGGCTTCCTTGAGGAGCACTATCGGTTGATTCGAAGGGAGCTCTACCCGGACCCCCACGAGCGACAGCTCGACCATTCCGGCAGGCTAACACCGCGGGCACCTCTAGGAAGTCGGCCACAGCGCCGCCACCAGCAGCCGCGGGTCGTTCGCCAGACGGGGCAGGTCCGGCACCGAGAGCAGGTCGCGCACGTTGCGGTAGAGAGCCTGGAAGTCGAGGCCGTAACCGACGACGAAGACGTCGGGGATGTCGAACCCGCGGTGCTCGAGGGGCACGGGCACGATGCGGCGGACCGACTTGTCGAGCAACGTCACCGCGCGCAGCGAACGCGGCGAGCGCGCCCCCAGGTTGCGCCGGAGGTAGTTCAACGTCAGCCCGGTGTCGACGATGTCCTCGACGATGACGACGTGGCGGCCGTGCACGTCGGAGTCCAGGTCCTTCACGATGCGGACGACGCCCGACTGTGCGCCCCCGGCGGAGTAGGACGAGATCGACATGAAGTCCACCTCGACGTCGATCGGAAGCGCACGGACGAGGTCCGCCAGGAACAGGACCGATCCCTTGAGCACTCCGACGAGCACCGGGGGCTCTTCGGCTCCCTCGTACGCGGCTGCGATCTCGCGCGCCAGCTCTTCGACGCGCGCCTTCAGGCGAGCCGCGTCTATCAGCACCTCGAACGGCTGTGTCCGGACGACGTCCGAGGAGTCCTCGCTCACGACGGCCCCGCTCCGGCGGCCGCGCGCCGCATCGACTCGCGTGTCACCACGACCTCGATCCGATCACGCCGGCCGCGGCACGCAGGATCGGGCCGAAGATCCCCGAGGCCCCTCCTCCGTCGTCGGGCAGGTCGTCCTCCGCCACGGCGGGCGCCTCCGCGACGACCTCGCCGCCCCGGGTCCTGACGAGCACGCGGCCGACGACCTCGCCGGCGTGCAGCGGCGGCGAGACGTCACCGGGCTCGAACGTGACCTCGACCGTCGCGGGGTCCGGGATCCCGCGGACGGCCTCGCCCGCCACGACGGCGGTGGCGCCCGACGGGTCGAAGACCAGCGCGCCGAGCACCGCCCCGTCCCGCACGAGAACGGTCCGGGCGAGCAGCCGGAACCCGTAGTCGAGCAGGGCCCGGGCGTCCGCCGCCGCGTCGCGCGACCCCATCGCGACTGCGATCAGCCGTCGCCCCCGGCGCTCCGCCGCGGCTACCAGGACGTCACCTGCACTTGCGGTGTAGCCCGTCTTCACCCCCACCGCGCCCTCGTAATCCTCGAGTAGAGGATTAGTGTTCACGAGCCGGCGCCGCCCGGACGGCCCCGAGATCGTCGTCGTCCGCGTCGCGACGATCTCCGCGAGCACCGGACGCCTGAGCACGGCCAGCGCGATGCGCGCGAGGTCGCTCGCCGTCGAGTAGTGGCCCGGGACGTCGAGCCCGTGAGCGGTGACGAAGCGGGAGCCGCGGGCCCCCAGCGAGCGGGCGAACCGGTTCATGCGCTCGACGAACGCCTCCTCCGATCCCGCGACGTGCTCGGCGAGCGCCACCGCCGAGTCGTTCGACGACGTCAGCAGGAGCGCGTGGAGCAGCTCGTCGACCGAGAACGCGTCCCCCGGCTCGAGGTCGAGGCCACCGCCCCCCGTCCCCGCGGCGTTGCGCGACGTCCGCACGAGCTCGTCGAGGTCCGCCTCGGCGACGACGATCAGCGCCGTCACCATCTTCGTCGTGCTGGCGTTCGCGCGCGGGGAGCCGGCCTTCCGCCCCCACAGGACCTGCTCGCCCGTCGTGACGAGGCACGCTGCGCAGCTCACGGACGGCGGGGGGACGGGCGCGGCCGCAGACGAGGGGACGAACGCCGCGCCCCCCAGGACCGCCAGGACAACGGCAACAAATCGATTTGTCGACAAGGCGACGGGTCTACTAGGAGACGAGGCTACGCGAGCCTGCCGAGGCTCGTCCGGAGCGCCGCCTCGCGCATCTGGCGCGAGAGGGCGAGGAGCTCCTTGACCGACCGGTGCGCCTCGTCGGCGCCGTCGCGGTCCTTGCGCATCAGGGCCGGGGCCACGATCTGCTCGAAGAACGCGGCCTCGCGGTCGGCGAACTGCCGGTACATGCGCAGGTGGCGGGGCTCGACGCCGTAGGCGAAGAAGCGGCTGGACGTGCGGGCGATCACGAGGTCGTTCGCGTCGTAGACGTCGGAGTCCCGCTTGGTGACCACGCCGAACTCCTCGAGCTGGCGCATCTGGTCGTCCGTGAGGTCAGCTGCGTCCCGGAGCTCGCTGCGCGTCATCTGGACGTTGACCTCGACCAGTGCGGGCTCGGGCTCCGACGCCGGGCGGGGCTGGCCGTTCCCCGCAGCGGCGGGGCTCCCCGACGGCTCCTCGGGATAGGTCCCCGACCGATCCGCCTCGGCCAGGCGCTCCTTGATGACGCGCAGCGGCAGGAAGTGGTCGCGCTGCAGCGACAGGATGTAGCGGAGCCGGGCGACGTCGGGCTCGAAGAACTTGCGATAGCCGGCCGGCGTGCGCTCGGGACGGATCAGGCCCTCCGACTCGAGGAAACGGATCTTCGAGATGCTCACGTCCGGGAAGTCGGCGCGCACGGAGTCGAGCACCTCGCCGATGCTCAGGTAGTCACGAGAGCGGGACAGCGGCATCCAGACCCCCTATCCCCCGCCCGGCGAGCCGGTCAGGAACACGAGCTTGAACTTGCCGATCTGGATCTCGTCGCCGGAGCGGAGGCGCGCCTCTTCCACGCGCTCGCGGTTGACGTACGTGCCGTTCAGGCTCCCGACGTCGGCCAGCGTGAACTCGTTCGGCGCGCGGCGGAGCTCGGCGTGCCGGCGCGAGACCGTGATGTCGTCCAAAAAGATGTCGCTCTCGGGATGCCGCCCCACCTGCGTGACGTCGGTGTCGAGGAAGAACTTGCTGCCGGCGTTCGGCCCCCGCTTGACGATCAGGACCCCGCGGCCCCCTTCGAGCTCCTCGGGCGAGACGTGCACCTCGGCGTCTAGCTCCGCCTCCATCTCGGGCGCCATGAACGTGATCGTGGAGTCTGAGCCGGCCTCCGCGAGAGGGGCTCCGCACGACGAGCAGAAGTTCGCGCCGTCGGGGTTCTTGTGGCCGCAGTTCGTGCAGAACATGCGGGTGACCCTATAGGCGAGCTTTAGAGTTAGTCAAGGAGAGCCGGGGCTACGACCCCTCTTCGACGAGCGCCCGGTACTCGTCCGCGCTCATCAGGCCCGTCGCCTCTCCGGCAGGCTCGATCGACACGAGCCACCCGTCGCCGTAGGGGTCGGAGTTGATGAGCTCCGGGGTCTGCTCGACCTCCGAGTTCTTCTCGAGGACCTTGCCGCTCACCGGGCTGTACACGTCGGAGACCGACTTCGTCGACTCGACCTCGCCGAGCGGCTCGCCGGCGGTCACCTCGGCCCCCGGCTCCGGGAGCCCCACGAAAACGACGTCTCCCAGCTGATCCTGCGCGTAGTGCGTGATGCCGACGACGACGCGCCCGTCCCGCTCGAGCGCCCACTCGTGGTCCTTCGTGTACTGCCTGTCCCCCGGTACGTCCGTCACCCGAGCGTCTCCTTTTCTCTGATCCGTGCCCTCTTGGCGATTTGTCGACTTGTGCCCAAGTCTTCGAGAAGACTTGTCGCTTCCTATTGGAGCAAGCGCCGAGGCGACGCTCGGGATCAGCCCTCGCCGGACCCGGCGTCGACCACGTCGGCGACGAGCGCAGCGTACCGGCCGGCGAGCGCGTCCGCCTCGGCCCGCGTCTCGGCCTCGGCCCACACGCGGCACAGCGGCTCGTCGGGATACGGGATCACGAGCGCCCACCCGTCGTCGTCCACGACCTTCACGCCGTCGAGGAGCACGAGCTTGCCGCCGCGGGCGCTCGCCTCCGACGCGACGTGGCGCATGACCGCGCCTTTGAGGTCCCACGGCGTCGGGACGTCGATCGTCACGACGTTCGTCTCGGGGAGGTCGTCGACGATCTCCGACAGCGGACGGCCTTCCGCCGCCATGAGCTCGAGCGCCTTGCAGAACGTCATGAGCGCGTCGGGAGCCGGGAGCAGGGCCGGCCACATGAGGGCCCCGTTGGAGTCGCCGACGAAGACGACCTCGGGCCGGGCCGCGCGCGCCATCAGGCCCGCCAGCCCGGTCGAGGCGCGCTGGACCTTCGCGCCCTCCTTCTCGACGAGCGCCTCCGCGACCTGCGGACTCGACACGGGCACGACGAGGGTCCGTCCCTGCGACCGCCGCGCCTCGTGACGCAGGAACGCGAGCAGAGCCTGAGTCCCCGACACGACGCGGCCGTGGTCGTCGACGAGGTGGGCGGCCTCGCCGCCGGGCTCGAGCAGCACCCCCGCGTGCGAACCGGAGCTGCGCACCTGGTCGGCGAGCTCGCCGAGGAGCCGGTCGATGTCGCGCTCGACCAGGACCGGGCGGTGCTCGTCTATGTAGCCGTGGAGGCCGAGTACGTCGCACCGGAGCCGGCCGAGGATCGATGGGCCGATCACCGACGACGCCCCGTAGGCGTAGTCGACGACGACCTTCAGGCCGGCGCTGCGCACGAGGTCGGTGTCGAGGGCGCCCATGACGCCGGACGTGTAGCGCTCGAGCGTCCGCGGCGGGAACTCGAGCTCGCCGAGCTGCAGCGCGCCGGCGCGCCGGTAGTCCTCGCGGAAGAAGATGCGCTCGATCTTGCGCTGGTCGCCGGGGGGGAGGTCCGCGCCGTCGGCGTCGAACAGCCGGATCTCGACGGTCTCGGGGTCGCGCGGCGACGTGCGCACGCTGATCCCGCCGGAGGCCTGCTCGCTGCGCACCGCGAAGCGCGTCACCGGCATCGGCATCAGCTCGAGGTCGTGGCAGTTGACGCCGGTCGAGTTCAGCCCCGCGATCAGCGCGCGCTTCATCGTGCGTGCCGCGCGGCTCGCATCCCGGCCCGTGACCACGACGGAGCCGCGCTTCAGAGTCGTCCCGTAGGCCATCCCGAGCCTCACCGCGACCTGCGGGGTGACGCCGAGGTTGACCGGGCCGGACACGCCTCGGGAGCCGAACAGGCTGCGCGACGCGCGCCGCTCCTTCACGACGCTCTGCGTGACGATCGCCCCCGCCTCGACCGTACGGCTCGGGTAGACCTTTACCCGAGACTTGAGGAACGCCCCGGCCCCCACCGTGACCTCGTCGCCGAGCACGACGCCCTCCTCGAGGTTGACGCCGCGCTGGACGGACGCCCCGCGACCGAGGACCGCGCCGCGCACGATCGAGTAGGGCCCCGCCTGGGCCCTCTCGAGCAGCACCGAGCCGGTTACCGACGCGTCGTCGCCGACGATCGCGTTGTCGGCGACGACGGTCAGCGGGCCGACCTTCGCCCCGGCGTTGATCCGGACGTTGTCCCCGACGAGGCACGGGCCCTCGAGGCGCGCCGTCGGGTTGACCTCGACGTCGTCTCCCACCCAGACGCCAGGCTGCAGCTCGAACCCCGCGAGGTCGACCGCGACCTTCCCCGACAGCGCGTCGTAGTTCGCCTGGACGTACGCCTCGGTGTTCCCGACGTCGGTCCAGTACGCGCCGGTGACGAAGCCGAACAGCGGAAGCCCCTTGTCGAGCATCGCGGGGAACAGCTCGGACGAGAAGTCGTACGGCTGGTCGACCGGGATGAGGTCGAGCACGTCGGGCTCCACCACGTAGATCCCGGTGTTGATCGTGTCGGAGAAGACCTGGCCCCACGTGGGCTTCTCGAGGAAGCGCTCGACCCTGCCGTCCGAATCCGTCATCACGATGCCGAACTCGAGGGGGTCCTTCATCCGCTTGAGCACGAGGGTCGCGGCGGCGCCGCGGCTGCGGTGGAAGTCCACGACCTCCTCGAGGTCGATGTCCGTCAGCGCGTCGCCGGAGACGACGAGGAAGGGCCCGGACAAGAAGTCCCGCGCGCCCAGGACGGAGCCGGCGGTGCCGAGCGGGACGTCCTCGGTCGCGTAGGAGAGCGAGATCCCCAGGTCGGATCCGTCGCCGAAGTAGTTGCGGATGACCGAGGACAGGAACTGCACGGTGGCTATCACGTCCGTGATCCCGTGCTTGCGGAGCAGGACGAGGATGTGCTCCATCATCGGCCTCTTGACGATGGGGAGCATCGGCTTCGGCATGTTGCTGGTGAGCGGTCGCAGGCGCGAGCCCTCGCCGCCGGCCATGATCACCGCTTGCATGTCGAGCTCCGGCATCGCTACCCCCTCTCGACCGTGAGCGCCCGGACCGTGTCGCGCGCCGCCTGCGCATACAGCGCGGCGGCGACCCAGTAGAGCACGGCGCCGAGGGTGGTGAACGCGATGCCGATCTCGTCCGCGACGCCCTCGGCGACGAACGTCGTCTCGGACCAGGCAAGGGAGGTGAGCCCGAAGAGGAGGGCGGCGGTCGCGCTCTTGCCCGTGAAGTTGACGGCGATCCGCGGGACCTTCTTGCGTTCGAGGATCGGGAACACGCTGAGCAGCAGCACGTCGCGCGCGACGATGACGATCGCAAGCCACAGCGGCAGCGCGTCGCGGGCGACTAGCGCCACGACGAGCGCGATTATGAGGATGCGGTCGGCAAGGGGGTCGAGGAGCTTGCCGATCTCCGACACCTGGTCGAACCTGCGGGCGATCACGCCGTCGAAGAAGTCCGTCCACGCGCCGGCCGCGTACAGGATCACGGCCGCGTTCTCGCGACCGGAGACGAACAGCCACACGAACACCGGGACGCTGGCGAGGCGCAGGATCGACAGGACGTTCGGGACGGTCCACAAGCCGCGGTCGAGCGTCGCTGCGGGTGGACGGGTCGGCTGTGTCATCTAAGAGTCGGGACGGCCGGATTTGAACCGGCGACCCCTGGTCCCCCAGACCAGTGCGCTAACCAAGCTGCGCCACGTCCCGTCTTGTTCTGCGGTCCGGCCGAGGCCACCCCGCTGCGCTCATCATACCCAGGGGGTTCGGCGGGCCCCCCCGGTCTCACTCCTCGGTCTTGCGCCGGCGGACGCGGACGGTGAGCCTCACCGGCGTGCCGTCGAACGGCTCCGCGTCCCGGATCCGGTGCTCGAGGTACTTGAGGTATCCCGGCGCGAGCCGTCCGGTCGAGAACAGCACGACCTCGGGAGGCGCCGCGCTCGCCTGCACCGCGTAGAGCACGCGCACGGCCCTGTGGCCGGCGCGCGGATGCGGTCGCCGCGCCTGCGCGTCCGACACGATGCGGTTGACCGTCGCGGTCGGGATCCTGCGCCGGTGCGACTCGAGCGCGTCGACGAGCGCGGGGAGGATGCGGTCTACGCCGCGGCGCGTCACCGCCGAGGTCCGGACGACCTTCGCCCACTCGAGCCATCGCAGGCTCTCCGAGACGTCGCGCTCCGCCCGCGCGCGGTCCGTCTCCTCGCCGGGCACGAGGTCCCACTTGTTGAGCGCGATCACGCACGCCCTTCCGGACTCGACGACGTCCTGCGCGATGCGCTGGTCGAGCGCGGTGACGCCCTCGCCCATGTCGACGACGAGGAGCACCGCGTCGGCACGCTTGACGGCCTGGCGCGACCGCAGCCAGCTGTAGTACTCGAGCGACTCGCCGATGGCGACGCGCCGGCGCATCCCCGCGGTGTCGACGATCCGCAGCGTCCGGCCCCCGTGGTCGAGATACGAGTCGACGGGGTCGCGAGTCGTCCCCGGCACCGAGTCCACGATCGACCGTTCCTCGCGCAGTAGCGCGTTCAGGATCGAGGACTTGCCGACGTTCGGCCGTCCGGCGATCGCGATCGATCCCCACGCGCCCGATCCCTCGGCCTCGGTCTCCGGCAGCAGGCGGACGAGCTCGTCGAGGAAGTCCCCCGACCCGCGGCCGTGGAGGGCCGAGAGCGGGACGGGGTCGCCGAGCCCGAGCCGGTAGAAGTCCGCGGCCGCGGCCTCGTCGCGGGGGTCGTCGACCTTGTTCGCGACGACGAGCACGGGCTTGTCGCCTCCGCGCAGCTTGGCGGCGACGATCATGTCGTCCTCGAGGGGGCCGGCGGCGGCGTCGACGACCAGGACGACGACGTCCGCGGCCTCCATCGCGACCTCCGCCTGCTCCGCGACGCGGGCGTCGAGGCCCTTGGCCCCCGGCTCGAGCCCGCCGGTGTCGACGATCTCGAACCGGCGTCCCGCCCATTCGGCGACGAACGACCTCCGGTCCCTGGTCACGCCAGGCGTCTCCTCCACGATCGCCTCGCGGCGGCCGAGGACGCGGTTGACGAGCGACGACTTCCCGACGTTGGGCCGGCCGACGACCGCCACCAGCGCGAGCCCGCGGTCGTCGGAGGCGGCGGGCCGCGGGCTATCCACGCCTTGCCCGCACGATGTCGCAGATCCGCGCGACGACCTCGTCGAGGTCCAGGTCCGTCGTGTCGACCTCGTGCGCGCCTTCGGCCCGCGCCAGGGGCGCGAGGTCGCGGGTCGCGTCCGCGACGTCCCGCCGCGACAGCTCGCTCTCCATCGCCTCTAGCGACGCCCGGTCGCCGGGAAGCCCCAGCTCGCGGGCGCGCCGGCGCGCGCGCTCGGACGGAGCCGCCGTCAGGTACACCTTTATCTCCGCGTCGGGGAGGACGACCGTCCCGATGTCGCGCCCCTCCATCACCACGTCCTGCTCGGTCGCGAGGCCGCGCTGCTTGTCGACGAGCGCGGCGCGCACGCGCGGGTTCGCCGCGACCGCCGACACGACGGCGGTGACGTCGGCGGCTCGGATGCGCTCGGACACGTCTTCGCCGTCGAGGCGGACCCTGCCCCCGTCCAGGGTGACTTCCGCTTTCTCCGCGATGACTCCGACGGCCTCTTCGTCGCCGGCGGCGGCACCTCCGCGCAGGACGGCGAGGGCGATCGCGCGGTACATCGCGCCGGAGTCCACGTAGCGCCAGCCGAGCGCGTCCGCGACGCGCCGCGCCACCGTGCTCTTGCCGGCCCCCGCGGGGCCGTCGATCGCGAGAGCCGCCACGTCACGCCACCCGGCCCTGCGCGCGGCCGAGGACGTCGAGGAAACCCGGGAACGAGGTGTCGACGCACGACCATCGCGACACGCGGACGCCCTCCGCCGAGACCAGGCCCGCCACCGCGAACGACATCGCGATCCGGTGGTCGCCGCGCGAGTCGACCGCGCCCCCGGTCAGCCGGGCGGGCCCCTGCACGACCATCCCGTCCGGCCTCTCCTCCGCGTCTACGCCCAGCGTCCGCAGGCCGGCGACCGTCGCGGCGATGCGGTCCGACTCCTTCACACGCAGCTCCTCGGCGCCCGAGAACACCGTCGTCCCCTCGGCACGCGCGGCCGCGATCGCGAGCAGCGGCAGCTCGTCGACGAGGGCTGGGACCTCGGCGGGCCCCACCTCGGCCGCGGCGAGGCCGGACGCCCGGGCGGTCACGTCGCCGCGGGGCTCGCCGCCCGAGACCTCCTTCTCCTCGATCGAGAGGTCGGCCCCCATCCGGGCCAGGACGTCGAGCGCGGCCGTGCGGGTCGGGTTGAGGAGCACGTCGGTGACGGTGATCTCGGAGCCCGGGACGAGCAGGGCCGCGACGAGGAGATAGAGCGCCGACGACGTGTCGCCGGGGACGTCCCACTCCATCGGGCGCGGCTGCGACCCGCCCTCGACCGAGCACGTCTTCCCCGCCCGTGCCACCGGGACGCCCGCGGCTTCGAGCATGCGCTCGGTGTGGTCGCGGCTGGGCGCGGGCTCGGTGACGCTCGTCGTCCCGGGCGCCCTCAGCCCGGCGAGGAGGATCGCGGTCTTGACCTGGGCGCTGGCGACGCTCAGCTCGGCGTCCACCGGCCGGAGCTCGCCGCCGCGGACCACCATCGGCGGGAGCTCGCCGTATCCCCTCCCGTCGACCGTCGCACCCATCTGGCGCAGGGGGGCCGCGACGCGGAGCATCGGCCGCGACCGCAGCGAGGCGTCGCCCGTCAGGACGGTGAGCCCGTCGATGCCCGCGCACACGCCGAGCAGCGTTCGCATCGAGGTGCCGGAGTTCCCCAGGTCGAGCACGTCGGCGGCCTCGCGCAGGCCGTCGATCCCGTAACCTTCTACTTCAACGTTATCCTCGTCCGAGAGGTCGACCGTCGCGCCGAGAGCGGCGACCGCGCGGGCCGTCGCCCGCACGTCCTCGCCCGGGTTCAGCCCGGTGATGGCCGAGGTGCCGCGGGCGAGGCTCGCGAGCACGAGGGCCCGGTGCGAGATGGACTTGTCGCCGGGGACCGAGACGAGGCCGCGCAGGGGGGGCGCCTCCCCCGCCGCCGGCTTGCGTCGTCTCATCTACATGTCTCCTTGTCGACAAGTGACCTTGTCGCGATGTCGACGTTCATGGGTCGACTATGGCCGTCCGCTCCACCCGGTACCCCATGTTCCCGAGGGCTTCGGCGAGCCGGTCCGCCGGTCCCTCCCCCGTCACGACGAGCTCGAGCCGTCCGTGGCCGCCCTCGGTCGAGTGCACGATGCGGAGGTCCTCGATGTTGGCGCCGAGACGGCCCGCCGCGGTGGTGACCTCCGCGAGCACGCCCGGGCGGTCGGTCACCGGCAACGAGAGGCCCGCGGGCTCGCCGGAGAGGTCCGGGCGCGCGAAGAGCTCCAGCCGGTTGTTCCTCGCGGCCGCCAGCCACTCCCGGACCTCGTCCCAGTCGTCGCGCTCGATCCATCCCGCCACGGACGTCAACTTCCGGTCGAGGGTTTCGAGGGCGTCGAGGATCGACGCCTTGTTGGACCGCAGGATCGTCACCCACAGGTCGGGGTTGCTGGCCGCGATCCGGGTCACGTCGCGGAACCCGCCGGCGGCGAGGCCCAACAGCGCCTCGCGGTCCCCCGCCCCTGCCGCCAGCTCGACGAGGGCGCTCGCCGTGAGCTGCGGGACGTGGCTGAGCCGCGCCACGAGCGAGTCGTGGCGGGACGGGCTCACAGCGACCGGCTTCGCGCCGAGGCGTCCGACGAGGTCGGCGACGCGCGCGTACGCCTCGGGCGCGGTCGAGCGCGTCGGGGTCAGGATCCACCAGGCATCGCGGAAGAGGTCCGCCGAGGCCGCGCGGGCCCCGTGCCTCTCCGACCCGGCCATCGGGTGGCCGCCGACGAACCTCCTCCCGAAGGCGTCCTCGCCGACTGCGACGACCGCGGCCTTCGCGCTTCCCACGTCGGTTACGACCGCGGCGTCCGGGACGCGCGCGGAGATCGCCTCCACCAGGCCGGGCGTCGCGTCGACGGGGCCGGCGAGGACGACTACACCGGCGCCCTCGACGGCGGCCGCGGGCTCGCGCGCGACCGCGGCCACCGCGCCCGCCTTCAGCGCGGCCTCGGCCGCTTCCCGGTCGGGGTCGTACCCGACGATCTCGGTCGAGGGATCGACCGCCGCGAGGCCAAGCCCGATCGAGCCTCCGATCAGCCCGGTCCCGAGGATCGCCACCCGGTCGCTCACCTAAAGGTCTCCTTCAGGGTTCGATCCTGCGAGATCCGTGCGCAGCTCGCGCGCCTCTCGCAGGTAGACGTGCTGTAGCTCGTCCGGTCCGCGCTCCGTGTAGAGGTGCACGAGCACCCGCACGCACCGGGGCATGGCGCCCGCGACGTCGAGCTCGACCGAGCACAGCAGCGGCACGTGTGCGAGCCCCAGGCGGCGTGCGGCGATCGCGGGGAACTCGGCGTCGAGATCGCGTGTCGCCGTGAAGATCATCGAGACGAGGTCGTCCGCGTCGACGCCGTTCCTCGCCATCAGCGCCTCGAGCAGCTCCGACGTCGCCGCGACGATCGCCGCGCGGTCGTTCTCCGGCACGGTGATCGCGCCCCGCAGCGCCCGCAGACGTTTGCCCTCGTTGGTAGACATGTCGACAAGTGTCCTTGTTGATATGGAGACTGGTCGCCTAGTCTCCTCTTCCTGCTAGAGGCCGCAGACCCGGTAGAGGGCCCGCACCTCCTCGAGGCTCAGCTTGCGAAACGTACCCGGCTTGAGACGGCCGAGCTGCAGGGGGCCGAGGGTCGTCCGCACGAGGCGCCTCACCGGGTGCCCGACCGCGTCGCACATGCGGCGCACCTGGCGGTTGCGCCCCTCGGTGATGGTGATCTCGAGCAGGGTCCCTCCGCGGGTCGCCTCGACCAGGGAGACCCGGGCCCTCTTGGTCATCCCGTCCTCGAGCTCGACGCCGGCGATCAGCTGCTTGATCGCCTTGGGGCCCGCGGTCCCCTTCACCTCCGCTAGATAGGTCTTCGGTACCTCGTAGCGCGGGTGGGTCAGCCGGTGCGTCAGCTCGCCGTCGTTCGTGATCAAGAGGAGGCCCTCGCTGTCGGTGTCGAGACGGCCGACGGGCCACACGCGCACGGGGAGGTCGACGAGCTCGACGACGGTCGGCCGGCCCTGGGGGTCCGAGGCGGTGCTCACTATGCCCGCGGGCTTGTTGAGCATGTAGTGGACGAGGTCCTGTTGCAGTGGGACGCGCGAACCATCTAGCTCGACTTCATCCTTAGTAGGGTCGACGCGCACGCCGAGCACGGCGCGGCGGCCGTTCACCTTGACCCGTCCGGCCGCGATCAGCTCCTCCATCGCACGGCGCGATCCGAGCCCGGCGTGCGCGAGGACCTTCTGGAGCCGCTCCCCTTCCTCGGCCATCGCGGTCAGGCGTTCGGTGAGAGCTTCGCCTCCATGTCCTCCACCGCCTCGGAGTCGGGCATGAAGTCGGTGAGCGGAGGGAGCTCGTCGACGGAGCGGAGCCCCATCCGCTCGAGGAACTCGTCCGACACCTCGAACAGGTGCGCCGTCCCCTCGGCCGCGGACGGCTCGACGAGCCCCCGCTGCAGCAGCGTCTTGACGACGCCGTCGGAGTCGACGCCGCGGATCTCCGAGATCTCGGAGCGCGAGATCGGGCCCTTGTAGGCGACGATCGCCAGGACCTCGAGCGACGCCCCGGTCAGCCGCGCGTGCCGGTGCCCCGTCACGAAGCGCTCGAGCCACGGCGCGCAATCCGGGTCGGTGTACAGACGCCATCCGGGGGCCGACTCGCGGAGCACCCAGCCGCGGTCCTCGCGCTCGTAGGTGCCGGCGAGCTCCCTGAGCACGGCCTCGACCTCCGCCCGCGGCACCTCCAGGACCTCGCCCATCTGCGTCGCCGGCACCGGCTCGTCGGCGAGGAGGAGGATCGCCTCGACGATCTTCCTCGTGGACGGTGCGTCGCTCATCTGCCGGCCTCCCTCAGATCGATCACGTATTCGTCGGCCTCGGCGAGGACGTCCTCGGCGTCGGCGTCGCCTGTCCAGGTCGCACGGATGTCGCCGAACCGGTCGACCTGCACGAGGTCGACGGCCCCCGCCTTGAAGAGCTCGAGCAGCGCGAGGAAGCGGACGACGACGTCGATCCGCTCGGGGGCCCCGGAGCAGAGCTCGCGGAACCCGGTCGGCTCCCCCCTGCCCCGGAGGAGCCCGGCGACCTCGAGGATCGCGTCCCTCACGGTCGCGCGGATCGGCGCGAGGTGCGAGACGTCGACCTCCGGCTCGGGCCTCGGGGCCAGGGCGGTCGCGGCGAGCGCCGCCAGCCGCTCGGGGGTGGTCTTCAGGACGACCTTCGGCGCGAGGTCGACGAACCGCTCTTCCAGGCCCGCGGTCCGGCCGTGCGCGGCCGAGCCCGCCTCGAGCCCGCGGGCGAGCCACGCGCCGGCCTCGCGGAAGGTCGAGCACTCGACCAGCCGCGCGAGCAGGAGGTCCCGCTCCTCGAGCAGGTGGGCCTCCTCCTCGTCGCCTCCCCTCCCGGGGAGGAGCCGGGCCGACTTGAGCTCGAGAAGGGTCGCGGCCACGACGAGGAAGCCGGTTGCGGTCTCCAGGTCGGCTCCGTCCAGGTCCGAGATGGCCGCGAGGTACTCCTCGGTGATCCGGGCGAGCGAGACGTCGTAGATGTCGACGCGCTGGCGCGTGATCAGGTGGAGGAGGAGGTCGATCGGACCCTCGAAGACCTCGAGCTTCACCTCGTACGCCACGCGCCCGGCCCCGTCCTCTCTCGTTGCAGTCGGTGGAAGATCGACTAGTCGATTTGTCGACAATGCCCTCACCTGGGGGCGGCCTCAGCCTACCCGCCGGGGGCGGGAGGGGGCCGGGTTTGGGCGCCGGGTTTGGGGCCGGAGGACACGCTGGATGCCCGTGCCCGGGGTCTTGGCCGGCCGCTATCCGGGGAGCAGGCCCGTCCGGTCCCGGACCACCTTCATCGTCAGCTCGGCCTCCGCGGCGGCCCTCTCGGCCCCCCGGCGCAGGATCCTCTCCATCTCGGCCGGGTCGCCGACGAGCTCCTCGTACCGCTCGCGGATCGGACGGAGCGCCTCGACCACCGCCTCGGCCAGCGCCTTCTTGAAGTCGCCGTAGCCCGACCCCGCGAACCGCTCCTCTAGGTCCGGCACCGGCGTCCCCTCGACGAGCGAGAAGATCGTCAGGAGGTTCGTCAGCGCCGGCTTGTCGTCGGCCGCCCGGACCTCGCGTCCCGAGTCGGTCACCGCCGAGCGGATCTTCTTCGCGACCGTGGCGTCCGGCTCGACGAGCCCGATGAACGACGCGGGGCGGCCCGCGGACTTGCTCATCTTCTGGGTGGGGTCGTCGAGCGCCATGATCCTGGCCCCCGCCTCCGGGATCAGCGGCTCCGGAAGCGTGAAGGTCTGGCCGAGCTGGGCGTTGAACCGGGCGCCTATGTCGCGCATGAGCTCGATGTGCTGGCGCTGGTCCTCCCCCACCGGCACCCCGGTCGCCTGGTACAGGAGGACGTCCGCCGCCTGGAGGACGGGGTATGTCAGTAGGCCCACCCCGACCGACTCGACCTCCCCCTTAGCCCGCTCCTTGAACTGGATCATCCGCCGCAGCTCGCCCATCCGCGCGAGGCAGGTGAACACCCACGCGAGCTCGGAGTGGGCCGGGACGTGTGACTGGACGAACAGCACGGACCGCTCGGGGTCGACCCCGCAGGCGACGATCTCGGCGGCCTTGGCGAGCGTGTTCCGGCGCAGGACCCCGGGGTCCCAGGGCATCGTCATCGCGTGGAGGTCGACGACGCAGTAGAAGGCCTCGCCCGACTCCTGGTGCGCCACCCAGTTCCGAATGGCCCCGAGGTAGTTGCCGATGTGCGCCTCGCCCGTGGGCTGGATCCCCGAGAACACGCGGACGGATCCGCTCGCCGGCCCATCGGTATACGTCTGGTTCAGGGTTACTCCTCCCCTGCAATCGCCTTCGCCGCCCGCGCCCGTACAATACCGGCGTGACCGGCGGCCTGCTCGACTATCTCCAGACCGACCCAGCCGCGTTCTTCATGCTGGCCGCGGCCCTCGTGGGGGCGCTCGGGCTCCACGAGTACGCGCACGCGCTCGCCGCCGACCTCCAGGGAGACCGCCTCCCACGGGCGATGGGGCGGCTCACTCCCAACCCCGTGCGGCACCTCGACCCCCTCGGCACGATCTGCATCCTGATCGCGGGGTTCGGATGGGCCAAGCCCGTCGAGTTCCGCCCGCAGGCACTCTCGTCGAAGCGCTTCGGGGCGGCGATCGTCGCGCTCGCGGGCCCGATGATGAACCTCTTGCTCGCCGCCGTCGGCGGCTTCGGCTTCGTGCTCTTCTACGACGGCGGGGCGCCGAGCCAGCTCGCGATCTTCTTCTACCTGTTCACCGGCATCAACGTGCTCCTGGCGGTCTTCAACCTCGTGCCGCTGCCCCCCCTGGACGGCTCGAGGCTGCTGACGATCTTCCTGCCTCACGACAAGCAGCGGATCATCTTCTTCCTCGACCGCTACGGGTTCGTGATCCTGCTCGCCCTCGTCCTGTTCGGGGCGACCAGGATCCTCGACCCCGTCGTACAGGGCATCCGCGACTTCCTGATCGAGCTCGCCGGAGGCTAGAGCGCGGCTTTAGCCTTTCTCCTCCTGCAGCCGGCGCAACAGGATCGAGTCCCCTCCCCGCGCCTCGAAGTCCTCGAGGACGTACGAGAGGGCGGCACGCACCACCTTGCCCCGGTCCGCCCCGAGGCCGTGCTCGGCCCTCAGCGTCAACCGGGCCTGGTCGAGCGCGGTCAGGTCCGCGTTCGTGCAGTAGAACGTCACCTTCGTCTCGTGACGAGGGGCCTTCTTGGCACCCGCGCTTGTCGCCTCGGCTACTTGTAGATTTGTCGACTTCTCGCCTTGATGACGAGGAGACTTGTCTTCTCGTTCGGCCGCGGCCCCCCTGCGGGGCGAGGCCGTCGGCCGGAAGAGCTCGTCAGCTCCCGGCAGGCTGGCGCGTCGAGACACGGCTGATCACCTCCTTGGCGAGGGCGCGGTAAGAGGCCGAGCCCGTGGACGTCGGCGCGTAGCGCAGGATCGGCTCCCCCGCGACGGGCGCCTCGGCGAAGCGGATGGTCTTGCGGATGACCGACTCGAACAGCGCGTCGCCGAAGGCGTCGCGGACCCGCTCGAGCACCTCCCTCGCGTGGAGGGTTCGGCCGTCGTACATGGTCGCGACGATGCCGTCTATCTCTAGTTGAGGGTTAAGCCTGTCCCGCACCCGCTCGATCGAGTCCATCAGGAGCGCCATCCCCCGGAGCGCGTAGTACTCGCACTCGAGGGGGACGATCACGCCGTCGGCAGCCGTCAGCGCGTTGATCGTGAGCAGGCCCAGCGACGGCGGGCAGTCCACGAGGATGAAGTCGTAGCTCCGGCGCAACGGCGCCAGGGCCCGCGAGAGCGACTGCTCGCGGGCGACCTCCTGGACGAGCATGAGCTCGGCGGCCGACAGGTCGATGTTCGAGGGCAAGAGGTCCATCCGCTCGACGGACGTCCCGATGACGACGTCCTCGCTCCGGCACGAACGGTCGAGGAGAGCGTTGTAGACGGAGAGCTCCAGGGCGCCCGGCTCGATCCCCAGCCCGAGCGCGCAGCCGCCCTGCGGATCGAAGTCGACGACCAGGACCTCGTGCCCGAGCTCCGCGAGCGCCGCGCCCAGGCTGATCGTCGTCGTCGTCTTGCCGACTCCGCCCTTCTGGTTCGCCATCGCGATCACGCGGGCGTTGCGGCGGTTTCCGGAGGACCACGGAGCGCGACCGGGATCTCCGGTGGAGGTCGACCCGGCGGACTGCGATCCGTTGCCCGGTGCCGGGTCCGCTGCGTCGCCGGGGGTGGGATCCGCCGCGGGATCGACGTCGGGAAGCGTCACCTGGACCGGTGTGTCGGCTCCGTCGCGCTCGACGGTGTGGACGTCTCCCTCCATCGCTCCCCTCTCCGTCGCCTTCCGCGGCGCGCCGTGATGGCAACTTGTCGACAAGTCGTCTTGTAGGGGTGTGGACGATATCCGCCGGAGCGCGCCCGCACAAGAGGCAGATCAGGCGCGACGCGATATCTCGGACGCGAACGACGCGCCGGACGGCGGCCGCTGCACACCCAGCAGGTCGGCGATCGTCGCTCCACAGTCCGCGAAGGTCGAGCGTTCGCCACAGGTAGCGCCCGGTTGCACCGGGGGCCCCGCGGCGAGCAAGGGCACCCTCTCGCGCGAGTGGTCAGTGGAAGGAGTGGTCGGATCGTTGCCGTGGTCCGCCGTCACCAGGAGGACGTCGCGCGGGCCGAGGGCCGCGGCGATCTCCGGAAGCCGGATGTCGAAGGCCTCCAGCGCCGCGGCGTACCCCGCCGGATCGTTGCGGTGACCGTAGGAGGAGTCGAACTCGACCAGGTTCGCGAAGACCAGGCCGCGCTCGATCGCCGCGAGCTCCTCGACGACGGCCGTGATCCCCTCCTCGTTCGACCTCGTCGGCCGCGAGGTCGTCACTCCGCTGCCGGCGAAGATGTCGGCGATCTTCCCGACCCCGCGGACCTCGGCCCCCGCCCCCGCGATCGAGTCGAGGACCGTCGGCCGCGGTGGGAGCACCGAGAAGTCGTGCCGGTCGGGCGTACGCCGGAACGAGCCGGCGCTGCCCTCGAACGGCCGGGCTATCACCCGGCCGACCTCGTGGTCCCCGCGGAGGATCTCCCTTGCAACCCTACACATCTCGTAGAGGGTTTCGAGGGGGACGACGTCGACGTGCGCGGCGATCTGGAAGACGCTGTCGGCCGAGGTGTAAACGATGGGCGCCCCCGTCCGGACGTGCTCGGCCCCGAGCCGCTCGATTATCTCGGTGCCGGACGCGGCGACGTTGCCGAGGGTCGGCGAGCCGATAGCGGCCTCGAACCGCTCCATCACCTCGGGTGGGAACCCCTCCGGATACGTCGGGAACGGACGCTCGAGGACGACGCCGGCGAGCTCCCAGTGCCCGGTCGTCGTGTCCTTTCCGGCCGAGCGTTCGACCATCGTCCCGAACGCGCCCGCCGGCTTCTCGACCGCGGGTACGCCCCGCACGTCCGCGACGTGGCCTAGGCCGAGCGCGGCGAGGTTCGGAAGGGACAGGCCCCCGACCGCCTCCGCGACGTGCGGAAGCGTTGCCGACCCCTCGTCCCCGAACGCGGCGGCGTCGGGCGCGCCGCCGATCCCGACGGAGTCGAGGACGACGAGGGCCACCGCCCTGGCGGGGGCGGGGGTCACGCGCGCGAGCTCAGCGGCCGGTGGCCTGCTTGCACGCCACGCAGAGCGTCGCCGTCGGTATCGCTTCGAGGCGCTCGTCGGGGATCTCGTTCCCGCACCGCTCGCACCGCCCGAACGTGCCGGCGTCGATGCGGTCCAGCGCCGCGACCACGTCGCGGCGGTGCGCCGCGAGCTGCTCGACCAGGGCCAGCACCTCGGCGGTCTCCGCGGTCCGATGGCCGGAGTCGGCGAAGCCCCCGTCGAACCCGACCTCGATCCCCCCGCCGTCGATCTCGGCGCCGTGCTCCACGAGCTGGCGCTCGACGGAGGCGCGCTCTTCCTCGAGCCTCGTGCGGATCGTCTTCAGAGTTTGCTCGTCCATTGTCTCCCCCTCGACGCGACCGTAACCGCTACGCGCGGGCGCGTGGATGCGACGTCACGTACACCTCGTGCAGATGCCGGTCGCTCACGAGCGTGTACACCTGCGTGGTCGCGAGGCTCGAGTGGCCGAGCAGCTCCTGCACCACCCTGATGTCGGCCCCCGCGTCCAGCATGTGCGTCGCGAACGAATGCCTGAGCGTGTGGGGGGAGACTACGCGGTCCAGGCCGGCCGTCCGCGCATGCTGCTTGAGCACCTTCCAGCAGCCCTGCCGGCCGAGGCGTCCCCCGCGGGAGTTCAGGAAGAGGGCGCCGGCGGCCCCCCGGCCCCCCGACCGCCGGACGAGCTCGGGCCGCGACCGGACCAGGTATTCGTCGAGCGCCTTCCGGGCGGCCCCGCCGAGGGGGACCATCCGGCCCTTGCCGCCCTTGCCCGATCGCACGAGGACCACGGCGTCCTCGAGGTCCACGTCGTCGACGTCGAGCGCGACCAGCTCCGAGATGCGGAGACCGGCGCCGTAGAGGACCTCGAGCATGGCGGCGTCGCGCCGTCCGAGCAGGTCCCGGGGCGGCGACTCGAGCAGCCGCTCGACCTGCTCGAGCGAGATCGCCTTCGGGAGCGATCGGGGCCGCGCCGGAGACCCCACCCTCGCCGTGGGGTCGGACTCCAGGCCCCCCTCGCGTACGAGGAACCGGTAGAGCGCCCGGACCGACACCAGCGTCCGCGCGACCGACGACGGCGCCATGGCCACGGTCGCAGGCGGGCGTCCCTTGCGCAGACGATCGAGGAACTCGGTGACGTGCTCGGGCCGCGCGTCTTCGAGCGTCACACCGGCCCCCGTGCAGAAGGCGACCCACTTCGCGAGGTCGCGCCGGTACGCGAGGACGGAGTTCTCCGAGAGGCCGCGCTCCAGGCCGAGATGCGAGACGAAGTCGTCGATCTCCTGCGTGGCGGATCGCCCAGGCGATCCGTCGTTTTCGGTCGTGGCGGAGGGGGGCCGGCGTCCACCCGCCGCGGCGCGGGCGGGCACGGCGTCAGATCAGGCCGTCGAGGGGGACGTACTCGAGCCCGTGCGCCTCGGCGACCGGTTCGTAGACGACCGCGCCCTTGTGGACGTTGACGCCCTTGGCAAGCGCCGGATCGTCGCGCACCGCGGCCTCGAGCCCCTTGTCGGCGAGCGCCAGGACGTACGGCATCGTGGCGTTCGTCAGCGCGTACGTCGACGTGTGCGGGACCGCGCCGGGCATGTTCCCCACGCAGTAGTGGACGACGTCGTGTACGACGTAGGTGGGATCCGAGTGCGTCGTCATGTGCGAGGTCTCGAAGCAACCGCCCTGGTCGATCGAGATGTCGACGATGACGGCGCCGGGCTTCATCTCGCGGACGACCTCCTCGCTGACGATCTTCGGCGCGAGCGCACCGGGGACCAGCACCGCGCCGATGACGAGGTCGGCCTGCGTCACGGTCTCCTCGACGGACAGCCGGTTCGACGCGAGCGTGAGGATCTTGCCCTGATGGATGCGGTCGACGTCGCGCAGCTTGTTGATGTTCTTGTCGAGGATGACGACCTCGGCCTCCATCCCCTGCGCGATCCACGCCGCGTTCGCGCCCGACATCCCGGCGCCGATCACGACGACACGTCCGGGGCGCACGCCCGAGACGCCGCCGAGCAGCACGCCGCGGCCCCCGTGCTCGCGCTGCAGCGAGATGGCGCCGACCTGCGGCGCCATGCGGCCCGCGACCTCGCTCATCGGGGCCAGCAGCGGCAGCGACCGGTCCGGGAGCTCGACGGTCTCGTAGGCGACGCCCGTGGTCCCCGAGTCGATCAGCGCCCTGGTCACGGGCTCGCTCGCGGCGAGGTGGAGATAGGTGAACAGCAGCAGGCCGTCGCGCAGACGGTGGAACTCCTCGGGAACGGGCTCCTTCACCTTGAGGATCATCTCGGCCTCGGCGAAGGTCGCGTCGGCGTCGGGCAGGATCTTCGCGCCCGCGCGCTCGAACTCGTCGTTCGTGATGCTGGACCCGCGGCCGGCGTCGTGCTCGATGAAGACCTCGTGCCCGCCCACGACGAGCTCGCGCACCCCTGCGGGCGTGATCGCGACGCGGTACTCGTTGTCCTTGAGCTCCCGCGGGACCCCCACTCTCATGGCGCGACCCTACCCCGTGGGAGCCCCGACCCTCATGACCCCCTTACCCGTCTCGCGCCAACCACCTAGTTTGGGTGTCCTGCCTGGACTACGCTCGTCCGATGCGACGGCTCGCGGGGTGCCTCGTCTGCGTGCTGCTCCTCGGCGGCGTGACCATCTCGGGCGCGCAGGAACCGGCGCAATGTCACTGGAGCACCCATGCGGCCACCGTTCCGGACGCCGTCCTCTTCGACGTGACCGCGGCCGATCCCACGAACGTCGTGGCGGTCGGGGCCGTGGTGAACGCGCAGGGAAGGGCTCGCACGCTCGTCCGTCACTGGGACGGGTCGTCGTGGGAGACCCAGCCGAGCACGAACGTCAACGATCAGCATCACCAGCTCAACGCCGTCGCCGTCGCGCCGGACGGGACCGCGTGGGCCGTCGGCGAGCGCAGGGGCCGGAAGACGAAGACGATCGCGCTGCGCTACGACGGGACGTCGTGGCTGACACGGAGCAGCCTGAACCCGAGCGAGACCAGGAACCTGCTGAACGGCGTCGACGTCGCCCCGTCCGGGGACGTCTATGCCGCCGGTGCGCGCTGGAACGCGAAGCGGCAGTACCGGACGATGATCCACCGCTACGACGGCGAGGCCTGGAAGATGTTCCGGAGCGCTCACCCCGGCATCCTCTGGGACCTGGACGTCATCGCGGACGACGACATCTGGGCCGTGGGCGCGCAGATCACCGCGAGCGGTGGGGGCGCCTCGTTCGCGGTGCACTTCGACGGCACCAGGTGGACCGAGGTCGCGACGCCGTCCCCGGGGGACGGGTTCAACGTGCTCTACGACGTCTCGGCCGCGGCCCCCGACGACGTCTGGGCGGTCGGCGAGTGGTACCAGCGCGGAGAGCCCCGGGCATGGATCGTCCACTTCGACGGCACGAGGTGGTCGGCGCCGCAGATCCCGGACTTCAGCACCTACGTGAGCCTGCGCGGCGTCTCCGCTCTCGACGCCGACACCGCAGTCGCGGTCGGCGAAGACCAGGACGCAGAGGACAGCCGGGTCGTCATCGAGTGGGACGGGACCTCGTGGGCTCGGGCCGACCAGGACGCGGCCAACGACACGAGCTGGCCGCAGGCAGTCGACCTCACCCCGGACGGCGCGGGCTGGGCCGTGGGTTACAGCACCTCGGACCCGCCCACCGACTACGTCGAGCGCCGCACCTGCGGATAGCGCGCGGCGCTGCTCGGCCCGCGCCGACCCGCGGCTAGATGCGCGTCTCCGTCAGGTCGACCTCGGCGTCCTCGGTCGCGTGCGCGAGCGCGGCCCCCACGAAGTCCCGGAACAGCGGGTGCGGCCTGTCCGGGCGGCTCTTGAACTCGGGGTGGAACTGGCCGGCCACGAACCACGGGTGGTCGGGCAGCTCGATGATCTCGACGAGGGTCCCGTCGGGCGACTCGCCCGAGCAGACGAGCCCTGCGTCCTCGAGGCGCCGGCGGAAGCGGGGGTTCACCTCGTAGCGGTGGCGATGGCGCTCGGTGATGACCTCCTTGCCGTACGCGGCCTCGGCCTTGGTCCCCGGCGCGAGCTTGCAGAGGTAGGCGCCGAGCCTCATCGTCCCGCCCAGACGGTCGAGGTCCTGGCCGACGAGGATGTCGACGACCGGATGCTCCGACGTCCCGAACTCCGACGAGTTCGCGTCGTCGAAGCCCGCGACGTTGCGCGCGAACTCGACGACGGCGCACTGCAGGCCCAGGCAGATCCCGAAGAACGGGATCCGCTTCTCGCGCGCGTACTGGACGGCGCGGATCTTGCCCTCGACGCCGCGCACGCCGAACCCGCCCGGGATGAGGATCCCGTCGAGGTGGCCGAGCATCTCGTCCGGGTCGCCGGTCTCGAGGTCGTCGGACGCGACCCACGTGACGTCGACCTGACGTCCGTGCGAGAAGCCCGCGTGCTTGAGGCTTTCGACCACGGACAGGTACGCGTCGGGCAACGTGACGTACTTCCCGATGATGCCGATCCGGACCGGCCCGGCCTCCTCGGCGCGCTCGATGCGCGTCACCAGGTCGCGCCAGCCGCCCAGCTCGGGCGCGGCGGTGCCGTCGATCCGCAGCCGGTCGATCACGAAGTCGTCCAGGCCCTCGTCGTGAAGCACGAGCGGGATCTCGTAGATGTTCTTGGAGTCGACGGCGGACACGATCGCGTCCATGCCGACGTCGCACAGCAGCGAGATCTTGCGCTTCAGGCCCGGGCTGATCGGACGGTCGGAGCGGCACACGATCGCGTCGGGATGGATCCCGATGCTGCGCAGCTCGCGCACGGAGTGCTGCGTCGGCTTGGTCTTGAGCTCTTCGGCCGGGCCCATGTACGGGACGAGCGTCACGTGCACGTAGCAGGTGTCGTCGCGGCCGAGCTCGGTCTTCAGCTGGCGGATGGCCTCGAGGAACGGCAGCGACTCGATGTCGCCGACGGTGCCGCCGATCTCGGTGATGAGCACGTCGGCGCCCGAGTCCTCGGCGAGCGACCGGATCCGCTGCTTGATGGCGTTCGTTATGTGCGGGATGACCTGGACCGTGTCGCCGAGGAAGTCGCCCCGGCGCTCCTTCGCGATCACCGACTGGTAGATCGCGCCGGTCGTGATGTTCGACGCCTTCAGCAGGTTCTCGTCGATGAAGCGCTCGTAGTGCCCGAGGTCGAGGTCGGTCTCGCCGCCGTCCTCGGTGACGAAGACCTCGCCGTGCTGGAACGGGTTCATCGTGCCGGGGTCGACGTTGATGTAGGGGTCGAGCTTCTGCATCATCACGCGCAGCCCGCGGTTCTTGAGGAGCCTGCCGAGGGACGCTGCGGTGAGGCCCTTGCCGAGGCTGGAGACCACCCCACCCGTCACGAACACGTGCTTCGCCACCAGCTCTCCCTTCGAGGTCTGCGGTGCTTCGGGATCCGGGTGACGACCCCCGAAACCCGGCATGCGTCGACCGCCGAGCAGTTCGGGGGAAGTCGTCACAAGCTAGCACGCGCCCCGGGCGCGCGGGCTCATTTCCGTCCGATCGAGTCGAGCTTGCGCAGCAGCGGCGTCCGGTCGATCACCTGCGAGAACGACCACCGTTCGGAGGCCGCGTTCAAGGCCGCCAGGAGTGCTACGACGGCGGCGAGCGGCGCCGTGTCGAGCGAGACGGCCAGCCCGAGCCCGACGAGCCCTCCGATCGGGTTCGCCCCGGCGTCGCCCAGCATCCCGCGCTCGGCGAGGTCGACGGGCAACAGGGCGGCCAGCGCCCCGAACGTGCCCGCGGCGGCTAGTGCCCACGTCTCGTTCCCCAGCGCGAGCAGCGGGGCGGCGACCAAGAGCGCGACCTTCCCGGTCCGACCGGGGGCGCGGTCGAGGAGGTTGAAGAGGTTCGCGGCCAGCGGGACGGCGAGCGCGATCAGGGCGGCGCGACCGAGGTCGTCCGGGGCGAGCACGGCCGCGCACGCGATCCCCGCGACGCCTCCCGCTACGAGCTTCACGACGCCCCCGGTCAGCCGCCGCGCCGACAGGTGGCCGGCGAAGCCGCGCGGGGCCTCGTCGCCGCGGCTGTCGTCCCACAGCCCCGCAGTCCCCAGCAACGTGACGACGACGAAGGCGGCCGCGGTCATCCTGAGCCAGCCTCCGTCGCCCGCGACCTGCGCCACGCTCGACGTGAGCGGGATGGTCCCGGCGACCGTCACGCACAAGCCGAGCACGGCGGGGACGCTCCGCCCCGACACGTTCGTCCGGAGCGACCACGGCGGCGGCGAGGCGAGAGCGCGCTCGGCGGCGACCCGCGCCAGCGCCGCGCCCAGGCCGGCCGCGCCCACGAGCCCGAGTAACACCTTCATGCGGGCTCCCGCCGTTCCAGCGACACGTACGCCACCAGCGCCATCGGGACGAGCCACGACAGGAACATCGCCGGGACGACGATCCCCGAGTCGTTCACCGCGAATCCCAGCAGCGCGAGGACCAGGCCGCCGACGAGGCCGGCGCGGACGACCGGCATCGCCTCGGCGAGCTGCTGCCAGCGTCCCGGGGGCTTTCGCAGCAGCACCCCGAGCAGCAACAGCGCCGGCGGGACGAGGTAGGTCCAGATCGTCGAGCCGAAGATCCGCACGTTCGTCTTCACCTTGCGCTCGACCGTGTCCGCGAACACCGCCGGCCCCTCGTCGGCGACGTTCTCGACCAGCCGCGCCAGGTGCGTGCGGGACTCCTCGGGGCGCGCCAGGTCGACCGCGAGGAACAGGCCGAGCGCGACGACGCCCGCGGCCGCGGCCACGAGCGCGGCCCGCCAGCCGACGCGCCGCCCCGACAGCAGGAACCACGTGATCGCGAACCCGGGGACGAGGGCGAGCACGCCGCCCACGTCGCTGCCGAGGAACGGCGCGCCGTCGACGACGACCGCGAGCGCGAAGACGAGGGCCGCTGCGGCAAGCGCTCGGCCCGAGCGACCGGACCGGTGCACGAGCACGGTCGCAGTGACGAGCGCGGACGCGCCGAGGATCGAGAACGCGAGGTTGCCGAGCCCGGAGAAACGACCGGCGACGATCGGCGAGTTCCCGAACACCGCGTTCAGCTGGAGCCGCTCCCCCAGCGCGAGGTCGCCGACCAGCACGACGAGCGTCGCGACAGCGACCCCGAGCAGGCGATCGAACGGCGAGCGCAGAACGGCAAAAGCGAGGCCGACGAGCGCCGCGTCGACGGCCAGGAGGAGCGCGACGAACCCGGCGGTGCCGAGCTCGTGCGTCATGCCCGCCATCGAGAGGTACGACGCGAGCGGGAACGCCGCGACCGCCAGGGCGACGACCTCGAGCCCGGTCGCCGGCATCCCCGGCGGGATCGCCCGCCCTCGGCGCCGGAGGCCGAACAGCCCGAGGAGCACGACGTACGCCGCGACCTGCGCCACGACGAACCCGGTCGCGACCCCGGGCTGCACGCCGTAGGAGAAGACCGACTCCTCGTCGAGGTCGACGGCCTCGGCTACGAGGTCGCCTCCGGCGGGCCGCGCGAACCAGGGCCGTCCCAGCATCGACGAAGGGCGCTCCACGCCGGCGTGCGCGAGCACCGTCGGGGCGACGTCGGGGAGCGTCACGAGCCCGGGCTCCCGCGTCGACGCGGACTCGAGGCGCGACCCGGCGGGAAAGCCGGGCCCCCGCGCCAGCGCGACCCCCAGGTGCACGTCGTCGTCCGAGCGCGGCGACGTGACCGAGACGACGAGCAGCAGGTCGTCGTCGTCGAGCCGCTGCTCGACGAGCGCGATCTGCCGGTCCGCCGCCAGCAACGCGTAGTCCCGCGCCTCGGCGGCGCCTTCGCCGCCGGCGCGCGCGATGGCGTCGGCGCGCACGAGGTCGCCCGGGTCGACGACGAGGGTCGCGCACGGATCCTCTTCGAGCACGGTCTCCACGGCCTCGTCGACGGCGACGAAGTCCGTGACGACCCCGAACGGCGCGTCCGAGGCGGGCCGGAGCAGCGCCGGGCCGACCGCGGCGAGGTCCACGACGCCGTCGTCGTCCATAGCGGCGAGGAGCACGGGACGGTCGACGCCCGCCGGCGCCGGCGGATCGAACCCCAGCTGTGACGACCCGATGGCAGCCACGGGTCGGGGGTCGAGCGACGACGCGAGCGCCCCGGGGCGCGCCGTGCTGTACCCGGCCTCCCGCGCCAGGTCCACGAGCACGTCGAGCCCCTCGACGCGCAGCCCCCGCTCGACCGCGCCGGGGAGGTCCGCGACCGGCCCGACGCTCTTCGGCGCGTCCATGCGCGCGCCCGCGCCGAGCGTCGCGAAGCCGGACGCGTACGTCGTGCGAGACGTGTTCGTCCGGACCGACACGGACCCCACCGCGCCTTCCTCGGCGAGCTCGAGCAGCTGCGGGGGCCGGACGCGCTGGACGTCGCTCCAGGTCACCCCGGCGAGACCGACGACGACGGCGTTCGCGCAACCCTGCGCGCGGGCCGGCGCGCCCGCCAGCAGCACGCCGAGCGCGACGGCAACCGCAGCGCGTCTCACCGCGCGCGCTCCCGGTACTCGGCCCCCAGCCGCGCGAGCATGCGCTCGGTCGAGAACCGATGCTGCAGCGAGGCGCGGGCGCCGTCGGCGAACGTCTTGCGCAGCGCCTCGCTCTCCAGCACCTGGCGGAGCGCGGCCGCGAGCGCCCCCGGGTCGCGCGGCGGGACGAGCCGGCCGGTCACCGCGTCCTCCACGAGCTCGGGCATCCCGCCCACCGCCGTGGCGACGACCGGCACGCCGAGCAGGATCGCCTCCTGCGCGGCGAGGGGGACGCCCTCCCACACCGACGAGAGGCAGAAGACGTCCCCGGCCGCGATGTAGTCGGCTACGTCCGGCCGGAAGCCGAGCCACCGGATCCGGTCCGCCACCCCCAGGGTCGCGGCCGCCCGCCGGAGCTCCTCCTCCTGAGGACCGGTGCCCAGGACCGCGAGGACCGGCGGCGTGGGGAGGGCCGCGAGCGCCTCGAGCATCACCGGGAGCGCTTTCTGCGGCGCCAGACGCGACGCCGTCACGACGAGCCGCTCGTCTTCGGCGAGCCCCAGCTCCGCGCGGACCGCGGCGCGCTCCCGCCGCACCTGCGGAGCGTCGCCGATCCCGAGGTAGAGGACCTCGACCTTCCCGCGGGCGACCCTCGCCTTCCGCAAGTGCCGAGCGATGTCCGCGGAGACCGCGAACGTGTGCGCGGTGAGGCCCACCGCGAGCGACTCCGCGCGGCGGTAGGCGAGGTACTTCGCGCGCCCCGCCACCTCGGGGTGGACGAGGTTGTGGACCGTGAGCAGGACCGGGCAGCGCCCGCGGGCGGCCAGCGCCGCGTCGATCCCCGCCCGCAGGCCGTGCGCGTGGACGACGTCGTAGCGGCCGCCCGCGACGATCGCGCGGAGCATCCCGACCGCGTCGCGGTGCCCGCGCAGAGGCCCCGCGGGGATCGTGACCGGCTGCACCGGCACCGGCATCTTCAGGGGGAGGTCGGCCGGGCCCGCGACGTCGACGGCGAAGTCGCGGCCGTCGAGCGCCTCGGTGACCTGCGCGACGTGACGCGAGATCCCGCCGGTCGAGTAGCCCAGGACCTGGAGGACGCGGACCGCGCTCACGACCTGATCCCGCGCACGAGCGCCGCCACCCTGGTCAGCTCCCGGGATCCAGCCCACGCCATGAGGCCGGCGTAAGCCGCGCCGCCGGCAACCGCTGCGCCGACCAGCGTCACGAGAGACGGACCGAAACCCTCTCCGGGGACGAACCACGAGACGAACGCCATCACGCCGCCCGCCGCCACCGCAGCCGCGGTCGAGCGCAGCGTCGACGCCATCAGCTGCGTCGAGCGCAGCCGCCCGGCCCTGCGTGCGAAGACCGCCGCGAGGACTGCGGCCCCCGCGCCGAAGCCGGCGGAGTGGCCGGCGGCAAGCCCGGGCACCTCCCAACCGTCGGGCGCGGCGAGGAACAGCACCGCCCCGGCGGCGCTCGACGCCGCCACCGCGCCGGCGTTGACGAGCGCGGGCGTCTTCGTGTCGCCGATCGCGTAGAACGCGCGCGTGAACACGAGGAAGATCGAGTACGCGGGCAGCCCGACGGCGAACGCCGCCAGACAGCGCGCGACTAGCTCGGCCCCCGACTCCGTCATCGCCCCGTAGCGCAGCGTCAGCGCCGCGACCGGTCCGGCGAGCACGAGCAGCGCGACGGAGACCGGCGCCAGCACGAACACGAGCATCCCGAGCCCGTCGCGGAGCTTCTCCTGCACCCCGGCCGGCTCCCGGCGCGCGACGTGCTCGGACAACGCGGTGAACAGCACCGAGAAGATCGGGACCGCGAACAGCGCGTGCGGCAGGTAGAAGAACGTGTACGCCCACTGGTACGCCGCGACGCCGCCCTCGACGCCGTTCGCCAGCATCAGGACGACGATCAGGCCGGCCTGGTACCCGCCCGCGTAGCCGAGGGCCCAGACTCCGAGCCGCGCGCCCTTGCGCACCGCCGGGTGCGAGAGGTCGAACCGGAACCGGAACCTCCATCCCATCCGGACGAGCTGCGGCACGAGGCACACGGTCATGGCCACGACGCCGAGGGTCGTGCCGAGCCCCAGGACGAGCGTCTCACCGGTCGTGATCGTCGCGACCGACGGCGCCCGCCCCGCCCTCATCGCCGCGTACGTGAGGTACACGGCGATCACCACGAGGTTGTTGAGCAGCGGCGCGACCGCGGGAAGCGCGAACCTCCGGTGCGCGTGGAGCGCGCCGGTCATGATCATCCCAGCCCCGTAGAAGGCCACCTGGGGCGCGAACAGCCGGAGGAACGTCGCACCCAGCTCGACCTCGCGCTCACGCAGGACCGGGTCGTCGACCCCGATGGTGAGCACGCGCATGACGAGGGGGGCCGCGAACGCGAGCAGCAGCGCGATCGCGGCCAGCCCGACGAGCGCGACGGACGCGAGGGCGTTGCCGGCCTCCCAGCCCTCCTCCCGCTCCCCGCGCACGAGGTACTCGACGAACGTCGGGACGAAGATCGAGGTGAGGACGCCGGCGGCGACCAGCTCGAACACGACGTTCGGCGCGGTGTTCGCCGTCTGGTACGTGTTCGCGAGATAGGTCGTGCCCATCGCGCCGGCGACGACCACGACCCTGACGAAGCCGGTCACCCGTGAGAGCGCGGTCGCGAGCGTGATCACCGCGGCCCCCCGGGCCAGCGAGCGCTCCCCTGTGGACGCCGTCAAGCCGTCAGTCTCTGGGTCCCGGCTCGGGGATGACCGTCACGTCGTCGCTCTTCTCGCCGAAGTGACCGGGCTCCCCGCCCTGCAACCGGTCGAGCGACATCGCCAGCGCGATCCTCCCGACGAGCTTGTCGACGTTGTCGACCGTGCCGATGACGTTGGCGAGGTCGCCGTCGCCGCGCACCGAGCCGACGATCCCCCACGCGCTGTCGCTCGTCTCGACGACGACCACCGGAGCCCCCTCTGCCGCCGCGGCGCCGAGCGCGGTCACGACCTGGTCGATGCGGAACGTGGGATCGGTGACGCCGCTCGCGGCGATCACCACGCTGGCGCCGGGCGGGACGGGCGCGGCCTCCTCTTCCTCGGCGAGGTCGAGGAAGCCGGCATCCTCGAGCTCTTGCAGCAGGTCCGCGGGGTCCTGTGTCCCGCGTCGTCCGTCCGCGAGCGCAGCGATGCGCGCGCCCATCTGCGTCGCAGCTTCGACGCGGAGTTCCTCAGGGGTCGCTCCGCTCCCGACGATCCTGCCGAGCTCGGCCACGTCTTCCTCCGACGTCAGCTCGAAGTCGTCCGAGATCGTGATGATCGACGCCACCTCCGCCCCGGCGCGGTCCTCGAGGCCCTCCATCAGCGCGTCCAGCGGTGCGTCGCCTGCCGCGACGTCGACGATCACGATGTCCTCGCCCGCCAGCCGGCCCTCGACCAGCATCGGCTCGACCGACTCGGCGAACTCGCGCGACACCGTCAGCTCGTGCTCGAGGTCCACGACGTCGTCCTTCAGGCGGTCGTTGAACTCCTGCACGTCGCGGGCGCGATCGCGGATGTTGTCGAGCAACGGCTCGCCCACGACTCCGGAGCCCATGAGCACGCCGATGCCCAGCGCCAGGAACACGGCCACGATCGAGACCAGGTGGTAACGGAAGTCGACCACGGCTAGAACAGCGCCTGCCTGATCGAGAACCACAGGTTGCCGAGCTGGGCCCACATCAGCTCGAGCTCGAGCCGCACGGGCTCCGACAGCGTGACGACGATCGTCATCGTCACCGCCGCGGCCCCCAGGAGCAGCGCCAGGTCGCCGCGCCGGACCCGGCCCCGGTACAGGCGGCTGACCCCCTTCGCGTCGACGAGGATCGGACCGACGCGGAGCCTCACGAGGAACGTGGACGCCATCCCCTTGCGCCCCTTGTCGAGGAACTCGATGAGGTTCGCGTGCGTGCCTACGGCGACGATGAGCTCCGCTCCGTGCTCGAACGCGAGCAGCATCGCGATGTCCTCCGACGTGCCGGTCGCCTCGAAGACGATCGACTCGAGCCCGAGGGCCTTCAGGCGCTCGAGCCCCGGCGCTCCCCCGCCCGGGTATGCGTGGACGACGAGCTCGGCGCCGCTCAGCAAGGCCTCGGTCGTGACCGAGTCCATGTCGCCGATGATCATGTCGGGGACCAGGCCGTTGTCGAGGAGCGCGTCCGCGCCGCCGTCGACGCCCACGAGGAGCGGCCGCATCTCGCGCACGTACGACCGCAGCGCGACGAGGTCCTCCTTGTAGTCGTAACCGCGGACGACGACGAGCACGTGGCGGCCGTGGAAGTCGGTGGCGACCTCGGGCAGCCGCGCGGCTTCGAGCAGCACGTCGCGCTCGTCTTTGATGTAGGAGATCGTGTTCTCGGCGAACCTCTCGATCTCGCCCGCGATGGCCTGCTTCGCCCGGTCGAGGGCGCGCTCTGCGTCCTCGAGCCCGAGCCGGTCCCCGACGGCGACCTCTGCGGAGCCGTCGGGCGTCTCCTGCACGACGCGCCCCCCGTCGATCGACAGGCGAGCGCCCTCAGGGATCTCCATGACCGCGGGACCGGCGTGGTCGACCAGCGGGATACCGGCGCTGACGAGCAGCAGGGGGCCGAGGTTCGGGTACCTCCCGCTCGAAGAGCGGGCCGCGTTGACGACCGCGCCGACCTTGCGCTGGACGAGGCCCTCGGCGGAGACGCGGTCGAGGTCCTCGTGGTCGATCACGGCGATCTCGCCGGGGAGGACGCGCGTCATGAGGTTCTTCGTCCGCCGGTCGACGCGCGCCGTGCCGGTGAGACCGCCCGGCGCGGGCTCGGTCTCCGGGTGGGGCGCGCGGCGCCGGAAGGCCAGCTTCATGCGCCGACCGCCGCTCGCCGGGAGCGCCCGGCCCCGCCCGTCTCCGCGCGCGCGAGGTCGAGCAGCTCGCGCGCGTGGTCGCGCGCGCGGTCGCTGTGCCGCATCCCCGCGAGCATGCGCGAGAGCTCTTCGAGCCGGGCCTCGCCGGTGACGCCCGCGACGCGTGCATCCGTGCGCTCCGCGCCGGTCTCCTTCGAGACGACGACCTGGTGGTCCGCGAAGGCGGCGACCTGGGGGAGGTGCGTGACGACGAGCACCTGTCTTCCCGAGGTCCGCGCCAGCCGTGCGAGCGCCCTGCCGATGGACTGGGCGGCTTCACCTCCGACCCCTGCGTCGACTTCGTCGAACACGGTCGTGGTCGCGTCCCCGGCGCCCGCGGACAGATGGAGGGCCAGCGAGATCCTCGACAGCTCCCCGCCGCTCGCGACCTTCGCGACCGGGCGCGGCGCCTCGCCGGGATTTGCCGAGACGAGCAGGGCGACGGTCTCCGTCCCCCCCTCGTACAGCTCTGAAGGCTCGAGCGCGACCTCGAACGTCGCCCCCTCCATCGCGAGCGTCCCGAGCAAGGACGTGACGCGGCTGCCGAGCTCGGGCGCGGCGGCCTCGCGCAGGGCGCGCAGGCGCGCTGCGGCCTCGGTGGCGGCCGCCCGGCGGCGACCGAGGTCGTCCGCGAGGCGCGCCGCGGTGGCGTCGGCGTCCTCGAGCTCGTCGAGGCGTCGCGCCGCGTCCGTGCGGTAGTCGAGGATGGCGGTCTCGTCGGCGCCGTACTTGCGCGCGAGCGCGCGTATCGTCGCGAGCCGCGCCCGGACCGACTCGAGCGCCTCGGGATCCGGCGCGACCGCGCGGGCCGCGACGTCGTCCGCCGCGTCCGCCACCTCGTACGCCAGCGACTCGACCCGAGCCGCCAGGGGGCCGAGCTCGGGATCGTGCACGGCGAGCTTCTCCAGGACGCGGCGCGCGCCGTCGAGCGCCTCCGACGCGCCGCCGTCGCCGCGCAGCAGCGAACGCGCCTCCGCGATGCCCTCGGCCAGCGCGCTTGCGTTCTCGAGTCGCACCGCCTCGGCCTCGAGGGCCGGGACCTCGCCCGGGCGCAGCCCGGCGGCGTCGATCTCGGCGATCTCGTAGCGCAGGAGGTCGGCCGTCCGCTCGCGCGACCGAGCGTCGTCGCGCGCGGCCGCGAGGAGGCGCTCCGCGGCCGCGGCGGCCCGGACCTCGTCGGCGACGGTCGCCGCGAGAGCGACCGCCTCGGGCCCCGCGAAGGAGTCGAGCAGCGCCCGCTGGTGGGCCGGTTGCGCGAGCCGCTGGTGCTCGTGCTGCCCCGCGATCTCGACCAGGTGCCGGCCGACCTCGGCCAGCGTCCCGACCGGGACGACGCGGGTGTTGGCCCGCGCCTTGCCGCCGCCCGAGGCTCCGATCGTGCGCGTGAGGACGACCTCGACCTCGTCGGCGTCGCCGGGCTCGAGCACGCCCGCCTCGACCAGGGTCACGACCGCGGCGTGGCCCGGCGGCAGGACCCAGCGGCCCTCGACCCGGGCCTCGCCGGCGTCGGTCCGGACGAGGGCGCGGTCGGCCCTCCCGCCCGTGAGCAGGCCGAGAGCGGCGACGAGGAGGGTCTTTCCGGCTCCGGTCTCGCCCGTGAGCGCGGTGGAGCCGGGCTCGAAGGCGATCTCGGCGCGTCCGATGACGCCGAGGCCCTCGACCGCAAGGTCCTGAAGCATCCCGTTCATCCTAAGTTGAGGCACCGACGGCAACGGGAGGCCCCGGGCGGTCAGCCGGGGAGGTTCATCTTCGTCCGCAGGCGCTCGATGAAGCGCGGCCCCCCCAGCCGCACCAGCTTCAGCGGGCGCTCGTGACGCCGCACGACCGCGGTCGCGCCGGAGCCCAGGTCGGATCCGAGGTGTCCGTCGAGCGAGAGCGACGCCGCCTGCCCCGAGTCCCTGACGGTTATCTCCACCACCTCGTCGGGCGCGAGCACGAACGGACGGCTGAACACCATGTGCGCGCTCACGGGGACGACGACGAGGCACTCCGCCCTGGGCGAGACGATCGGCCCGCCCGCGCTCAGCGCGTAGGCCGTGGATCCCGTCGGCGTCGCGACGATGATCCCGTCGGCGTTGAAGTCCCCGAGGCTCTCGCCGCCGACGGTCACGCCGAGCCGTACCAGCCGCCGGCGCGACGCCCTCTCGACGAGGACCTCGTTCAGACCGACGAACCCGCCGTCGCCGTCGACCGAGCAGCTCAGCATCATGCGGTCCTGGATCTCGAACTCGCCGGCGAGGACGCGCTCGAGGGCTTCGACCTCGTGCGTCGCGTCGACCTCGGTGAGGTAGCCGAGCGTCCCGAGGTTCACTCCGAGCAGCGGGACGTCGGCCTCGTGCGCATGCTGTGCAGCGCGGAGCATCGTCCCGTCGCCGCCGAGCGACACCACGAGGTCGGGCCGTTCGAGCGCGACCTCGATGCCGCGTTCGACGAGCAGGTCCGCGAGCTCCCGCGCCCGCGCCTTCGCCTGCGGCTTGCCTTCGTTCAAGACGATCGCCACCCGCCGCACGGTCACGGCGCGGCCTCCTGCGCGGCGGCGACGAGCGGGCCGTCGCCTGCGTCGTCGCCGGCCCGCAGGTGCAGGAAGAACTCGCGGTTGCCCGCGGGTCCGGGCACGCGCGAGGGCACGGCGGCGGCGAGGGCGAGACCGAGGCCGCGCGCGCTCCCCGCGACCCCCCGCATCGCGTCGACCCACAGCGCCGAGTCGCGCACGACCCCGCCCTTTCCGACGGCATCGCGGCCGACCTCGAACTGCGGCTTGACGAGCACGACGAAGTCGGCATCCTCCGCCGCGACCCCTGCGAGCGTCGGAAGGACCAGACGCAGCGAGATGAACGAGAGGTCGGCCACGACGCCTTCGGGAGTCCACGGAAGGTGCTCGCGCGTCAGCTCGCGCAGGTTCAGTCGCTCGATCACCACCACGCGGTCGTCGTTGCGCAGGCTCCAGTCGAGCTGTCCGTAGCCGACGTCCGCGGCGACGACCGCCGCCGCGCCCCCCTGGAGCAGGCGGTCGGTGAAACCGCCCGTCGAAGCCCCCGCGTCGAGCCACCGCCGCCCCGCGACCTCGACTGCGAGCCGCGCCAGCGCACCGTCGAGCTTGTGGCCGCCTCGTGAGACGAAGCGCGCCGCCGGCGGGGCCAGCGTGATCGGGTCCGCCGGGGAGACGAGCGTGGTGGCCCGGGAGGCCGGGACGCCGCGCACCGCGACCTTCCCCTGCTCGATAGCGCTCTTGGCCTCGGCCCTCGACCCCGCCAGGCCGCGTCTTACCAGCTCAGCGTCCAGCCGGGCCGGCTTGCTCAAAATCTTTCTCGAGCTCGGCCTCGAGGTCGGCGTAGAGCTCGTCGAGGACGCGCAGCCGGTCCTGGTCGCCGGCGTCCTGTACGGCCTCGAGACGCCCGGCGGCGCCGGCGACGAGGTCCTCGTGCGGAAGCGGGGTCGTCATGGCTCGATTATCACTCCCCTGCACCGGTCTCGGCGGGTTTCGCGGCGTCGGGCGACCGGCCCGCAGGGGTCTTCTTCGACGTCGCGGCGGTCTTGCGCGAGGTGGTCTTGCGGACCGTCGTCTTGGCACCGGTCGACTTGCGGGCTGCGGTCTTCTTCGGGGAGCGCTCGCCGTCGTTCGCGCGCAGCTTCCGGACCTCGTCCTCGAGCCGCTGGACGCGCCGTTCGAGCCGCTCGACGTCGCGCCGGTTCGCCACGCCGAGGTTCGCGATCTGGTCGGA
>DATADL010000099.1:0-9598 GCA_036258555.1 Actinomycetota bacterium | reverse complement strand
GAGTGTCAGTCGGAGACCGAGCAGAACTGCGAGCGCAACTTCATCTACCGGCGGCTGGTCAACCTCTCCGACTTCTCGAACGCCGACCAGCTGCGCGACGCGTTGCTGAGCCTCCAGGCGGAAGGAGGCGGGCGCTTCGACTCGCAGCTCGGCGCGCTGTGGGCGATAGCGACCGGCAGGGAGATCGACGACGGGCCGCCGGGCCTCCAGCCCAGCGACGTCCCGGCGGGGCAGGGCGCCGCGTTCCGCAAGCGCGGCGTCCACCTGATCTTCGTCGCGACCGACGAGCCGTTCGCCACGGGCGAAGAGGGCGCGCGCGACTTCACGGTCTCCGACTTCGGCCGGATCGAGCCGCCCGACATCCCCTCGTACGGGGAGGTCGCCGGCGCCATGCACGCCGTCGACGCGAAGGTGCTCGGCCTCGCCATCGGGCAGACCCCGAAGACCGGCCGGGACTCCGTCACCGGCGGCGGGCCGACTGCCCTCGCCAGCATGCAGGAGATCGCACGTCTCACCGGCGCCGTCGCCCCCGCGGGCGGCGTGGACTGCGACGGCGACGGGGTCGTGGACCTCGCCGAGGGCATGGAGCTCGTGTGCCCGGTCCGCAGGCACAACGTGGATCACGGCGAGAACCTCGCGCAGGCGATCACGAAGCTCGTCGAGGCGGAGATCGGCACGCGCGACATCGAGCTCGAGGTCGTTCGCGGCGAGGACGTCGTGGCCGGGGTCACCCCCCGCGTCTATCCGGACGTCGTCAACCAGAGAGACAACCTCCTCGACTTCGAGGTCACGTACCGGTGCCCGGACCGCCTCCAGGGCGAGACCGTGAGGGTCGAGCTGGCCGCGACCGGCCCGGCGGGGACGCTGGACGCCGTGACGACGACGGTCTCGTGTCTCGAAGAGAAGGTCGTCGAGCCCGTCCTCCCGCTCGACCCCGTGATCGCGCTCGGCCTCGTCCTGCCGCCGGTGCTGCCGCCGGCGCCTCCGCCGATTGCCGCCAACGCGCCGAGCGCGCAGGGTCAGGCCCAGTCGCAGACCCAGGCGCAGGCCCAGGGCGCGATGGCGCATCAGGAACAGGAGCAGCCCCAGCTCGCGTACGTGGGGGCGACGCTGGACCACCGCGAGGCGTACGAGGCCGAGGAGGCCATGAGCGACTACCGTCGCAGGCGCTCCGAGGTTCCGCAGTGGGCGACGCTCGGCGCGGGGGCCGTGATGATGTCACTCGCCTACGGGTGGCTCACGGTGAGCCGCCAGCGTGTCCGCGTGCAGCGCGTGCGCCGCTGGCGCTAAGCAGGAGCGGCCCCGCCCCCGGCGAACCCCAACCGCATGAAGAAGACGCTCGTGTCCCTCGCAGCCGCGCTCGCCGTCCTGACGGCGCCCACCGCCCAGGCGGGCGTCGACCTCGAGTCCGCCGGTCCCGGCCCCCACTTCGCGTCCGAGAACGTCGAGTGGATCACGAACGTGCCGCTGGCGATCGACAGCGCGGGCGCGAACTTCCTCGGCGACTACATGTACATCACGACGTCGAGGGACCTCACGATCTACGACATCTCGCAGCCCGAGGCGCCGCAGCGGCTCGGGTTCCTCCCGCTCCCGCAGCAGCCCTACTTCGCCGAGGAGGACGTCGACACGAACGGCAAGGTCCTCCTCGTCGGCACCTACCCGAACACGCTCTACGTCATCGACGTCGAGGACAAGTCCAATCCGGTGATCCTGGGACAGGTCGACGGTGCCGACCAGCACACGTGGACCTGCGTGCTCGACTGCAAGTGGGCGTACGGATCGGAGGGCCTGATCGCCGACCTCCGCGACCCCACGACGCCCAAGATCGTGGGCGACTGGGGCGAGGGCATGCCGGCGACCGGCAGCCACGACGTCACCGAGGTGGCGCCCGGCCTGATCGTCACGTCCAGCACGCCGATCATGTACCTCGACGCCCGCAAGAACCCGGTCAAGCCGAAGCTGGTCGCGCTCGGCACGCCGCCCGAGGGCCAGTACATGCACGGCAACCTCTGGCCGCACGGCGGAAAGGACAAGTTCCTTCTCGCCGGGAGCGAGAGCCAGGGGCCCGATTGCGAGGACGGCGCGTACTTCATGACCTACGACACGTCGAAGGTGAAGAAGACGAAGACGTTCACGCTGATCGACAAGTACACGGTGCAGAGCGGGAACCCGACCGAGGGCGACGCCGCCGCCGACCTGTACTGCGGCCACTGGTTCGACACGCACCCGACGTACCGCAACGGGGGCCTCGTGTCCATGGCGTGGTACGAGCACGGCACGCGCTTCCTGCAGGTCGACCGGAAGGGCAAGATCAAGGAGGTCGGCTGGTTCCTGCCGATCGCGGGCTCGACCTCGGCGACCTACTGGATCAACGACGAGATCCTGTACTCGGTCGACTACAACCGGGGCATAGACATCCTGCGCTGGACGGGCGACGCCTAGCCCCTCCGACGTGCGCTGGCCCACGAGGCCACGTGGTGCGACCGGTGCAGCGTGCACCGCGTGCACCGCACCTGGACGGCAGGGCTACGGCTTCGCGGCAGCCACCGATCGCTCGTAGATCGCGGCCCCCGAGCCCAGCTCCGCGTCGTTGCTCTCCGCCTCGTCCAGGAGCGACAGGAACTGCTCCCGCGGCGGAGACGCGCCCAGCCGTTCCAGCAGGTCCATCGTCCGGGCCGCGTACAGCATCACCTGCACGGTCTCGATCCCTCCGACGTCGTTGAAGAACCAGCCGCAGCTCGTGAACATCGACATCGAGTTGCGCTGTAGCTCGAGCAGGTTCGCGGCGCGGCCCGCCGAAGCGTCGGGCACGGTCTCGGTCGCGACGAACTCGTCCAGCGTGACGGCCCCGCACACGACGTCGACGTAGCGGTCCCGCGCGCCCCACGGATGCGTGAACACCTCCCGGCCCGCGCGCTCGTACACGTCGTCCGCGGCCTGGCGCACGACCTCCAAACCGCGCCGCAGGGGGCCGCGCCACTTCTGGTTCCAGCCCTCCTCGCCGCCGGTCGAGCAGCCGCAGTCCTCCCGCCATCGCCCGACGCCGTGCGCGCACGACCACGACGTGCCCCCGGGCCGCAGCCGCACCGACCGCTCCGGCGGGCACTCGGCGAGGAACGACGAGTAGTCCACGACCTCGAGCCCCCGCCGCGGCGCCTCGACGAACAGCGCGTAGGCCAGGCCTATGTCCGAGAACTTCTGGTGGTGGCCGAACGTCTCGCCGTCCGTCGCCGAGTGAGCGACGTGACAGCCCGGCGACGAGCGCGCCTCGAACAGGTCGGTCAGGCCCTCGGCCGAAGCGGCCGCTCCGTCGAACGCGATCGCGTGGCTGATCGCGCCGTCGTAGAAGAAGACCGTGACGTACCTCTCGGAGCCGTCGGAGTGCGCGATCCGGTACGGGACCGTCGTGTCCAACGGCTCGTCGGAGGCCGCCTGACCGGGGGCCAGGATCGTGAAGTGCACCCCTTCCTCGATCAGGACGTCGATGGTGCGCTGGTCGGCCGCGGTCTCGGGGAGCCAGATCCCCTCCGACCGGCGCCCGAACCGGTGCATGAAGTCCCGCAGCCCCCACCGCACCTGCGTCCGTATGTCGCGCGCCGGCGACAGCGGCAGGATCGTGTGGTGGTACGCCTGGGCGATCGCGTTCCCGTGGTCGGCCCCCAGGATCGCGGCGTAGGTCGGAGGGTCGGCCTCCTTCATCCACTCGAGCAGCGTCGGCCCGACGTCGAACGAGAGCTTCTCGAAGTTGTTGACCACGCGCCCGTCGGCGAGCTCGACTCGCGTGTTCGGCCGGTACGACTCGGCGTGCACGCGCGCGTTCCAGTCCCGATACGGAGCGGCCCCCGGCTGGACCTCGATGTCGCCGGTCCACGGGTTCTCCCGCGGCGGCTGGTAGAAGTGGCCGTGGACCGTTATGCGTGCAGCCACACCACTCCGAGAGGCGGCAGCGTGACGTCGGCCGAGTAGTCGAGGCCGTGCCAGGGCCGGTCGACGGCATCGACCGATCCCATGTTCCCGGTGTTCGTCCCGCCGTACGGCGCCGCGTCGGTGTTGAGCAACTCCGCGTAGCGGCCCTTCTTCGGCAGGCCGACTCGGAACTCGGTGCGCGGGATCGGCGAGAGATTGCAGATGCATACGAGCACCGACCCGTTGCGTCCCTTCCGGAAGAACGAGATCACGTTGTTGTCGGCGTCGTTCGCGTCGATCCACCGGAAGCCGTCGGGGCTGAAGTCCTGCTCCCATAGCGCCGGGGTCGCGCGGTAGGCGGCATTGAGGTCCGAGACCATCTTGTGGAGGCCGCGGTGCGCGGGGTCGTCCAGCACCTGCCAGTCGAGCGACCAGTCGTGGTTCCACTCCCGCTCCTGCCCGATCTCGCCGCCCATGAACAGCAGCTGCTTGCCGGGATGGGCCCACATGTACGCGAGCAGCGAACGCAGGTTCGCGAGCCGCTGCCACTTGTCGCCCGGCATCTTGCCGATCAGCGACCCCTTGCCGTGGACGACCTCGTCGTGGCTCAGCGGCAGCACGAAGTTCTCGGTCCACGCGTACATGAGGCTGAACGTGAGGTTGTTGTGGTGGTACCGGCGGTGGATCGGGTCCTTGGAGAAGTACGACAGGGTGTCGTGCATCCACCCCATGTTCCACTTGAAGCCGAAGCCGAGCCCGCCGAGGTACACCGGGCGGCTGACGCCCGGCCACGCCGTTGACTCCTCGGCCAGCATCAGCACGCCGGGGTGCTCGCCGTGCACGACCTCGTTGAGCTGCTTGAGGAACTCGATCGCCTCGAGGTTCTCGCGGCCCCCGAATGCATTCGGGACCCACTGACCTTCCTCGCGGCTGTAGTCGAGGTAGAGCATCGACGCGACGGCGTCCACACGCAGACCGTCGACGTGGAAGCTCTCGATCCAGTACAGCGCATTCGAGATGAGGAAGTTGCGCACCTCGTTGCGGCCGAAGTTGAAGACGAGCGTGCCCCAGTCCGGATGCTCGCCCTTGCGCGGGTCGAGGTGCTCGTAGAGCGCGGTCCCGTCGAAGCGAGCGAGCGCCCACTCGTCCTTGGGGAAGTGGGCCGGGACCCAGTCGACGATCACGCCGATGCCGGCCTGGTGCAGGGTGTCGACGAGGTAGCGGAAGTCGTCGGGCGAGCCGAACCGGGCCGTCGGCGCGAAGTAGTGGCTCACCTGGTACCCCCACGACCCGCCGAACGGGTGCTCCGCGACCGGGAGGAGCTCGACGTGCGTGAACCCGGTCTCGCGGCAGTAGTCGGCGAGCAGGGGCGCGAGCTCGCGATAGGTCAGGGGGCCGCCGTCGTCGTCGCGCCGCCACGACCCGAGGTGCACCTCGTAGATCGACACGGGCTGCTCGTGCCAGTTCGTGGTCTCGCGCCGGCTCATCCAGTCGTCGTCGCCGAAGCGGTGGGAGGCGTCGTGGACGCGGCTCGCCGTCGCGGGCGGGGCCTCGGTGGCGAACGCGAACGGGTCGGTCTTCAGCATGAGCTCGCCGGTCGCGCCGAGGATCTCGAACTTGTAGAAGGTCCCGGGCCCGACGTCGGGGACGAACAGCTCCCAGATCCCCGAGCCGCCCATCATCCGCATGGGGTGGAGCCGCCCGTCCCAGCCGTTGAAGTCGCCGACGACGCGCACGCTGCGCGCGTTCGGCGCCCAGACTGCGAAGCTCGTCCCGGTTACGCCCCGGACCTTACGCACGTGGGCGCCCAGGACCTCGTGCAGCCGCCGGTGGCTGCCCTCGCCGAGGAGGTGGAGGTCGAGCTCGCCGAGCGTCGGCTCGAATGCGTACGGGTCGCGCAGCGTGAAGGTCCCGTCGGCGTAGCCGACCTCGAGCTGGTAGTCGCCGAGCTCGCCGTCGACCGTCGCCTCGAACAGCCCACCGGGGTGGACCATCTCGAGCTTCGCGACGGTCTCGCCGTCGACGACGCACTGGACGGTCTGCGCCTCGGGCCGCCACGCGCGCAGGATCGTCGTCTTCTTGGGGCCGGGATGCTTCCCGAGGACGTAGTGCGGGTCCCGGAGCTCGCCGTGAACGAGCTGTTCGACGGCCGCGCGGTCGGCTGTCGTCATCGCTTCTCACCTCGCTCGATCACGCGGGCGATCCCCGCCACGGGGATGCGGACCCACTCGGGTCGGTGGCCGAGCTCGTACTCGAGCTCGTAGAGGGCCTTGTCGATCTCGAAGAAGTCGAGCAGCACGCCGAGCGCCTCCCGGTCCTGCGCGAGGAACCGTCCCTCGTGCGACTTGCGGAGGTAGCTCGACAGGAAGCGGTCGCGCGCCAGGGCCTCCCAGGTGTCCGCCCACGGCTGCAGCCGCTTCCACTCGTCCGAGTCGGCCTCGGCGCGATCGAACAGGGCCGCCGTCGCCGCGTAGCTGAAGGACCGGAGCATCCCCGCGACGTCCTTGAGGGGGGAGTGCTTCGTGCGGCGCTCCTCGAGCGGCCGGACGGGTTCGCCTTCGAAGTCGAGGATCATCCACTTGGGTCCCCGGATGACCTGACCGAGGTGGTAGTCGCCGTGCACGCGGGTCTTGCATCCCGGCGCGGGCACGTCCTTGATCCGGTCGATCTGACGCTCGATCGCGGGGGCCGCGGCCTCGAGCTCCGCCACGCCGCCCTTCAGCCTCTCGAGGTAGGCCTTGGCGCCGTCGGCCCACGTGCGCAGGTCGAGCTCGTCGACCGGCGCGGACGCGAGCTCGGGGTCGGACTCCTCGCGCGAGAGCGCCACGTGCAGCGCGCCGGTGGCCTCGCCGAGGTCCTCGATCGCCTCGAGCGACGCGCCGGCCCGCTGCTCGACGAGGAACCCGTGGTCTTCGGCGACGTCCGCCTCGTCCACGTGGTCGAAGAGCGCGCCGATCTGCGCCAGCACGTAATCCCAGCCGTCGGTCGCGTCGCGGACGAAGCGCTGCGCGATCCCCAGGTCGATCGAGACCTCCTCGCCCTCGATCTCGCCGTGGTACACGAGCTCGCCGACCTGCGGGGGGACGTTCTCGAACCCCTCGTTCGTCAACAGGCGGCAGAGCTCTAGGTCGGGGTTGGCCCCGGGCTCCACGCGTCGGAACAGCTTCACGATCGTCGTGTCGTCGAGGACCACGGACGTGTTGGACTGCTCGGCCCCCAGGGCCCGGACGGTCTGCGGCGCCGGAGCCATCGGGTCGAGGCCGGGCCCGCCGAACTCGATCGCGCCCCTGTCGCCCTTGATCGTGTGGCCGTGCGCCATCAGCTCGAACAGCAGGGCGAACCGGGAGGGGTCCTCCGTCGCGTCGCGCGGGTTGCCGCGCTCGTCCAGCAGGACCGGAAGGTGATACAGCGCAGGGGATGCGTCGGCGAAGTAGATCGACACGAGCGCCAGCGCGAGCGCTGGCGGTCCGTCGTCGAGCACGACGACGTCGACCACGTCGACCGAGCGCGGCTGCTGGGCCTTGTGACCGAACCACCGCTGTTGCGGAAGCCAGTCGAGCAGGCCCGACGTCGACATCGTCATGTGTCCGACTCCTCCCTGACGAGCTGGAACCAATAGAAGCTGTGGGCGCCGAACGTCAGCAGGTAGGGAAGCTCGCCTATGCGTGGGAAGCGCTCGCTCCCGAGCAGCTCGACGGGGTACATACCCTCCCACGGGGAGAGGTCTAACTCGGCGGCCTGGGCCCGCCCCGACAGGTTGTTCACGCAGAGCACGATGTCGTCGCCGAACGTGCGCACGTAGGCGAAGATCGCCGCGTTGTTCGGGTGCAGCGCCTGGAACGTCCCGAGGCCGAAGACGGGGTGGCGCTTGCGTACGTCGAGCAGCCTCCGGAACCAGTGCAGGAACGAGTGCTGGTCGCGCATCTCGGCCTCGACGTTCAACGCCTGGTAGCCGTAGACCGGGTCGAGCAGGACGGGCAGGTAGAGCTGTGCGAAGTCCGCGGCCGAGAAACCGGCGTTGCGGTCCGAGTTCCACTGCATCGGCGTGCGGACCCCGTCGCGGTCACCGAGGTAGATGTTGTCGCCCATCCCGATCTCGTCGCCGTAGTAGACGACCGGCGATCCCGGGAGCGAGAACAGCATCGCGTGGAAGAGCTCGGCCTGGTCGCGCGAGTTCTCGAGCAGGGGCGCGAGACGCCGGCGGATCCCGAGGTTGAGCTTCATCCTCGGGTCCTTCGCGTACTCGTTGTACATGTAGTCGCGCTCTTCGTCGGTGACCATCTCGAGCGTGAGCTCGTCGTGGTTGCGGAGGAAGATGCCCCACTGCGCGCTCTGTGGGATCTCGGGCGTGCGCTCTAGGATCTCGACCATCGGGTACCGGACCTGCCGGCGCGCCGACATGAACATGCGCGGCATCAGCGGGAAGTGGAACGCCATGTGGCATTCGTCGTCGTCGCCGAAGTAGGGGACGACGTCTTCCGGCCACTGGTTCGCCTCCGCGAGGAGGACTATGTCCTCGTAACCCTTGTCCACCTCGGCGCGGACCCTCTTCAGGAACTCGTGGGTCTCCGGGAGGTTCTCGCAGTTCGTGCCCTCGCGCTCGTAGAGATAGGGGACCGCGTCGAGGCGGAAGCCGTCGAGGCCGAGGTCGAGCCAGAACCGCAGCGCGGCGAGGACGTTCTCCTGCACCTCTTCGTTGTCGTAGTTGAGGTCGGGCTGGTGCGCGAAGAAGCGGTGCCAGTAGTAGGCGCCCGCCTCCTCGTCCCACGTCCAGTTCGACTTCTCCGTGTCGAGGAAGATGATCCGGGCGTCCTCGTAGCGCTTGTCGGTGTCCGACCACACGTACCAGTCGCGCTTGGCCGAGCCGGGGATGCGCGACTCCTGGAACCACGGGTGCTGGTCCGACGTGTGGTTGACGACGAAGTCGGAGATCACGCGCATGCCCTTGCTGTGGGCTGCGTCCATGAACTCCATGAAGTCGTTCAGCGTCCCGTATTCCGGAAGGATCCCGTAGAAGTCCGAGATGTCGTATCCGCCGTCACGCAGGGGCGACTGGAAGAACGGGAGCAGCCACAAGCAGTCGACCCCGAGCCATTCGAGGTAGTCGAGCTTCTGCAGCAGCCCTCGGAAGTCGCCGAAGCCGTCGGCGTTCGAGTCGTAGAAGCTGCGCACGTAGAGCTCGTAGAAGACCGCGGTCTTGTACCACTGCGGGTTCGCGAGCACGCGGCTGGGCGCGCCGCCGGCGCCGCCGAGCAGCGGCTGGCCGAGCTCGGTCGTCACCTCGTCCTTACCGACCCACCCGGTGGGGCGAGCACCTCCCATCTACCGCTCCACGCGGAAGACGTGAGCCGGCTCGTGGAAGGGGTCGAGCCGCACGTAGTTGTGCGACCCGTGCCACAGGTACGCCTCGTCGGTGATCAGGTCGTGGACGCGGAACGGGTGCGCCGGGTCGATGCCCAGCGCGTCGAGGTCGAGGTGCACGGTCGCCTCGGCCCAGTGCACGGGGTTCAGGTTGACGACGACGAGGATCGGGTCACCGTCGCGCGACGTCTTGCTGAACGCCATCACGTTGTCGTTGTCGACGTAGTGGAAGCGCAGGTTCGTGAGCTCGCTGAGGGCGGCGTGCTTGCGCCGGATGTCGTTGATCTGCTTCACGTAGGGGACGAGGCTCCCCTCGACGCTCAGGTCG
>DATADL010000098.1:0-2634 GCA_036258555.1 Actinomycetota bacterium | reverse complement strand
GCGCGCGGGCGGCGGCGATCCCGACGACGCTGCCGAGCAGCGCGACCCCGGCGAGCAGGTACGCGGTGAGACCCTCGGGGACGTGGCTCGCGCCCACGACGGGCTCGAGGAAGTGCTCGAGCGTGAGGACCCCCGGCAGGTTCATCGCACCCCCGAGCAGCGAGAGCACGGCCAGCGGGACCAGCGCCGCGGCCATCGTCGGCGGGGCGTCGTGCGGATGCACGCCTTCCGGAACCCTGGTCTTGCCCTCGAACACCCTGAAGTAGAGGCGCGACATGTAGAACGCGGTCAGCAGCGCCGTGCCAAGCCCGATCGCCCACAGCGCGTACTGCTCCTCGGCCCACGCCGACGCCAGGATCGCGTCCTTCGAGAAGAACCCGGCGAACGGCACGATGCCCGAGATCGCGAGCCAGCCCGCCATGAACGTGAGGCCCACGACCGGCATCTGCCTGCGCAGCCCGCCCATCTTGCGCATGTCGGTCTCGCCGCCGAGCGCGTGCATGACCGCGCCGGCCCCGAGGAACAGCAGTGCCTTGAAGAACGCGTGCGTGACGAGGTGGAAGATGCCGGCCGAGTACGCGCCGACGCCGTGGGCCAGGAACATGTACCCGAGCTGGCTGATCGTCGAGTACGCGAGCACCCGCTTGATGTCGTACTCAGCGGCCGCCATCAAGGCCGCCCACAGCGCCGTCAGCGCGCCGATCCATCCGACGACGAGCAGCGCGTCGCCGCCGGACGCTGCGAACACGGGGCTGAGCCGGGCGACCATGTAAACGCCGGCGGTGACCATCGTCGCCGCGTGGATGAGGGCCGAGACCGGCGTGGGGCCCTCCATCGCGTCCGGCAGCCACACGTACAGGGGGATCTGGGCGCTCTTGCCCGCGGCGCCGCCGAACAGCAGGAGCGCCGCGATCGTCGCGATCCCCGCGCCCATCTCCGGAGCGGCGCCGTTGACCTCGCCGAAGACGACCGACCCCGTGGTCGCGAACAGCAGGAAGATCCCGAGCAGGAACGAGAAGTCCCCGACGCGGTTGACGATGAAGGCCTTGTTAGCGGCGGCCGCGGCCGAGCGCTTCTCGAACCAGAACCCGATCAACAGGTACGAGCACAGCCCGACGCCCTCCCAGCCGACGAACATCAGCACGAGGTTGTCGGCGAGCACGAGCAGGAGCATCGACGCCGCGAACAGGTTCAGGTAGGCGAAGAAGCGCGGGTAGCGCGGATCGTCGTGCATGTACCCGATCGAGTACACGTGGATCAGCGTCCCGACGCCGGAGACGACCAGGACCATGATCGCCGAGAGCTGGTCGACGAGCAGGTCGGCGCCGACGTCCAGGCCCCCCACGCGGATCCAGTCGAAGAGGTGGACGACCTGCTCGCGCGCGTTGTGGGCCTCGCCGTGCGCCTCCTCGCCGAGCAGCCCGGCGAAGATCGCCACCCCGGCGAAAAACGAGATCCCGACGGCCGCGGACGCGAGCGGACCTGCGAGCCGGCCGATCCTCTTCCCGGCGAACAGCAGGAGCACCGCGCCCAGAAGGGGAGCGGCGATCACGAGCGGAGCGAGGTCGCCGAAGCTCGGCTCGACCAACACCAGGTCCTCTACCACCGCAGCAGGTTCGCCTCGTCGACGTCGGCCGTGCCCCGGCGCCGCGCGATCAGCAGGATGATCGCGAGCCCGACCACGACCTCGGCCGCCGCCACGACCAGGACGAAGAAGACCAGCACCTGTCCGCCGACCTCGCCGTGCATCCGCGCGAACGTCACGAAGACGAGGTTGACCGCGTTCAGCATGAGCTCGACGAACATGAAGATCACGATCGCGTTGCGCCGCACGAGCACGCCGACGACCCCGATGGTGAACATCAGGGCTGCGAGCACGAGGTAGAAGCCGGGGTCGACCCCGTTCACGCGGACTCTCCGGCGGGACGGTTGGGGCGGCCCGGGTGATCGCTCATGCGACGGGCGAGCACCATGACCCCCACGATCGCGACGACGAGCAGGATCGACGTCACCTCGAACGGCAGGAGGTAGCGAGAGAAGAGCAGCTGCGCGAGCGCCTTCACGTTGCCGGGATCGCGGTTGAGGGCCTCGAGCGCCTCCGGTCCGCCCCCGGCGCCGCCGGCGACGAGGTCGACGCCGCGCAGGACGACGTAGAGGACCTGGGCCGCGAGCAGGGCGCCGAGGCCGAGCGCGAGCGGCCTCTGCCCCGGCAACGGCTCCACCAGCGCTTCGCGCTTGTCGACGCCGAGCAACATGATGACGAACAGGAACAGCACCATGATCGCCCCGGCGTAGACGATGATCTGGACGATCGCGACGAAGAAAGCTCCCTGCAGCAGGAAGGCGACCGCGAGCGCGACCTGCGACCCGACGAGGAACAGCGCGACGTGGACCGCGTTCGGCGCGAACAGCATCGCCATAGAGCAGCCGAGCGCGACGACGAACATCACGCCGAAGACGACGACCTCGAGGTTCAAGGCCGGCCTGCCCTGGGGCTCGCCTTGCCCGACGGGTTCAGGATGATCGCCTTGTCGTTCGGGTGCACGGCGCCCGGCGCGCCGCCGGAGTCCCCGCGGGCGCTGCGGCTCGCCACCGGGTCGGCGTCGAGTCGTCCCTCCGGCGGGACCTCCGTGC
>DATADL010000097.1:0-3233 GCA_036258555.1 Actinomycetota bacterium | reverse complement strand
CGTCGCCGACGAGGTGGAGCAGCCAGCCGACGGGGATCCCGAACACCGCGAGCCGCGTCTCTCCGCGGAGTCCGAGGATCACGACCAGCGCGGCCACGATCACCGCGACGATCGAGTGCGCGATCGCCTGGTCCGGCGAGCCCCGGTAGACGGCGCCGTCGATCACGTCCGGGAGGATCGCGCCGAGCAGCACGAAGCGGTAGTCGATCCGCCGGCGGCCGAGCGTCACGTAGACGATCAGCGCGGCGAGCCCCGCGTGCCAGAGGATCAAAAGAGCGGGTCGTGCTGGATCTTGCTCTCGCGGTCGAGCTCGTCGTCGAGCGCGGCCGCGTCCATCCCCTGGTTCGCGAGCTTGTCCGCGGCGGCGTTCTGCTCCCGCGGGACATAGGTCAACGACTTGCGCTCGAACGTGCGGAGCAACCTCTCCGCGCGCGCGGCGAGCTGTCGCAGCGCGTCGTTCTTGATCTTCCACTCGCCGAGGACCTGGTTGACGATCAGCTTCGAGTCCATGCGCACGTCGATCTCCGTGACGCCCTTGGCCTGGGCGAGCTTCAGTCCCTCGATCAGCGCGGTGTACTCCGCGACGTTGTTGGTCGCGACACCGATGCCGCGCGCGATCTCACCGATCGCGTTGCCGTCGAGGTCCTCGAGGACGACGCCGATCCCCGCGGGGCCGGGGTTGCCGCGTGCCCCCCCGTCGGCGCGCAGGATCGCTTTCACCTCTGCTAGTCGACGATCAGGATGCGGCGGCAGTTGTCGCACCGCTGGAGGCCGCCCTCGGCTCGCATCCGTTCGAGCTCGCGTTGCGGCAGCTTCGTGTGGCAGCCGAGGCACGTCCCGGCTTCGAGCGCCGCCGCGCCGACGCCGCCCTTCTGCGCCCGGAGCGTCTCGTAGAGCTTCAGGAGGTCGGCGGGGACGTCGGCGGCGATCTCCCTCCGGGCCGCGGAATGCTTCTCGAGCTGGCCGGAGATGTCGCCGCTCAGCTCGTCGACGACCTTCGTGAGCCCGGCCGCCTCGCCGGCGGTCTCGTCGCGCTCCTTGGTGAGGCCTTCGATGGTGGACGCCGCCTGCTCGCGGCCGAGCATGGCTTCGAGGAGCTCGTCCTCCAGGCCGGTCTTCTTGCGCTTGAGAGACTCGACCTCCGCCTGCAGAGCCGAGAGCTCCTTGGGGTTCGAGACGCCGCCGGAGAACATCCTCTGCTCCTCACGGGCGATCTTCTGGTCGAGGAGCCCGGACTCGCCCTCGAGACGCGCGACCTCGCGGGCTACCTCGTCGTGCTGCTTGCGCGCGATGGCGAGGTCCGCGTCCAGCTCGGCGAGCGAGGCGTTCACGTCGGCGAGCCGCTGGGCCTCCGGAAGCGATGCGCGCCGCTCCTCGAGTCTCTTGATCGCGGTGTCCTCGGCCTGGAGGTCCAGGAGCCGCGAGAGCGCCGCGGGATCTGCGGAGGGCATCGCCCGCAGAGTAACACCGGGGTTCTGACAGACTCCGGAGTGAAACCTTCCCGGCTCTCGGAGGGGTAATGGGAACTGGAGTCCCGGGCGACCAGGCCCTTCGGACCGACGAAGACCGACTGCTCCAGGCCGTAGCGCGCGGCGACGTCGACGCTCTGCGCGCGCTGTACCGGTCGTTCGAGAGGCCTTTGTACGCGCTCGGGATCAGATGGTTGAACGATCCGAAGCTCGCGGAGGAGCTGGTGCAGGAGGTGACGTTGCGCGTGTGGCGCAGGGCCGGCCGGTTCGACCCGTCGCGCGGTGCGTCCTCCTCGTGGATCTTCGGCATCGCCCGTAACGTCGCCGCCGATCTCGCCCGCGCCCGGGCACGGCTCCCCGTGCCGGTCGCGGAGCCGGCCGGCGAGGTGGCGCCGTGGGACGAGGACCGCGCCTGGACCGCGTGGGAGGTGGCGCGCGCGGTCGCCGGGTTGCCGGAAGATCAGCGGCGTGTGGTCGAGCTGGCGTACGCGAGTCAGATGACGCAGAGCGAGATAGCGACCGAGCTCGGCATCCCGCTCGGCACGGTGAAGACGCGTCTCTACGCGGCGCTGCGCAAGCTGCGCGCGACCTTCGCCGAGCGCGGCCTCTCGTCGGGGGGGGCCGCGTGACCCGCTGCGACGCCGTACGGCTCGACTTCCACTCGTACCTGATGGGCGAGCTCCCCCCGGCCGCGGCACAGGACGTGCGGCGACACGTCGACGGCTGCGAGGCGTGCCGCCGCGAGCTGGGGCGCGTCGCGGCGACGCACAAGCTGCTCGTCGACGCGCCGCTCGAGCACTCCCCCGCCGAGCGCCTGGAGGAAGAGGTCTTCGCCCTCGTCGAGCTCGACCGCGTAGGACGCCTCGCCGCCGAGGTCCCGCTTGGTGCGGAGCCGCCCGTCGAGCTCGAGCGCGCGGCCCTCGAGCGCGCGGGCGTCGTCGGGTCGCGGCGGTCGCGGACCACGGCCGTCCTGGTCCCGGCGCTCGGGGTCGCGACGGTCGTCCTCGGCGTGCTCGGGATCAACTGGCGCTCGCAGGCCGACCGGATGCGCGAGGACCTCGGCCCCGTCGGCCAGACGATGCAGCTCGTGGAGATGCGGGGGGCGTCCGCGCCGCCGGAGGCCGTCGAGCTCGTCCGCTACGGAGAGACGGGCTATCGCGTCGAGCTCGACAGCGCGATCCCCGCCGCGCCCGACGGCTACTACTACGAGCTGTGGATGGTGGGGGCCTCGGGCCGCGTGTCGTGCGGCACGTTCACGGCCGCGGACGGCGACATGGTCCACCACTTCCCGGTCGGCGTAGACCCGGCCGAGTACCCGTACCTCCAGATCACGCTCGAGCCCGAGGACGGCGACGAGTCCATGAACGGCGAAGTGCAGTGGGAGGGCCGGCTGGACTACACCGCCGCCGTCCCGTGACGGTTCGGTCCGCCTTCCTCGAGACGGGTCGCGTCGCGGCGGACCTGCTGGCGGCGCCCGAGGTCGGCGCCGCGTGGGACTCGCCGAGCGCCCTCCCCGAGTTCTCGGTGCGCGGTCTCGCCGGACACCTGCTGCGGGCGACGGGCTCGGTCGAGGCGTACCTGGATCGCGGCGAGCCGGACGGCGAGCCCGTCGGCGCGGCGGAGTACTACGTCCGCGCAGTCGAGGAGCCGGACATCCACTCGGAGGTCCACCGGGCGATCCGCCAGCGCGGCGAGGACGAGGCCGCGGGCGGGTTCGAAGCCGTCCGGGACCGGTCGTACGGGCTGCTCGACAGGCTGTCCGGG
>DATADL010000096.1:0-5158 GCA_036258555.1 Actinomycetota bacterium | reverse complement strand
GCGCTGAACAAGTTCGCCTTCATGGCGCGGCGCCTTCCCGTGGTCCTGCAGGTCGGGGTGAAGCCGCAGCGGGTCCAGCCGGTGTGGGTCGGCGACGTCGCGCGAGCGGTAGCGCGCGCGTTCGAGCGGGACGGCGCCTGGGGCCGCGTCTACGAGATCGGCGGGCCGGACGTGATGACGATGAACGAGATCATCCACACGATGCTCGACGTCATGGGGAAGCGGCGGCCGGTGATCCCCGTGCCCACCTGGCTGGCGAAGGTGGGGACCGCGCCGCTGCGGCTGCTGCCGGCCCCTCCGATGACTCCCCAGGGGATCGAGTTCGCGACGCAGTCCGGCATAGTCGACAACGGGCCGTTGCGCGAGCAGCTCGGCGTCCACACGATCGGCCTGCGCGAGGGCCTCGCGCACTACCTCTAGGAGAGACGAGTGGTCCGTCCCGAACCGAACCGGCCGCCGCGGATCGACGAGCGCTACCGGATGTTCCTGCGGATAGTCGCCGTGCTCGTCGGGTACGGCGCGTACCTGCTCCTCGAACGGGAGAAGCTGGTCGCCGGGATCCTCGTGGGGGCCGGGATCGTCGCGCTCGGGTTCGCGACCGTCGACCGCCTGACGCTGTGGAGCCACGACCGCTCGCCGATGATGCTCACGGCGACGACGCTGTTGGGGATCGGGCTCGCCGCGGTCGGTCTCTTCCTGTACCTCCGGTGAGACCCCCGTGGGACTTCACGGACGACGACGAGAAGCGGGCCATGCGGCCGCGGGTCGACCTGCGCGAGCGGCTGCGGCTCGTCCTGAAGGTCCCGGTCCCGTTCGTCGCGTACCTGTGGTTCCAGAGCGACCAGTCGCGCGAGTCCGCGCTCGTCGCCTTCGCCGCCGCCGTAGGATTGCTGTCGGCGATCGAGCTCGTGTTCCTGCGGACCACCACGCCCGCCGAACGGATCTTCACGAAGACGAGGCGCCAGGCGGCCGTCCTGCACACGGCGGTCGTGGCGGCGTGCGCCGCGGCGCTCGTCTACGCGGTGCCTCGCTTACCCTGAACCGGTGTTCGACTCACTGACGGGGCGGTTCGACGACATCTTCACGCGGCTGCGGTCGCGCGGCCGGCTCACCGAGAAGCAGGTCGACGAGGTCTTGCGCGAGATCCGCCTCGCGCTGCTCGAGGCCGACGTCTCGCTGAAGGTCGTCAAGGCGTTCGTCGCCGACGTGCGCGAGCGCGCCGAGGGGGCCGAGATCCACAAGAGCCTCACTCCGGCCCAGCAGGTGATCAAGCTCGTGCACGCCGCGCTGATCGACGTCATCGGCCACGAGGCCGTGGGGCTCGAGCCGTCGCCGCGGCCCCCGCGCGTGATCCTGATGGCCGGCCTGCAGGGCTCGGGCAAGACGACCGCGTCGGGCAAGCTCGCCCGCCACCTGAAGAAGAGCGGCCGGCGCCCGTTGCTCGCCGCCTGCGACCTGCGCCGTCCGGCCGCGATCAGCCAGCTGAAGATCCTCGGGGAGCAGGTCGGCGTGCCCGTGTACTCCGAGGAGGGGACGCAGGACGCGCCCGGGGTCGCAGGACGCGCGCTCGCGCACGCGCGCGCCGAGGGCTACACCGACCTGATCGTCGACACCGCGGGGCGGATGCACGTCGACCCCGACCTGATGGCCGAGCTCGGAAGCGTCTCCAAGGAGGTCTCGCCGGTGGAGACGCTGCTCGTGTGCGACGCGATGACCGGCCAGGACGCGGTCAACGTCGCGGAGGCGTTCCTCGAGGAGGTCGAGGTGACGGGCGTCGTGCTGACGAAGCTCGACGGCGACGCGCGCGGCGGCGCGGCGCTTTCTATGGCCTACGTCACCGGCCGTCCGATCAAGTTCGCCGGGGTAGGGGAGAAGCTCGACGACCTCGAGCCCTTCCACCCCGACCGGATGGCGTCGCGCATCCTCGGCATGGGCGACGTGATGTCGCTCATCGAGAAGGCCGAGCAGGCGTTCGACGCGGCCGAGGCGCAGAAGATGGAGGAGAAGCTCCGCAAGGCGGAGTTCACCTTCGACGACTTCCTCAACCAGCTCCAGGCGTTGAAGAAGATGGGCCCGATGTCGCAGGTGCTCGGGATGCTGCCCGGGATGGGCAAGCTGCCGATCGGCGGCGACGAGGTCGACTCGCAGCTCCCGAAGGTCGAGGCGATCATCCGCTCGATGACGATGCAGGAGCGCAACAACCCGTCGGTGATCAACGGCAGCCGCCGCAAGCGGATCGCGCGCGGCTCGGGGACGACGATCCAAGATGTGAACCGCCTCGTAAAGCAGTTCGAGCAGGTCCGTAAGATAGTGAAATCCATGTCCGGGGGCCGCGGGAAGATGCGTCTCCCCGGCGGCATGAAGCTCCCACCCGGGATGGGCGTCTAGGCCTCAGGGCGTTCGAGCGGGCGCGTCGCGCGATCGTCGGCCTCGGACGTCGCGGCCTTGAACGCGGCGAGAAGGTCCTTGACTGCGTCACCTCGCTCCCACCAGAGCCGGACCTCCTGATACGACACCGCACGCGACAGAACCTCCGAGACCCACTGCGACATCGAGACGCCCTCCCGCAAGGCGGCTTCCGAGACCATTCGGTGGAGGTGGGGCGAGGTCCTGACGAAGATCTTCCCGGAGAACTCGCTGTCGCCCGACGGCTTCGGGATCGGGTCTCCGGTCTCGACGGCGGCCGCGAGCCATTCCGCCTGCGCCTCTTCCAGCTGCTGAAGCGCCTCGAGCTGCGTGTCGGCTTCGGTCATGCATCCGCGGAGCTCCACCACGCGCGCGAAGTACCCGCCGTCGCTGTAAGGCCTTATCTCGATCGTCCACGGCTGACGCAAGTGCTCCAGGACTTCGGGCTTGTAGTCACTCTCGTTGATCATTTTCGTCACCCCCTTCTGGGTCGTTCATGAGCTCCTTGCAGAGACTGATGGCTTCCTCCACGTAGAACCGCTTCACCGGGCGGTGGATGGGGACGGTGATCTTGACCCCGCTCGGGTGCCGCCATGTGGCGTGCGAGCCACTTTGTCGGACCCGGGCGAACTCGAAGGCCCTCAAAGCGCTCTGCAGGAGGTCCGGGGAGCAGTCCTTGAGATGAGTTCTCAGCTTCTCGAGATGACGGATCCTCCTGTCCACCATGGTGCTAGCATATCCGCTATCACTTCCTTCGTCATCAAGGATTCGGCGCTTTAGCGCGTGCCGGCTCGTTTGGCCCATCATTGAGGGGCCGAGAGTGATCCGGAGGCGGGGCGAAAAAGACATGGGCGAGCTGCGAGAGGGCACCACCACCATTCTCTTCACCGACGTCGAGGGCTCGACGAGCCTCGGCGCGCGGTCCGGCGACGACGCGGCCCGCCGGGTGCTCCGCCGCGGCGAGGAGATCGTCCGCGCCCGCGTGGCCGAGCACGACGGCGTCGAGGTCAAGGCGCTCGGGGACGGGCTCATGGTCGCGTTCCACTCCGCCCGCAAGGCGGTGGCGTGCGCAGCGGCGATCCAGCGCGACCTCGAGGACGCCCGCGGCTCCGAGGACCTGCCGCGCGTCCGGATCGGGCTCAACGCCGGCGAGGTGATCCACGAGGACGGCGACCTCTTCGGCTCCGCGGTGAGCGCCGCGGCGCGCATCTGCGCCGCCGCAACCGGGGGAGAGGTCCTTGCTTCCGAGGTGGTCAAGGTCCTGGCCGGCAACGTCCCGGATGCCTCGTGGGAAGAGCGCGGCGACGTGACCCTCAAGGGGTTCGCCGAGCCGTGGCACCTGTACGCGGTGGGGTGGCGGCGACAGCCGCAGGGCGACTCGTCGGGGGTGACGCCTTTCGTCGGACGCGCCCGCGAGCGCGCGGAGCTGCGGACGTGGCTCGACCGCCTCGAAACGGGACGCGGCGGGCTCGTGGCGATCGGCGGCGAGCCCGGCGTGGGAAAGACCCGCCTCGCCGAGGAGGCCATCCGCGACGCCGGCGCGCGCGGCTACCGGACGCTCGTCGGCCGCTGCTACGAGATGGAGTCCCCGCCCCCGTACGGCCCGTTCGTCGAGGTGCTCGAAGGCGCGCTCAAGGACGTCGACGCGGAGACGTTCCGCATGGCGCTCGGACCGTCGGCAGGCGAGGTCGCGAAGGTCCTCCCGCAGCTGCGCCACCTCTACGACGACATCCCGCCCCCGCTCGAGCTCCCGCCCGAGCAGGAGCGCCGGTACCTGTTCAACAGCATCCGCGACTTCATCGAGCGCGCCAGCTCGGTCACACCACTTGTCGTCCTGTTCGACGACGTGCACTGGACCGACGAGGCCAGCTTGCAGCTGATGGAGCACATGGCGCCCGCGCTCGCGGACATGCCCGTGCTCGTGATCGTCACGTACCGCGACGTCGAGCTAGACGCCTACCGGCCCCTCGCGAAGACGCTCGAGGACCTGCTGCGCAGGCGGCTCGTCGCACGGATGAGCCTGGCGCGCTTCGACGAGGACGCAGTCGCGGCGATGCTCACGAAGCTCGCCGGCGAGCCGCCGCCCCCGACGCTCGCCGCGTCGATCTTCAAGGAGACCGAGGGCAACGCGTTCTTCGTGGAGGAGGTCTTCCGCCATCTCGACGAGGAGGGTCACCTGCGCGACGAGGCAGGGCGCTGGCGCGCCGACCTCGAGGTCGCGGACCTCGAGGTGCCGGAGGGCGTCCGGCTCGTGATCGGCCGGAGGCTGCAACGTCTGGGGCCGGCGACGACGAAGCTCCTCACGGCCGCCGCCGTCATCGGGCGCGTGTGCGACTTCCGGCTCCTGGAGGCCGTGGCAGGAGGCGACGGCGACGAGCTCCTCGACTGCCTCGACGAGGCCGAGCGCAGCCACGTCGTCATGTCGCGCGCGGACGGGCGCGACGCGAAGGTCGTGTTCGTCCACGAGCTGATCCGCCAGACGCTGCTCGGCGCGGTCGCGCTGCCGCGGAGACAACGTCTGCACCTGCGGGTCGCCGAGGCGATGGAGAAGGTGTACGGCGACGACCTGGCGCCCCACGCTGCCGGCATCGCTCACCACCTCTACAGCGCGGGGGCCGCGGCCGATCCGGTCAAGACCCAGGAGTACCTCGTGATGGCGGGCGACCGGGCGATGGAGGGCGCCGCGTTCGGCGAGGCCCTCAAGTACTTCGAGGAGGCTTGCGAGCTCGGCGCGGTCGCGCTGCCGCGGAGA
>DATADL010000095.1:0-3406 GCA_036258555.1 Actinomycetota bacterium | reverse complement strand
CGCCGCGGCGCGAGCGTCACGTTGTCGAGCACGGTCATGTGCGGGAACAGGTTGTAGGACTGGAAGACGATCCCGATCCGCTGCCGCACCGAGTCGTCGTCCACCCCCGGGGCGGTGATCTCCTCGCCTTCGAGGAAGATCCGTCCGGCGTCGACCGGCTCGACCAGGTTCATGCACTTCAGCAGCGTCGACTTCCCCGAGCCCGACGCCCCGATCAGGCACACGACCTCGTGAGGGGCGACCTCGAGGTCGATCCCGTCGAGGACGACGAGGTCGTCGAACGACTTCACGACGCCCTCGACCCGGACCGCCGACGGCGCCGTCATGCGAGCGCCCCGCCGCGTCTCCGCCGCCGGTCCCGCGCGACGAGGCCGTCGGTGAAGCGGGCCAGCGGGATCGTCAGCGCTACGAACAGCAGGGCCGCGACGACGAAGCTCGAGTAGTTGAAGCGGTCCGCGCCGTAGATCGAGGCCGCCCGCGCCGCCTCGATCGGGCCGAGCACGGCGATCAGCGCGGTGTCCTTCTGCAGGCTTATGAAGTCGTTCAGCAGAGGCGGGATCACCCGTCGCACGGCCTGGGGCAGCACGACGTAGCGCAGCGACTGCCGGCGGCTGAGCCCGAGCGATCGCGCTGCGGCCACCTGGCTCTCGTGCACCGACTCGATGCCGGCCCGGTAGACCTCCGCCACGTACGCGGAGTACGACAGCACGAGCGCGGCGCCGCCGAGCACGACCGGGCTCTGGTCGGAGATGCCGCGGATCTCCAGCCCCGGGACGCCGAAGCCCATGACGTAGACGACGAGCAGCAGCGGGATCCCGCGGAACAGGTCCGTGTACGCGACCGCCACGAGGCGGAGCGGCGCGAACACGGGCCCCGGCGTCATCCGGACGACCGCGATCACGAGCGCCAGGACGAGGATCAGCACCTCGGCCACCAGGAAGATCCGCACGTTCAGCAGGAACGCACCGGCGACCGACGGCGTCGTCTCCGTGCCGGAGAAGGCCTCCTTCATCGCCTCCCACGAGAAGAAGTCCTCGGCGACTGCGCGGCTCCCCGGCGCCAGCGCGAGCGCGACGGCCACCAGCGTGAAGAAGACGACCGTGCTCGCGGTCGAGACCAGCGCTGCCCGGCGGTCACCGAGCATCTTCGACCCGCGCCGGGACAGCCCCGCGACCTGCGGCGGACCTCCTGCGGCCACTCCTCGCTACTCGAGGACGGGCGCGCGCACCGCCTGCGACAGCCAGCGGTCCTGGATGTCCGCGAGGGTGCCGTCGTCCCGCAGCCGCGCGAGCGCTTCGTCGACGCAGTCGACCAGCGGGTTGCCCTCCTCGAACAGCAGCCCGAACTGCTCGGTCTCGCCCTGCGTCGGGAACTGCCCGACGACGGCGGATCCGGGGATCTCGACGGCGCTTATGTAGAACGCGGTGGGCAGGTCGACGACGATGCCGTCGATCTGGCCCGCGTTCAGCGCGGACTTCGCGTCGTTGGTCGTGTCGTAGGTGAACGGTTGCTCGCCCGGCTGGACGTACTGCGTGATGTACGCGTAGCTCGTCGTACCCACCTGAGCGCCCAACCTGTAGTCGGCCACGGCGTCGAGCGAGTTGGCGTCCGCGATCGGCGTCCCCTTCTTCGCCACGAGGGCCTGGTTGACGTCGTAGTAGCCCTCGCTGAAGTCGACCGCCTGCTCACGCTTCTCCGTGATCGAGATCTGGTTGATGTCGAAGTCGTAGTCCTTGGGCCCGGGCGCGTACGACTTGTTGAAGGGTTCGACCACCCACTCGACCTCGTCCTCGGTGAATCCCATCTCCTCCGCGAGCGCATAGGCGACCGCGCTCTCGAAGCCCTTGCCGTTCGTCGGGTCGTTGTCCACGAACCACGGCTCGAACGCCGGCTTGTCGGTGGCGATCGTCAAGACTCCTTCTTCGTGGAGGGGCAGGTGGTCCTTGTGGCAGCTCGCCGTCTCGGATCCCTCGGCCGCGGGACGCGTGGGCTCGTCCTCCTCGGCCGCGCAGGCCCCCAGCAGCAGGGTCGCGGCGATCAGCGCCACGGCTGGCGCGGCCTTGTCGGTGAAGCGAGCTCGCACGGGGGCCTCCCTGGGAGAACGGCGCCTGGGACCCGAGAATCGTAATCGTGCGGCGGGGGCCTTACTCGGGTTCTCGCAGGGGCGACGGAAGATAGCGGGCGCCCGGGCCCGCCCGCGCCGCGACGTCCCCCGGGTTCGCGATCCGGCAGCGCTGGAGAGAGAGGCAGCCGCACCCGATGCAGGAGTCGAGGCCGTCGCGCAACGCTTCTAGCGCCTCGATCTCGGCGTCCAGCCGGTCCCGCCACAGCCTCGAGATCCGCGACCAGTCCGCTTTCGTCGGCGTCCTGCCCTCGGGAAGCGTCCGCAGCGCCGCCCTGATCTCCTCGAGGGAGAGGCCGACATGGCGCGCGGCGCGCACGAACGCCAGCCGCCGCAAGACGCTCCGGTCGTACCGGCGCTGGCCGCCCTCGGTCCGCTCGGACGTGATCAGCCCCTCGCTCTCGTAGTACCGGAGCGCGGAGGGGGCGTGGCCGCTGCGCGCCGCGACCTCTCCGACGGTCAATCGCTGCTCGATGACGTCCTCCTCTTGACTTCAAGTGCACTTTAACTCCTAACCTCTCGGAAAACGTACGCACAAGGAGGAACGGACATGCCGCTAGGAGTCGTCACGGGTGCGTCGCGGGGCTTCGGGCTCGCCCTCGTCCGTCTGCTGTCGGAGAGGGGATGGGACGTCGTCGTGGACGCCCGGGACCGGGACACGCTTCATGCGGCCGTGACGGGCCTGCCGCGCGTCACGCCTGTCGCGGGGGACGTGACCGATCCGGAGCACCGCGGGGAGCTCGCCCGCACGGTGGCGGAGCGCGGCGGGGCCGATCTCGTCGTGAACAACGCGAGCACGCTCGGCCCCAGCCCCCGACCGGCGCTGGCCGCGTACCCGCTCGACGCGCTCGCCCGCGTCTACGAGGTCAACGTCGTCGCGCCCCTGGGTCTGTTCCAGACGCTCCTCCCGCTGCTGCGGCCCGGCGCCGTCGTGGTCGACGTGACCTCGGACGCGGGCCGGGAGCCGTACGAGGGCTGGGGCGGTTACGGGTCCTCGAAGGCCGCGCTCGACCAGCTGACGGCGATCCTCGCCGCGGAGCACCCGGAGCTCCACGTCTACTCGTTCGATCCCGGCGACATGAGGACCCTGATGCACCAGGAGGCGTTCCCCGGCGAGGACATCTCGGACCGCGCAGATCCCGAGTCGATCGCGCCCCTGCTCGTCCGGCTGGTCGAGGAACGCCCGCCGAGCGGCCGCTACGCCGCGTCGGACCTCGCCGCGGGGGCCGCTCGATGACGTCCGCTCTCGCCGCCGCGCCGTTGTCCTTCTCGATCCCCCCGTCG
>DATADL010000094.1:0-8189 GCA_036258555.1 Actinomycetota bacterium | reverse complement strand
ACCCCGACGTGTCGATATCGGGAGCGGGACGCGTCACGGGGATCGCGCTCGTCGAGGTCGGCGTCCGGCCCTGGGACGGACGCGCAGCGCTCCTCGCGGTGAACCTCGACTTCTGCGGCGAGCCCGGGTGCCGCTCCGAGGAGGGCCCCTACCTGAAGACCTCGGGGTTCCTGCCTGCCGAGAACGAGCGCTACCCGATACCGGCGGGTGACTACCTCCTCTACACGATCACCGACGGCGCTCCGGTCACGGTGGAGCTGACCCTCGACGGGCTTCGGGGGAGAACCCGGATCCGCCCGGGACGGCCCGCGCCGGAGGTGTCGGTGGGAGCTCCCCCCGAGACCTTGTGGGACTCCTCCGCGGGTGCGGGGGCCGCGTACGGCGAGACGTATGCCGACGCCGGCGACGAGGCCATCATGCTGACCGCGTTCCGCGTCCGATCCGACGTGTCGGCGACGTCCAGGTACGGGGTGTGCCTGTACGAGGGCGAGCCTGCGACTCCCGCCCCCGTTGCGTACGCGTATCCCTGCGCGGGCGGGTTCGGCGTCTACGTCGGCGGGCCGGCAAGCGTCGGGCCGTACCAGGTGCTGTTCCACCAAGCCGTGCACACGATCGCGGACGGCGGTGCGACGTGGAGCTTCGGCGGAGGCTACGTGTCGCCTCCGCCCCCGACCGAGTTCGAGCACGTCCAGCTCCACCTCCCGCTGCCGCCCGGCGTGGTCGAGACGTCCGGCGTTCCCGCAAGAGGGTCGTGCGGGGCGGCGGGACGGCACTTCGCCGCGGGAGTCTGCGTGCGCCTCCCGCACGCGACGGGAACCGTCTCGACGCGGTAGGACCCGGCGCGAGAAGCCCCGGGACGTTGGCGGCCGCGTGAAACGGCGACCCCTGTCTGTCGGAGCTACACCTAGGGCGTCATCTCACGGCGCGCGATCGCCCACGGCCCGCCCAGCAGCGCGTCGTTCGGCCCCACCGCGACGAGGTCTCCGATGTTCAGCCCCGGCGCGTTCTGGTGGGAGAGCTCGTGGACCCAGGTGCGGCCGCCGTCGAACGTTCGCCACGTGCCCATCGCGTTGCTCCCGACGTAGCCCACGAGCGGGTTGGCGAACGTGATCTGGTCCACCCACAGGCCCGGCCGTCCCGTCTCGGCGACGAGGTCGATCGCCTCCTCGAACGTCCGGCCCCCGTCCGTGCTGCGCAGGACGCGCCCGGAGTCCATGCCGAGGAAGATCTTGCGCGGGGTCGGGATCGCGACCGACAGCACGCCGTCCTCTTCCTGGAGGACGGAGTAGATCTCCTCGAACGTCCGCCCGCCGTCCGTCGTCTTCTGCACCGAGTAGCGGTAGCCGGTGGCCTGGAACCCGCAGGAGGTCGTCCGCGAGAGCTTCGTCTCGACCAGCGAGAGGAGCCCGACGCGCTCGTTCAGGAACTCGACCTCCCACGTGACCGACGGGAACGGGATCTTCGTGCTCTTCCAGTTGCCGGGCGTCCCGTAGAAGACCGCGGTCTCTTCGCCCAACGTGGGACACTCGTCGACCTTCGGGACCTTGTGGCCGAGGATGACGAGCTTGCGCGACCCCTTGACCGCCTCGAGGTCGGAGAGGACCGACAGCCCCTCCTCCCACGTCACGTCGAACGAAGGGGCGGACACCGGCTTCCACGTGAGCCCGAGGTCGGTGGACTCGAACAGCTGACCGTTGCTCATCGCGTAGCCGCGCTCGGGAGAGGAGAAGTCCATCTGCGGCGTCGCGCCGTTCGCCGGCAAGGGCGGTCGCGGGGTCCACACGCGGCCCCCGTTCGGGCTGTACCAGAACGACGCGTCGCCGGTGTTGTGCGCGAACGCGGTCCCGTCGCGGAAGAGCTCGAGCTCGACCTTGCCCTGGGGCGAGACGTGCAGCGTAGGCACCCACACGCCTTCGCCCTGCGACGGCTGCGCCGAGGCCCCGGACGCGCCGAGCAGCGCCAGACACAAACCGATCGCCGCCGTTCGCCGCCGCATACGACCTCCCGTGAGCGGGGACACCCACCCGCGCTCAGAAAAGCCTTCGACGCACTACTCGGGCGCCCCTGCCGCAGGGCGCGGCCGCCTGCGGCCTCAGCAGGCGAACAGCTTGGTCGCCAGCGTCGGGTCGTGCTCGGCGTCGCCGGCGAAGCGGGCCTCGACCTTGCACTTGCCCTCGGCGGGTCGGGAGAACGACGCCGCGAACGTCCCGTCTTCCGCGAACCCCGGCTGCTTCGACCCGAGCCGCTTGAACCCCGAGCTCGTCTTGCGGAGCAGCGTGACGGTCGCGGCGCCGCCGACAGGCGGCGAGATCGTGCCGTTGACCTTCACGGCCGTGCGGGTCTTGACGATCCGCAGCGCGATCGAGGTCGGCGTGCAGCGACCGACGCACAGCGGCGCCCACTCCGGCTGGCCCTCGGCGTCGAGGGCGGTCGTCACCCTCGTGACGCCGCCGGCCACACCGTTCACGGCGTCTATCGCGTAGATGTCGCGGTTGTTGCTCTGCTGGGACGCGTGGTTCGACTCGACGAGGATCTGCGTCCCGTCGGGAGACCACGACGGGTTCGAGTAGTAGCCGGGGCCGGTCGCGGTCAGGGGCACGGGCGTCCCGTTCGGGATCGCGACGCGGTATACCTCGATGAGGTCGTCGTACGCGATCTGCGTGCCGTCAGGCGACCAGGTCAGGTTGTCCGCGTAGCCGGACTCGACCGCGAAGGCCTCCGTCGTCGCGCCGGTGTTCGCGTTGATGGTCGTCACGACCTGGCTGCAGCAGGGGACGAAGGCGATCTCCGGTCCGACCGGCGACCACGTCGGGTACGACGTGCTCACGCAGTTGCAGTTCGTGAGCTTCTTCATGTCGCTCCCGTCCGAGTCGATCACGAACAGCTCGTTGCTGAAGCCGGGGTACGTGTACGCCTCGAACGCGAGGCGCCGCCCGTCGGGCGACCAAGTCGGCGCGCCGACCGCGATGAAGTCGTCGTGCCGCTTCGCGAGCACGTCGCGCAGCGTCGTCCCGTTGACGTCCAGGACGTAGAGCCCCGCGTCGTCGAGGACCGTCGGGGAGCCGACGTTGAACGCGATCCACTTGCCGTCCGGCGAGGCGGAGACGTTCTCGACGTCGAGGCCCTCGGTCTGCGTGAGGTTCGCCACGTCGGTCCCGTCGGGATCGACCGTGAAGATGTCGTCCCCGGCGACGTAGACGATCTTCCCGTTCTCTCCGGGGAAGGCTCCCGCTCCGGCGGGGACGGCGGAGCCCACCACTACGAGCGCGGTGAGCGCGGCGACTGCGATGCGAGCGCGTGACAAGACGAGACCCCCTGGCGATGGATTGAGCCACCACCCTAGGCAGGCCGGCACCGCCGGGCCAATACGCAATCTGGGAGACTCTTCGGCGCGGGTCCACCCGACTTCGGAACGCACCGCGACCTCTTCCAGACGTCTACGCCGAGACCGCCCCCCACCTCCAGGAGTCGAGCACCTCGTCGAACACCGCGAGGCTCGAGCGCCATTGGGCCTTGGGCGCCGTGAGGTTCAGGAGCAGCACCTGCCCCTCCCGCATCACCGCGAGCTGCCGTGACTGCAGCCCGTCCGCCCCCGGGGCGATGTCGAGAGCCACCGCGGTCTCGCCGGCGAGCTCCACGAGCCTGCTGCGCACGATGCTGTCCCCGAACTCGCGCTCGTACGACTTGCGGACGGACGTGACGTCGGCAGAGGCGGGGGCCGGGTCTTGCAGGAAGCTGGCCGAGCGCGACACGACGATGCGCGCCTCCGACGGGACCTGCGGCTTCAGCACGGCGTCGACGACTACCGGACCCTGGCGCTCCGCGACCGAGGCCGTGACGTCGTTCCACCCGGCCGGAAGCCTGATCGAGAACGAGACCGGCTCGCGCCCGCGCGCGGTACGGGACACCTCGAGGGTGGTCGGGGCTCCCGCGCCCGCGCCGCCGCGTCCCCTGCCGCCGCCGCCGAACGCTCCCTGGGCCTCCTCGAACGCGTCGGAGACCTGGTCCGAGACGTCGTTCGTGACGTCGCTGACCTCGCCGAAGACCCTCGCGAGCAGGAACAGCCCGCCGCCGAACACGATGAGCACGAACAGCGTGATCGCCAGGCCGATCACCTTTCCGGCGTGCCACTCGCCGCCGCGGCCCGTGACCTGACCGGCCGCCTGCATCGCGTCGACGATGGAGTCCCCTCCGCGGAGGAGTCCCTGCGCGGCCTGGGCCGCCTGGGCGGCCTGTGCCGCGGGATCCCCTGCGGTCGTCTGCCCGGGGGCGCCGCCGCCCAGCGCCGACGCTATCGCCGCCCCCGTGCCCGGTTGGGGTGTGATCGTCGCCATCCTGTCCCAGTCGAAGATCAGCCGGGTGGGGTTCGACGCGTCGACCTTCACCGGCACGCGCGCCTGCGGACCTACGCGGTTCAGGAACCAGAACGGGACGACCTCGCGGTGGCGGGTGCTCACGGGGGCGAACCCCTGCCCCGTCACCTCGAGGTCGAACCCGTACATCGGCTGGTTGTTGACCATCGTCCCGGTCTCGTGCACTGCCTTGATGACCGCTTCACCGGGCACTCCGTTGTTGTAGATGCGAGCCCGGCGCCAGCCCTTGATCTTCAGGAACACCCCGATGACGAACAGGAGCACGCCGACGCCCACGAGCACGGTCGCGGCGATCGAGTAGCCGGTCCCGCCGCCCCTCCGGACGGCGATCACGTTCCCGATCCCGATCGCCAGCTCGACGAACGAGACGAATATCAGCCAGGTGCCGGCCGTCCCTGCGGCGCCGTGCTCGCGCGCCTTCTGGCGGCCCGCCGAGGAGAACTGCCGCGCGAACCCGATCATCATCCCGAGGACCATGACCCCGAGCGGGACCACGACGATCCACGGCATCAGGCCGCCACCGGTCGCCTGGTCCTCGATGCAATCGGTCCACTGGCGCGTCCCGACCCGGTACTCCTGACAAGCAACCCCTTGGGCCACCGCGCCCTCGTTCGTCTGAGCCACCGCGCCCTCCCTCGCTCGCACCCGCGCCGGATTGCCGATTATGGGAGCCGCCTCCATAGCAGGTCAAGCAAGAGAGGTGAGACTCCCTCCGTGCGTACCAAAGGCCCGCCGCCCGCCGGCGCGGACGCGGCGGCGCGAGCGTCGATCGAGACCTGGCGTCTGTACGTGGGCGCGATCCCCGGCGCGCTCTTCGAGGAGCGCGACGGGGCCGCGCTCGTCGTCACCGGGATCCCGTCGAGCGGGTTCAACGGCGTGTGGGTCGAGCGCCGCGACGCGCCCGTCGCAATCGTGGAGCGGATGCTCGATCGCGCCGCCTCGTCGGGCGTGCCTCACTGCCTCCAGCTGCGCGCCGGGACGGATCCCGCCCTGAACGAGCTCCCGCGTCGCCGGGGGATGGTCCTCGACGACGAGGAGCCGACCATGGTCCTCGACGACCGGTCTCGGCTCGCGGCCGCCCTCGACGCGCCCGGGCTCACCATCCGCCGGCTCACCCCGCACGAGGGCACGCTGCACGCGCGGGTCGCGGCGATCGGCTTCGACACGGTGCTCGAGGCGTTCGCGCCTGCGGCGACCGAGCAGGTCCTCAGCGTGCCGGGCGTCCGCTCCTACGTCGGGCTCGCGGACGGCGAGCCGGTGAGCACCGCCGTCGGCGTCACATGCGGCGGCGCGACCGCGATCCTCGCCGTCGCGACCCTGCCTCGCTACCGCAGGCGCGGCTTCGCCGCCGCAGTCACGGCACGCGCCGTGAGTGACGGCTTCGCCGCGGGAGCGCGGTGGGCATGGCTCCAGGCGGCCCCCGCGGCGACAGGCATGTACGAGCGTCTCGGCTTCCGGCCGGTCGACGTCACGGCGATCTGGGTCCGGGAGTAGCGGACGCGGGGCAGCCCGCGAAGAAAACTTGCGTGAACTACGTAGTCATTCCGGATCACGTACGACCACGCCTCGGACACAATCGCTCGTCCATGCCAGTTGCCTCCACCACCCGACGGATCGTCGCCGCGTCCGCTCTCGTAGCGCTCGCCGCAGCCGCGCTTCCTGTCTCCGGCGCGCGCGCCCAGACCGCGTACGAGGTCGAGGTCGGCAGGTTGATCAGCGAGGGCGACCTCTCGAAGGAGTCGATGCGCTTCTACCCGGCCGAGCTCCGGGTCCGCCAGGGTGACGTCGTGCGCTTCACGAGCACGGGCTTCCACGGGGTGGCGCTGCTCCCGCTGGGCGAGACGGCCGGCGAGTGGACGGCGGAGAACGCCGGGGGAACCGGCCGTCCCTGGTCGTTGTTCGAGCCCGATCCCGACGAGGGCTCGGACGCGCTGAAGGCGAACCTCGGTGTCGTCTTCCCGAGCCGTGACTGTGGCTGGCCGACGGAAGCTCCGTGCGAGTTCGACGCCCGGCCGCACGAGCTCGGCGACGTCCTCGGCTCCGGGCTCGCCCTCGTGCCGGAGGGGGACTCCGCTCAGGTCCACCGCCTCGACTTCTCCGTGACGATCAACGCCGATCCGGGCGAGGCCGTCGAGGTCGTCGACCCGGTCAACCCCGCGATGACCATGAGGATCTCGGTCGTCGGCGAGGACGAGGCCCCGACGGACGCCGCGGCGGCCGCCGAGCAGTCCGACAACGCGTTCCAGCAGGACGTCGCCGCGGCGAACCGGCTGCACCGCAGCTACTCGCGCAAGAAGGTCACGCGCAAGATCAGGGGCAAGACGTACCGGATGGCGTGGGCCGGCGTCGAGACGCAGACGGTCTCGCTCCGCGGGATGTACCCCCGCACGATCGCGATCAAGAAGGGGCAGGGCGTGCGGTGGAGCTTCGCCGAGAACGTCTTCAGCGCGTACACCGTTACGTTCCCCGCGCGCCGCGCGATCGCGCAGGCGAGCTCCTTCCCCGTGATCGCATGTGATCCGGACGGCGACGCGCCCTCTGAGGTCCCGGACACGCAGCCGGGCTCGAACGACGCCCCCTATTGCGAGAGCTACCTGGAGCTCGAGCTGGAGGTCCCCGCAGGACTCGCGGCCCGCGCCGGCGACGCACGGCTCACGAGCGCTAGGGACGCCGCGAGCTCCGGCCTGCGCGGCAGGGGCGTCGTGGAGGACACACGGCCTTACGACCTGCTGTTCCCGAACCCGTCACCCAAGAAGGGCTTTCCCTACGCGTCGATGCTCCACGAGATCAGCGGCGTCCGTGCCACCGGCAAGATCGTCGTGAGGAGGAAGTAGTCGGATGAAGAGCAGAACCCTCCTGACGTTCGCGTGCGCCGGGATCCTCCTCACCACTGCGTGCGAGGCGTTTCCTCCCGCGATGCAGGACGACCCCGAGGCGATCGAGCCCATCGCCGACATGGCGCAGGAGATCACGATCACCGAGCCCCCCACGAGCGAGCTCAAGGAGCGCATCGTCTTCCAGCAGGGGCCCATCCGGCCGGAGATCTACACGATGGGCACGAACGGGTACCAGCCGAAGCGCCTCACGAAGAACGTGCAGGCCGACCGCGAGCCGAGCTGGTCGTTCGACGCGAAGAAGATCGTGTACCGCTGCCACGTGCTCACGTTCTGCATGTCGAACCCCGACGGCACGGGGGCCGAGCAGGTGTACACGCACACGCAACCGCCGGCCACCGACATCGGCGACCCCAAGCTCTCGCGCGACGGCCGCTCGATCGCGTTCGACGCGGAGATCTTCCGCGGCGGGATGGAGACGACGATGGGCGACATCCTCGTCTACAACCTAGACACGAAGCGCGTGACGAACGTCACGAACACACCGAACCAGCAGGACATGGATCCCGAGTGGCACCCCACGGGCGGGATCATGTGGTCGCGTGCGGGACACCTCGCCTATGACACCGACGCGGTCCCCGGCGGCGAGGTCTTCACGCTCACCGACCCCGCCGAGCGCCGCATCTCCAAGCCCGACGTCTCTCCGAGCGGGAACAAGGTCGCGTACGTCGCGAGGCTGACGGGCGACACGCAGTCGGACGTCTACGTGTTCGACCTGACGGCGCCTGCGGAGCAGCCGGACCAGAAGGTGACGTTCACCCCGTTCGACGACCTCGCGCCGTCGTGGTCGCCGAACGAGCGGAAGCTGGCGATCGCCAGCAAGGACCAGCCGACGGACCAGGACCTCGAGATCTTCGTCGTCGACACGCAGCCTCCCGAGGGCGGCACCGCCACGCGCCGGAGGTTGACGTTCAACAACACG
>DATADL010000093.1:0-2191 GCA_036258555.1 Actinomycetota bacterium | reverse complement strand
CCCCCCCCCCCCCCCCCCCCCCCACCACTCGTCGCCGACGCCGGACGAGACGGAGGACGGAGGGAAAGGGCGCATGTTCCAGTACGTCACGAGGCGCGTGATGTGGTCGATCGTGATGCTCGTCCTCGTCATCGCCTCCGTGTTCGTCATCTTCTTCGTCATGCCGGGCGGCGCCGGCGGCAGGACCAAGGACGGGCAGAGCCTGCTGGCGATCAAGTTCGCCGGGAAGAACCCGAGGGCCGAGCTCGTCGACCAGGTCGAGAAGCGTCTCGGGCTCGACCAGCCCGTCGTCGTCCAGTTCGGGCGGTACGTGGGCAACGCCTTCACGGGCGACCTGGGGTACTCGTACCAGACGCAGGAGGACGTCCTCGACGCGCTGCTCGGCCGCTTCCCGGCGACGGCGTCGCTGGCCCTCGGCGCCTCGGTCCTGTGGCTGACGCTCGGTGTCTCGATCGGCGTCATATCGGCGCTCAAACGCAGGTCCCTGCTCGATCGCGGGTCCATGCTGTTCGCGCTCGTCGGCGTGTCGATGCCGACGTTCTGGCTGGGTCTGATCGCCGTGTTCACTTTCGACGCGGGCCCGATCCAGGCCTTACAGGTCTACGACACCGGGTCCTACGTGGGGATCACCGAGGACCCGGTCCAGTGGTTCAAGGTCATGTGGCTGCCGTGGTTCGTGCTGGCGTTCACGTCCGCGGCGATCTACGCCCGGATGGTGCGCGGCAACCTCCTCGAGGTCCAGGGCGAGGACTACATCCGGACGGCGCGGGCGAAGGGTCTGCGCGAGAAGTCCGTCACCCGCCACGCGCTGCGCAGCGCGCTGACGCCGATCGTGACGATGTACGGGCTCGACCTCGGCATCTTGCTCGGAGGCGCGGTCATCACGGAGCAGATCTTCAACATCCCGGGGATCGGAAGCTACGCGGTCGGCGCCATCCGGAGCCAGAACTTCCCGATCATCCTCGGGACCACCGTCTTCGCGGCCGGGTTCGTCATCATCGCCAACCTCATAGTCGACATCCTCTACGCGGCCCTCGACCCGCGGGTCCGTTACTCCTAGCTCCGGACCCGAACCGGCGAGACCAGGCTCTACACTTCACGCATGCCGGCCAAGGAAGTCCTCCTCGAGGTCAAGGACCTGCACGTCCACTTCCCGACCAGCGACGGTCTGGTGAAGGCCGTCGACGGCCTCAGCTTCAAGGTGCACCGCGGCGAGACGTTCGGGATCGTCGGCGAGTCCGGGTCCGGCAAGAGCGTGACCTGCCTCACCGCGCTCGGCCTCACGAACCTCGACAAGGCCAAGGTCTCCGGCCAGGTCCTGTTCAAGGGCCAGAACCTCCTCGACCTCGACAAGGAGGAGCTGCGCGGCCTGCGCGGCAAGGAGATGGCGATGATCTTCCAGGATCCCTTCGCCTGCCTCCACCCCTTCTACCGGGTCGGCGACCAGATCGTCGAGGCGATCCTCGTCCACGAGAAGATGCCGAAGAGACAGGCGGCCGAGCGCGCGGTCGAGCTCCTCGCGGCAGTCGGCATCCCCAAGCCGCGCGACCGCTTCAGGGGCTACCCCCACGAGTACTCGGGCGGTATGAGGCAGCGCGCCATGATCGCCATGTCGCTCGCGCACAACCCCGACCTGCTGATCGCGGACGAGCCGACGACCGCGCTCGACGTGACGGTCCAGGCGCAGATCCTCGAGCTGATCGACAAGGTCAAGCGCGAGTTCGACATCGGCGTCATCCTGATCACGCACGACCTCGGCGTCGTGGCGGACGTCGCCCAGACGGTCATGGTCATGTACGCAGGCCGCGCGGCCGAGCTCGGATCGCGCGACGACGTCTTCGCGAAGCCCCTGCACCCGTACGCGTGGGGGCTGCTCGAGTCGATCCCGCACGTCGACCGCAGGGGCGAACGGCTCGTGCCGATCGAGGGCGCGCCTCCGTCGTTGATCTTCGTCCCGCCGGGGTGCCCGTTCCATCCGCGCTGCCCCCATCGGTTCGAGCCGTGCGACAAGGACCGTCCCGACCTGATCGAGCGCGGGGGTGGCCATCCCGACGCGTGTCACCTCACGATCGAGGACAAGCGCAAGCTGTGGGCCGAGCGCGAGGCGCGCCGCACGAAGGGCGTTCCCGTATGAGCCAGACCGAGGCCCTCCGTCCCGCGGGCATGCCGCGCCGGTCCGGCGAGCCCCTGG
>DATADL010000092.1:0-6552 GCA_036258555.1 Actinomycetota bacterium | reverse complement strand
CAGGTCGCGCATCGACTCGTAGACCTCGTCCTCGCGCTCGCCCATGCCCACTATGAGGTTGCTCTTCGTCACCTGGTCGGGGCGGATCTCCTTCGCCCACCGCAGCAGGTCCAGCGTCGCGTCGTATCCGAAGCCCGGGCGGATCGAGGGGTGCAGGCGGCGAACGGTCTCGAGGTTGTGCGCGAGCACGTCCGGCCGCGCGTCGATCACGCGTTCCAGCGACGCTCGCGGCGACTCCCGGCGGCCCTTGAAGTCCGGGATGAGGATCTCGATCCCACAGTCGGGCATCGCGTCACGAACGGCCCTCACCGTCGCGGCCCAGTGAGCCGATCCGGCGTCGTCGAGGTCGTCGCGCGCCACGCCGGTGATCACGGCGAAGCGCAGTCCCATGAGGCGCACGGCCTCCGCGATCTTCGCCGGCTCCTCGGGGTCGAGCGGGTCCGGCTTCGCCGTCATGACGTCGCAGAACCCGCAGCGCCGCGTGCACAGGTCCCCGCACAGGAGGAACGTGGCCTCGCGCGCCTCCCAGCACTCGTAGATGTTCGGGCACGCGGCCTCCTCGCACACCGTGTGCAGCCCCCGCTCGCGCATGATCGAGCGCAGCTCCGCGAAGTTCTCGCCGGTCTTCACGCGCACCTTCAGCCATTCCGGCCGCCGCTGCGGGCGCGGCGCGTCCGGCCCGGGGGCCGCGTGCAACGGCGTCCCGCGACGAAGGTCGCGCTCTATCGACTCGCGCGTCCTGATCGTCGGGATCACGGTTTGCGGAGCCAACGTCTAGAACTCCGCCAGCTTCCGCATCTCCTGCTCGATCTTGTCGACGTCCGGCATGAACCAGGCCTCGAGCGGCGGCGCGAACGGCATCGCCGGGACGTGCGGCCCCCCGATGCGGACGATCGGCCCGTCCAGCTCGAACATCGCCTTCTCTGCGATCTGCGCGGCGACCTCGGCCCCCACGCCGAGGAACTTGTTGTCCTCGTAGACGACCATCGCCTTGTTGGTCTTGCCGACCGACTCGAGCACCGTGTCGATGTCGAGCGGGAAGATCGAGCGCAGGTCGACGACCTCGACCTCCAGCCCCTCGCTCGACAGGCGCTCCGCGGCCTCGACGCAGTAGTGGTGCATCAGCCCGTACGACACGCACGTCAGGTCGGTGCCCTCTCGCCGCACGACCGCCTTGCCGAGCGGGACCGTGTAGCGCTCGTCGGGGACGTCGCCCTTGATCAGCCGGTAGGTCTTCTTGTGCTCGAGGTAGATGACCGGGTCCTCGTCCTCGATCGCCTGGAGCAGCATCCCCTTCGCGTCGTACGGAGTCGACGGGACGACGACCTTGAGGCCCGGCACGTGCGCGTAGAACGCCTCGACGGACTGCGAGTGGTACAGCGCGCCGTGCACGCCGCCGCCGTACGGGGCCCGGACGACCATCGGCACCGAGAAGTCGCCGTTAGAGCGGTACCGGATGCGCGCGGCCTCCTGGATTATCTGGTTGAACCCGGGGAAGCTGAAGTCGGCGAACTGCATCTCCGCCACGGGACGCAGGCCGTCTATCGCCATGCCGATGGCGACGCCGGCGATCAACGCCTCGTCGAGCGGCGTGTCGACGACCCGGCCCTCGCCGAACTCGTCCAGGAAGCCCATCGTCACGCGGAACACTCCCCCGCGCGCGCCTACGTCCTCGCCGAGCACGACGACCGTGTCGTCGCGGCGCATCTCCTCCTGCAGCGTGTCGTGGATCGCGGTGACTACGTTCTTCTCGGTCACGGCTAGACCACCTCCAGATCCGCGTACACGTTCTGCCCTGCGCTCAGCGGGTCCGGGAAGTCGGACTGCTCCGCCTCCTTGGCGCCCTCGGCGACCTCGGCCTTCGTCTTCTCACGCAGCTCGGCGATCTTCCCGTCGTCGATGACGTCGACCGACTTGAGGTACGTCTCGAAGCGCGGGATCGGGTCTTTGCGCTTCCACTCCTCGACCTCTTCCTTCTTGCGGTAGGTGCGGTCGTCGTCGTCGGAGGTGTGCGAGTAGTGCCGGTAGGTGCGGAGCTCGATGAGCGTCGCGCCCTCACCGGCCCTCGCCCGGTCGACGGCGTCCTTCGTGAGCCGGTAGGACTCGAGCACGTCGTTGCCGTCGCCCTCGAAGCCCGGGAACCCGTAGCCCTCGGCCCTCTTGTAGACGCGGCCCCCGACCTGCTTCGACTCGTGGACGGAGATCGCGTACTGGTTGTTCTCGACGACGAACACGAGCGGGAGCTTGTGCACGCCGGCGAAGTTCATCGCGCCGTGCCAGTCGCCCTCCGAGGTGCCGCCCTCGCCGCACCACGTCCCGACGACCGAGTCCTCCTTCTTCAGCTTCTTCGAGTACGCGATGCCCGCGGCGTGCAGGCACTGCGTGGCGATCGGCGAGGAGCCCGTGATGATGTTGCGCTCACGGCTCCCCCAGTGCGCCGGCATCTGCCGCCCACCGGACGAGGGGTCGTCCTTCTTGCCGAAGAGCCCGAGGAAGACGTCCTTCGGCGTGAACCCGGCGACGAGCACGAGCGCCATGTCGCGGTAGTAGGGGCAGAAGACGTCCTTGCCCTTCTCGAACGCCCACGCCGAGCCGACCTGCGCGGCCTCGTGTCCGGATACCGGGACGACGAAGGGGGCCTTGCCCTGACGGTTCAGGCCCCACTGACGCTCGTCGCAGAAGCGCGCCATGAGCATGTAGCGGTACATCTCGAGCAGGTCTTCCTCTTTGAGCCCGAGATCGGTGTGCAGGTCCTTGCCTTTGGCCATGCCGTGCTCCTCCTTGCGCGGGCTATAGAGCGCCGGCCGTCAGGTGCCCGGCGCGGTGCAGCGATCGTGGATGGGTCCAGACGAGCGTTCGGTCGAACACCTCGGCGAGGTGCAACGCCGCGAGCGACGCGACGTCTTTCAGCGACGGGATCCTCCCCGTCTCCGCGGCGATCGACGTGACCCACCGGTCGCGGATGCCGCAGGGGACGATCCCCTCGAACATCGAGAGGTCCGTCGAGACGTTGAAGGCGAACCCGTGCATGCTGATCCCGCGCGTGATCTTCACGCCGATGGCGCCGATCTTGTTGCGCCCGACCCATACGCCGGTGTGCTCGTCGTCGCGATGCGCCTCGACGCCGAGCGCTCCGGCGACCTTGATCAGCACGTCTTCCAGCTTGCGCAGGTACGCGATCACGTCGTAGCGGTCGCCTAGCTCGAGGATCGGATAGCCGACGAGCTGGCCGGGGCCGTGGTACGTAGCGCGGCCCCCGCGGTCGACCTCGTACAGGGAGATCCCGCGCGTCGCCCGCTCGCGGTCGCCGTAGACGAGGTCCTCCTTGGTCCCCCGCCGTCCGAGCGTGTACGTGGGCGGATGCTCGAGCAGCATGAGGCTGTCGCCGATCTCGCCGTCGAGCCGCGCCAGGAACAGCTCCTGCTGCCACGACCAGGCCGCGGGGTACTCGACCCGGCCGAGCCAGGAAGCGGTGAGCGCGGACGCCGGCGTCGCCCTCATAGGTACTGCGCCAGCTCCGGGGCGAAGTCGGTCGTCTCGATGCGCTCGCGCAGGCGGGCGAGGAACTTCGCCGCCTCCGCGCCGTCGATCGTCCGGTGGTCCCACGACATCGGGAGGAAACCCATCGACCGCACCGCGATCGCGTCGTCGTCGGTCACGACCACGCGCTTCTGGATCGCCTCGAACGCGAGGATCGCGGTCTGGCCGCGCGGGATGATCGGGACGGACATCACCGACCCGAAGGGACCGGGGTTCGTGATCGTGAACGTGCCGCCGGAGAGGTCGTCGGGCGTGAGCTTCTTCGTGCGCGCCCTCGTCGCGACGTCGTTGATCGCCCGAGCCAGCCCGGCGAGGTTCTTCTCGTCCGCTCCCTTCACTACGGGGACGATCAGGCCGCCGCCCTCGAGCGCGACGGCGATGCCGAGGTTCACGTAGCGCTTGAGCACGTTCGCCTGCTGCTCCTCGTCGAACGTCGCGTTGACCTCCGGCATCTCGAGGAGCGTGTCGCACACCGCGCGTGCCAGGAACGGCATGTAGGTGAGGTTGAACCCTTCGAGCTGACGGAAGCGCTCCTTCGCCTTCGTGCGCAGGGCGACGATCCGGGTCCAGTCGGCTTCCACTGCGTTCCACGCGCGGGCCGCCTCGTGCGACGCGGCCACCATGTGCTCGGCCGTGCGCCGCCGGATGTTCGACCACGGCACGGCCTCCTCGCGCGCGCCTCCGGACGCCGCCGGCTGCTCCTCGCGGCGCGGGGGCGGGGGCGGCGGGGCCTCGCGGCGTGCGGGCTCCTCCTGCCGGGGCGCGGGCTCGGCCTGAGCGGCGGGCCGCGCCTCGCGCCGGGCCTTGCCCTCCTCGACGAAACGGAGCACGTCCTGCTTGCGGATGCGGCCGCCCGTTCCGGTGCCCTCGACGTCGTCGAGGTTCACGTCGTGCTCGTCCGCGAGGCGTCTCACGAGAGGCGAGATGATCCCGCGCTTGGACGAGTCGCCCGGACGGCCGGACGGCGCGCCGGTGGACGGACGGCTCGACGGCGCGAGGTCGCGCTTCTCGGTCTTGCGGACGGCGGACGCGTCGGCCTTCTCGGACTCCATGCTCTGCTGCGTCCCTCCGGAGCCCTGCGGGGCCTGGTCGCCCGCGGCGCCGGACTCCTGGCGCTGCTGCGCGACCTGCTCGGCGCGATCGCCGACCTCTTGGGACGCGCCCTCGTCGCCTTCGGGGACGCCCGCGCTGCTCGCCGCCTGAGTGTCGGCCTGGTCCGCCGCGGCGGCGTCATCGCCGCCGTCGCTGCTTTCGGACGCCGCACCTTCGCCGACGATCGCGAGCGCCGTGCCCACCTTCACCGTGTCGCCCTCTTGCACGAGGATCTTCTGGATCGTGCCCGAGGCCGACGAAGGCACCTCGGAGTCGACCTTGTCCGTCGAGATCTCTACGAGGAGCTCGTCCTCCTCGATCGTGTCGCCCTCTTGCTTCAACCATCGAGTGATGGTGCCCTCGACGACGGTCTCGCCGAGCTGAGGCATCTTGATCTCGGTTGCCATATGAGGCCGACCCCTCCCCTGTGAAAGGAAAACCCTCGGTCCGCGGGCGCTCGCGCGCTCGTTCGTGGAGACCGGTGTGTGTTCCCAGGGTACCCGCGGCCCCGCCTTCTCTGCTCGGGCCGGGGGCGGGTGCGGCCTAGACCGGCAGGTCCTCGAACCTCTTCGGGGGCCGGGCGTCCACCTCGACGCCGAAGTCGAACATGTCCATCGACATGTCGACGCCGCCGCTCTCACCTCCGGCTTCGAAGGTCATCTCCACGGTCATCCGGCGCGGAAGCCCGTCGGCGTCGATCCAGACGTCGGCGGGGATCGTCTCCAGGCCTTCGAACCCGTCCAGGCGGGACCTCAGGCGCTCTGCGCTCTCCTGGTCCGGCGCCTGGTCGAGCATCTTCTCGATCGACAGGGTGGCCCGGAAGTGCGTCGTCGTGACCCCCCGGACCTCCTCCGTCCCGACCTCTTCGATGTCTTCGCTCGCGCCGCGCAGGAGCTGCAGCATCTGCGCGGGGTCCTGGCTGAAGACGCTCTGGCCCTGGGTGGGCCCCGGCGCCTCGGTGATGTTCATCCGCAGCCACCCGGCGTCGACCGGCCCGCTCAGCTCCTTGGGAAACCTCATGTACATGTAGTCGCCTTCGAGGACGACGTCGACCTCGGTTCCGGCCGGCACGCCGCCGCCGCTCATCGTCATGGTCATCTCGGCGACCTCGCGGTCGAAGTCCATCGCACCCTCGGCGTCGAGCTCCATCGTCTCGCCGGGGACGTCCATCGACAGCGACATCGTCATACGGGCGGAGCCGGCGTCGGCGGCCTGTTCCGCTGCCGCGGCGAGGGCGTCGACCGCCCGCGGCTCGCCGTTCGCCCGGCCGCTCCCCGGATCCCCGCACCCGCCGACGACGAGCGCCGCCACCAGGCCGGCAGCCAGCCTCCTCATGTCGTCCGCCCTCCTTTTTCCCTAACCGTGCAGCGGCTTGCCGGCCAGCTCCAGGAACGTCTCCCCGACGACCTCCGTCAGCGTCGGGTGCGGGTGGATGATCTCGGCCAGCTCAGACGGGTACGCCTCCCACGACGTGACCAGCATCGCCTCCGCGATCAGGTCCGAGGCGCGGGGGCCGACGATGTGGACGCCGACGACCGCGCCACCCTTCTCGGCCACCGTCTTCACGAAGCCCTGTCCCCCGCCGAGCATCAGGGCCCGGGCGTTGCCCGAGAACGGGTAGCGCTTGGTCTCGACCTCCATGCCGAGCTCCTTCGCCTTGTCCTCGGTGAGGCCGACCGCGGCGACCTCGGGCTGGCAGTAGATGACGTGCGGGATGTTCTTGTAGTCGACGGCCGTGGGGCTCTCGCCGGCGAGGAGCTCCGCGACCCTCATCCCCTCGGCGTACGCGACGTGGGCGAGCTGCGGGTGCGGCCAGTTCGCGTCCGGCACCCAGATCGCGTCGCCGATCGCGTAGACGCCGTCGACGTTCGTGCGGAACTGCTGGTCGACGACGACGAACCCCTTGTCCATCTCGATGCC
>DATADL010000091.1:0-18204 GCA_036258555.1 Actinomycetota bacterium | reverse complement strand
GGCAGTTCGTCGAGGTGCGCGTCGTGTTCCCCCGCGAGCAGCTGACGTCGCTCGCCGGCGCGCAGCTCCGCTCGGGGAGCCGGCTCGACCGGATCCTGGACGAAGAGGCCGCCTTCGCCGCGGCCGACGCGGCCGACCGGGCCCGAGAGCGCTGGTTCCGCGACAACCTCCCGTGGCTCGTCGCGCCCGCGCTCCTGCTCGCGTTCGTCCCCGCGGGCGTCGTCGCGGCGTGGGTCTACCGCCGGCACGGGCGCGAGCCCGGCGTGGGCGCCGGGCCCCGCTACGTCTTCGAGCCTCCGGGGGACGAGCCGCCGGCGCTGATAGCCGCGCTCGTGGCGTCCAAGCAGGCGCGGGCGACCGGCGACGCGTTCACGGCGACTCTGTTCGACCTGATCCGGCGCGGCTACTTCTCGGCCCTGCCGGCTACGACCGTCAAGGAGACGTGGGGCGGGCTGCGGTCCGAGGACATCAGCGACCTCGTCGTGTCGCCGAGGCGAAGGGACGCTCCGAGCTCCTCGGGTTCGAAGCGACGGTGGCCGCGGCGATAGAGCACGCTATGGAGGAGGGGAGCCTCGACCTCAGCCGCTTCAAGGAGAGCATCGACGCCGAGCCCGCGCACTTCTCGTCGGTGTTCGCGTCCTTCCAGTCCGAGGTCGGCGACGCGGTCGGAGCTCGGGGGTGGTGGGACACGTCCGGAGGGAGGCCGGTCAGGATCGCCGCGGCCGTCGCCGTCGTCGCCGCGCTGCTGGCGGGGGTGAGGGCGGCCACCCTCGACTCGTCGGCGGGACCGGGCGCGCTGCTGACGCAGATCGCGTGGTGGGTCGTGGCCGCCGTGGCGGGGGTCAACGCGCTGATCCTGCTGGTCTTCCACTGGCTGCGCCGGGGGTGGGAGCGGCGCACGCCGGACGGGGCACGCGCCGCGCTGAAGTGGGACGCGTTCCGCCGCTTCCTGTCCGACTTCGCGGGGATGAAGGAGGCGGTTCCCGGGTCGATCGAGATCTGGGAGCAGTACCTCTGCTACGGCATCGCGTTCGGAGTCGCGGATCGCGTCCTCGCCGCGGCACAGCTGCGCGCCCCCGAGGAGCTGCGGGAGACGAGCGGGATCTACTGGGTGTCCCACGGCGGCTCGCCCGGGTCGGGCCCGTCGGCGTTCGCTATCTCCGACATCTCGCACGCGGTCGCGAGCGCGGCGCCGCCGAGCTCCGGTGGAGGTGGCGGGTTCTCCGGCGGCGGAGGAGGAGGCGGTGGCGGTGGAGGCGGCGGAGCCTGGTAGCTACTCCGCCCCGGTGCGACCGCGGACGTTCGACAGCTTGTGCGCGCGCAGCGCCAGCTGGAGGCGCAGCTTGTCCTCCGGGTCGCGCAGCGACCAACCGGTGAGCTTCTCGATCTGCTTGAGGCGGTAGGTGACCGTGTGGGGGTGCGCGAAGAGGGCCTCCCCTGCGAGCTTCACGCTCGCGTCAGCGGCGAAGTAGGCCTCGAGCGTCTTCACGAGCTCGCCCTTGCGCTTGTCGTCGTACTCGAGGAGGGGGCCCAGCATCTGCTCGACGAAACGGTCCACGAGCGGCGGCTCGATCCGCAGGAAGTGGTACAGCAGGAGGTCGTCGAACAGGTACACCTGGTCGGGAAGCCCCAGCGCCATCCCTATCTCGAGGGCTTCCCGCGCCTCGAGGTACGCGCGCCGGATCCCCTCGAGCCCGGGCTCGGGGCCTCCGACGCCGAACCGCCACCCACCGCCGAGCTCCGCGATCAGCTTGTACGGCGCCACGCCCGCATCCGCCCCGGGGTCCGCCGGAAGCAGCGCGATCGTCTGCTCCGCCTTCTGGAGGACGATCGGGTCCGCGCTGACGAACGAGGCGACGCTTCCGGCCGCCGCGAGGACGGCCGCCTCCTTGCGCGCGTCGTCGTCGGGGCCGCACCCGACGAGCGCGACGTAGCTCAACGACAGGTCGTAGCCGAAGCTGTGGGCCCGGGCGAGCACTTCCTCCGGTGACGAGTCCGTTCCGTAGAGGACGTCCGCGAGGAACTCGCGGCGGGCACCCTCCTGCTCGCGGACGATCGCGCGCTGCGCGCGGGCGTAGGCCTCCGCCACCGCCGTCGAGATGCTGTCCGTGTACGCGAGGACGGCCTCCGCGAGCTCGATGGCGGGCTCGAGCGCGTCGCCCTCGTACCGCCTGCACTCGCCGGCGAGCACGTCCCAGCACACACGTGACACCGTGCGGTACGCGTGCAAGACGTCGTCCAGCGGGATCCCCGCCTCGGCGCGACGGGCGCCGGCGCGCTCGATCGGCTCGAGCTCGTCGGGCCGGATCGCCCGCCCGGAGCTCAGGACCTTCGCCAGCGTCTCGACGTTCTCGCGGACGGCGCGCCGGACCTCCGTGCGCAGCGGGTCGCCCGACCGCTCGTACGAGGGCACGGCCTCCCAGATCGCGTCGGCGGACCGCTCGACGACCTCGTCGAGTCGTGCGAGGAACCTCTCGATGATCGCGCGCAGCGCGGCCGAGCGAGCCACCTCAGGCCGACGCGGGATCGGCGACCGCCCGCAGGACGCGCGCGAGTGCGGTGCGCGCCTCCTCCAGCACGCCCGCAGGCGCGGCCCCCGCGTCGTCGGGGACCTCGGTCGCGTCGGCCGGGTCGAGCGCGGCCACGACGGCCGACGCTCCGGACTCCTGGACCACCAGGTTGCAGGGCAGGTGGACGGCGACCTGCAGCTCCTGGTCGAGCCGGCGCTGGCTCATGGCGCTGTTCCACACGCCCATGAACAGGTACTGCCGCTCGTCGCCCGCTTGGGGGCCGAGCATGCCGCCGACGTGCATCTCCGAGAGGATCGAGAACCCGTGGGCCCTGAGCGCGAGCCTCGCTCGGACGACGGCTTCGTCGTACCCCTCCGGCACCTCGACGCTGTACCCGTACTCCGTCATCTCCTCTACGGTAGCGCGCCATGAGCCGTTCGGATCATCTGGTCGCGGTGCCGAACGTCTCCGAGGGCAGGGACGCCGCCGTGGTCGCGCGCCTGAGAGCCAGTGTCGAAGACGCGGGAGCCCGCGTGCTCGACGTCCACTCGGACCCCGTGCACAATCGCAGCGTCGTCACCGCGGCCGCCGAGCCGGCGACGCTGATCGACGCCATGGTGGGACTCGCCCGTGAGGCGCAGAGCATCGATCTCTCGCGCCACACCGGCGTGCACCCGCGGCTCGGCGTGCTCGACGTCTGCCCCTTCGTGGTCGACGGCCGCCTCGCCCGCGAGGTGGTCGACGTGGCGAGGGCGGCCGGTCGGGCGATAGCCGCGCGCGCCGGCATTCCCGTGTACCTCTACGCCCTCGCCGCGACGCGGCCGGAATGCGAGCGTTTGCCCGACCTTCGGCGCGGCGGCCTCCAGGCCCTCGCCAAGCGGAGCGCCGGCGATCTCCCGCCGGACTTCGGCCCCCCGACGATCGACCCGCGCGTCGGCGTCACCTGCGTAGGAGCGCGAGGGGTGCTGATCGCGTTCAACGTGTGGCTGCGCGCGGACGCGGCGACCGCGCGCGGGATCGCCGCGGAGGTTCGCGCGGAGCTGGGCGCCGCGGGTGTCCGCGCGCTGGGGCTCGACGCAGGTGACGGTCTGGCGCAGGTCTCGATGAACCTGACCGAACCCGCGCGTGCGGGGATCGAGGAGGCGTTCGCCGCGGTGGCTGCGAGGGCGCGAGCGGCCGTGCACGCGACCGAGCTCGTCGGGCTTCCGCCGGAGCGCTTCATGCCGGACCCGGACGCGGAAGCGGCCCGGCTCCTGCTGGAACCGGGCCGCTCGCTGGAGCGTGTGCTAGCGGGCTGACCGCCGCGTCGCCGTCTTGCGGCGCGTGGGCTTGCGAGCCGCCGTCTTCCGGGCAGTGGTCTTGCGACCCGTGGTCTTGCGGGCGGCCGTCTTGCGACCGGTGGTCTTCCGGCCGGTCGTCTTCTTGCGACCCGTGGTCTTGCGGGCGGCCGTCTTGCGACCGGTGGTCTTGCGACCGGTGGTCTTGCGACCGGTGGTCTTGCGACCGGTGGTCTTCTTGCGACCCGTGGTCTTCTTGCGACCCGTGGTCTTGCGGGCGGCCGTCTTGCGACCGGTGGTCTTCTTGCGACCGGTGGTCTTGCGACCCGTGGTCTTCCGGCCGGTCGTCTTCTTGCGACCCGTGGTCTTCTTCCGACCGGTGCTCTTCTTACGCGTGCCGGTCGCCTTGCGCGCGCCGGTGGATCTGCGCGTACCGGTCGTCTTCCTCGTCCCGGTCGAACGACCGGCCGACGCGGTCGACTTGCGGCCTGTCGACTTCCTTCTTCCCGTCGTCTTCTTTGCTGCCAACCCCGGCACCTCCCATTCTTGCTTCAGACGAGACGTTCGTCCCGTCAGCCCCTTCCGGAGGAACGCCTTCTTGCGCACCACCGGAACCAACTACCAACCGAACCGCACACAACGAATGCGCGTACAAACGCGCATTCACCTGTTATTAGGCACGATTGCTCACGAAGGTGCAAGCATTTGTTGGATGCAACGCACGGCGCGCGTCCGCGCGTGTACGGATCGTCAGGACGCCGCGCGCAACCGTCGCAGCGTCCGCTCCTTGCGTAGACGACGTCGTTCGCGCTCGGAAGTGCCGCCCCAGATGCCGAACTGCTCTTTGTTGTTCAACGCGTACTCGAGACACTGCGCGCGCACCTTGCAGTCCGCGCACACCGCGCGCGCGGCCTTCGACGAACCGCCGCGCTCCGGAAAGAAGATCTCGGGATCGACCTCGGTGCAGCGCGCGTGCGTCTGCCATTCGACCGGCTGGAGAAGCTTCGTGGTGATGCGTTGCATGCCCCCGACCTTTCCTCTCTCCCTCCCCGTGGGGACCCGAGAGGCGGTTCCGGTTCGCGATGCCGGGGCGCCGACTGCTTCGATGACGCGTCGTTGCGTCGAACGCTCCCTGGTCCCACGCACCTGCATCGGGCTCCGGAAGGATGCCCTCGAATCACATTCTTGTGATTCTAAGCATGTAATTTACCCGGTGCAATAGGGCTGACCTGCTACTTTGCGGTCTCCCCCACCAGGTCGAGGGCGCTGGAGACGAGCTCTGCGGTGTCGATCGGCTTGGTCCGGACGGCGTCTGCGCCGGCCTGGCGGGCGAGCCATTCGTCTTGAGGGCGGTCGATCAAGACGAGCAAGGGCACCCCCCGAAGCCGCGCGTCCTGCGACATGTCGCTACCGAGAGCGAAGCCCCCTGCGCTCCCCGCGAGCAGGTCGACGACCACGACGGCGGGCGTCCACAGCGCGAGCTCGGACAGCGCTGCGCGAGCGTCGTCGACGACGACGACGTCGAAGTCCTCGGGAAAGGCGTACCGCGCCTCGAGCCGAAGCGTCGGGTCGTCCGTCACCACGAGGACGCCGCGGGTCGCGGGCATGGCCTCGCGTCAGCCGGTCGTCTGCTGCGCGCCGTCGCGCACGGACTGCTCGAGCGACCTCAGCATCCGCTCGAAGTGGATGTCGAAGCCGGTCTCCATCGACTGGAGCCTGCCGAGGATCGACGTGAACCTCTGGGCGGCGTTCTCCGCCTCCCGCACGGTCTCGGCGAGGACGGTGGAGTAGTGGCGGGCGAAGCGGGCGCCGCAGAAGGGGCAGCGTCCGGGGGCGTCGGAGTCGGGACCGATCTGCGAGAGCAGGAACGTCCTCTCACATGTGTCGCACGTCGCTTCGATCTTCATCGGCTCCTCTCCTTCCGGTGGCGCCCCCGATGATAGTCGGGGCGCGCAGAGCCAACGCGGCCAGGAACGCCACGGCGAACGAGACCACGGACGCGCTGATCCACGGCCAGCGCGCCGACAGGGGGGTACCCAGCAGGGAGTCGGTCCATGCGAGCCACCACCCCGGCCCGGTCGGCGCGATCCAGTGGTAGACGACGAGCCCGGCCACCCACGGGACCAGCGCGGCGATCCGGACGCCGCCGGAATACCAGTACCGGCCGCGCTCGCGGTAGAGGTCGTCTACGTCGAGACGACGACGACGGCTCACGAAGTGGTCGGCGACGAGGATGCCGAACAGCGGGACGAACACGGATCCCAGGAGGAACAGGAAGCTCTCGTACCGCTCCATCGTCAGCCATGCGGCGAGCGCGCACGCGACCGCCGATATCGCGACGGTAGCGACGCTCCGAGGCAGACGCGGGAAGATGTTGCGCAAGCTGAGAGCCCCCGAGTACACGTCGGCGAACGCCTCGTCCGTCTCGCCGGCGAGCAACCCGGCGAGGAACAGGACCCCGGCGACCGATCCACCGGCGACCGCGAGCACACCGGTCGCTATCCCCTCGGGTGACGGCTCGGCTCCGCCCCCGAGCACGAGCAGCGCGCCGAGCAGGTACAGCCACACGTTCGCGATCAGGTAGCCGCAGAACGTCCCGCCGAACGCGGCCCGCGGACCCTTCCCGAAGCGCGTGTAGTCGGCGACGAGCGGCAGCCACGACACGGGCATCGCGATCACCAGGTCGAGCGCGAGCCCGAACGTCGGCCAGCCCCCGGTGCCCGGGAGCGTCAGCGCCTCGCGCACGCGATCGTCCGCGAGGACCGCGATCGTCACCAGGACGCAGATCGCGCTCACGACCCACGCGGCGAACCGTTTCATCCAGACGCGCGTGACGCCCAGGGGCCCCCACAGGGCGAGCCCGGTGCACACGATCGTGGCCGCCGCCAGCCACAGCGGGCGCGACGACCACCCGAAGACCCGCTGCGACACCAGGTCCGCGACGAACGACATCGCCCAGAGCTCCACCGCCGTCCACCCGACGAGCTGGAGCGCGTTGAGCGCGCTCGGGATCCACGACCCCCTGATCCCGAGGACCGGCCGGAACAGCACCATCGACGTGACGCCGTGCTCGGCGCCGGCGGCCCCGGCCAGCGCCAGCAGCGCGACGCCGATCACCGACCCGAGGACGATCGCGGCGGCCGCTGCGCCGAAGCCGAGGCCGGGGACCAGCAGCGCCCCGGTCACCAGCACGAGGAGTCCGACGCCGAGGTCGGCCCACAGGATCGCGAGGTCGAAGGCCGACAGGGTCCGCCGCTCGGGGGGGACCGGCTCGATCCCCCAGTCGCCACCCGCCCCATCCGGCGGGCCCCCCTCACGAGGCGACCGGGCGGGCCGGTCGAGGACGGTACTCATTTATTGCGTCTCCCTTCGCAGGTCCGAGCCTGATCAGGTTCGAGGGGTCGGCCGAAGCCCTCTCAGCCGTCTTCGCCGGTCCCGGGCCTTGTGGCCCCGGGCATCGGGTCGTGACGGCTCCCCCGCGCTCACCGCCACCTTACGTCGCCGTGGGTTACCTCACGGGGGCCAGGGCGTAGACCCAGTAGAAGCGCCCCAAATCACCTCGAATGGGGCAGGCGGCGACTCAGAAGGAGGAAGCGATGCGGCTCGTGACGACCCGCAGGACGTACCTGGCAGGGGCCCTGGCCCTCCTGCTGATGGTCATGGTGTTCCCGGCTGCCGCGGGAGCGGCGACGAAGAAGGCCGGCGACCGGGCCAAGCAGACGCGCAACAGCATCTTCATCGACGAGGTGAAGGACTTCAATCCGGCCAACGGGGTACGGGCCGGCTCGGGCACCGCCGCCGACCCGTTCGTGATCTCGAACTGGGACGTCTCCACGGTCGAGATCAAGGACACCGACGCCCACGTCGTGATCCGGGACAACGTCGTCGACAGGCTCGTCCTGGACTGGATCGGCGGCGGGATCGAGGTCCGCAACAACGAGATCGGCGACCTGCGGGTGAACCAGAACCGCGCGCGCAAGGGCGACCCGACGAGCGGCGTCATCGAGAACAACTCGTTCGGCGTCGTGGGGCAGCTCCGCCACTTCGACGGGATCTTCCAGAACAACGTGGTCGGCGCCAAGGGAGGGATGAAGATCCCGTTCTTCACCGACAACCGGGCCGTGAACTTCGACGGGTTCAACGGCTCGATCTTCCGCAACAACACGATCTACGGCTACATGGATGCCCGGCTGCACGGACACCACCACAGCTCCGGGTTCTCCGAGGACAGCCACTACCACGGTGACGCGCCCGAGGCCCACGCCGATCACGGCGCCATGGACCACACCGAGCGCTACCACCAGGTCCACATCTACGGCAACAAGATCTACGCCGACTGGTACTACGCGCTGGCGTACCTCGACACCGCACACGCTGGCAACGACCGTACGGCGGCCTCCGAGACCGAGAAGACCCTGAACAACCCCCACATCCACTACACGAGGGTCTTCATGCACGACAACGAGCTCTACGGCGCAGGCCTCTACGTCGACGTCTTCAACGCGAAGGACGAGCGGCACAAGGCAACGGCCCGCGGGCTCATGGAGATCAGCGACAACAAGATCGTCCTGCACAACACCGAGGACGTGTCGCAGCGGTTCTCGACCCGCAACGGGATCGACATCTACCAGGCGCAGGACATCACGCTCCGGGTCCTCGACAACACGATCACCGGCCCCGACACGGGCGACGCGCTGTCCACGCTCACCGGCGAGGCGGACGTTGCCGGGATCAACCTGTGGAACATCGACAAGGGCGACCTCTTCCTGTCGGGCAACGCGGTGACGAGGGCGGCTTACGGGATCAAGGCGTATCGCATGACGAAGACCGTCAACTGGACGATCGCGGAGCTCGTCACGAACGAGGTCGCCCAGGACGTCTACTGGGACTCGAGCGTCGAGAACCCCCCGGAGCGGCGGGGATAGCCGCAAAGACGCCCGCCGGCCCCGTTACCAGGCAGGGGCCGAGGGCGTAGACGAAGGAGAAGCAGCAAGAGACCCGGTCCCCATCCCCGGACCGGGTCTCTTGCTATCCGCCCCTCGTGGACGAGGCAGCGGCGACGATCGGGTCCGGCCGGGCGCGAGTCGTCACGGCCCGAGCTCGAACGTCGCGGTCACCGTCGTGGCGTCGTCGACGCGGACCCGGCACTGGTTCGGGTCGTCGGAGGAGGGCGTGCACCCGCTCCAGCCCTCGAGGTGCGAGGCGAGCCCGGGCTCCGCCGTCAACGTGACCCACGTGCCGCCGCTCACGACCTCCGCGCAGTCCTCACCGCAGTCGATGCCCGGGCCCGCGACGGTGCCGTCGCCCGAACCGTCCGTCCCGACGGTCAGCCGGGCGGTGTCCGAGAAACGGTAGATGTCGCTGCCCCAGCGGGTCCCGCACCTCAGGCGCTGGTGCACGACCGCGGCGAGCCCGCGGGCGTCCGCGTACGCCGAGCTCCACGAGGAGTCGACGCCCTCGGGCAGCCGGAGGACGACCTTGCCGGTGGAGTACCCGTCCTCGGCCGTGCGGGCGTAGCGCTTGATCACCGGCGAGGAGCCGCACTGCCGCCCGGTCTCCAGCACGTAGACGGCTCCCTGCGGCCCGACCGTCGGCGCCCACTGCCATCGGCTCGAGCGCAGCTCCCAGTAGCCGCGGCCCTCCATGTCCATGACGTACGCGCGCGTCCGTCTCTGGCCCAGGCTCTGGCTGACCCAGGCGACGACCCCACCCTCGGCCCGCCCGGGCTGGAGGTACTCGACATGCGCGCCGGCCACGTACTCGCGCGCCTTGGTCTTCCGGTTGAACGCGTAGAGATGGCGATTGCCGCTGCTGTCGAGGACCGCGTAGAAGATCCACGGGCCCGAGATGGTCGGCCAGTGCTCCCAGCTCGCGCCGTTGACGGCTGCCGGCATGGTCCGTCTGCCGGTCTTCAGGTCGTAGAGGACGATCCGCGAGAACGCGCCGCGTGCGTACGGCGTGGCCTCCTTGCGCCACTCCTGGTACACGAGCGTCCCGCCGTCGATCGAGCCGAGGCCCCCCTGCGTCCCCGGGCGGTTGACCTTGACCACCCTCCCCGAGGGCTTCCGCAAGAAGAGGTCGTAGTGGTGCCGGCGCCCGCGGGAGTTCTTCTGCCACGCGAGATAGCCGCCGCCCGCCGCGGCCTCGTTCTCCCAGGCGGGCGACTTGACGGCAGGGCGGTCCTTCGCCTGCGACAGCACGGTCGCGGACGAGCTCAGCGCCAGGACGATTGCGAGCGCGGCCGCGCCCAGTCTTCGGATTCGGTTCAACGATCCCCCTCGCCTCTACGACAACAGACGAGGGGGCGGGGCGCAAGGGGGTTCGCCCACGCGACTAACCCAAACGGCCGCTGGGGACCTTGTAGGGATGTGGAGGCATCGCTGGCGACCGCCGGGGTGAGGACGGACTTCGCAGACTTCTACCGGGCGGAGCTGCCGCAGGTGTACCGGGGCGTCTACCTCCTGACGGGAGACCGCCAGGCCGCGCTCGACCTGACGCAGGAGGCATTTGCCCGCGCCTACGCCCGGTGGCGCCGGCTCTCGCGGGAGGAGTGGGCGGGAGGATGGGTGATGACGACCGCGCTCAACCTCGCCAAGCACCGGGTCCGGGAGACGGCGAGCCCGCGGCTCCCCGAAGGCGCTCCGGCGGCGGCGCCGGCCCCCGAGCGCGTCGACCTCGTGCGCGCCCTGCGGACCCTGCCGTTCCGGCAGAGGCAGGCCCTCGTCCTCCACTACGTCGGGGACCTGCATCCGCGCGCGATAGCGCAGGCCATGAACGTGAGCGAAGGAACGGTGAAAGCGCACCTGGCGCAGGGCCGGGCCGCGCTGCGCCGGAAGCTGGAGGTCTTCGATGGATGAGGTGAGGTCGCTCTTCGACGACGCGAGCGAGCGGGTCGCGGTCCCGCCCGCCGACCTCGGCGCCGTCGTCCGCCGCGGCGAGGCGCGGCGGCGTCGCCGGATCGCGGGGAGAGCCGCGTCGCTGATCGTCGTCGCGCTTGCGGGGTCGGCCGCGGGGCTGATCCTCGCCGGACAGGAGGGCTCTCCGTTGCCGGCGACGCGGGACGAGGCGCCGGAGCCGGGCGGGCGCCTCGTCCCCGTCGTGATGTCGGGACCGTCGCCGTGGCCGGAGCTGGCGGCGGCGGAGGACCTGGCCGCCGCGCGCGCCGTCACCGTCGCCTTCCACGCGCTGCTCGACTCCGCGACGCGCTACAGGTTCGACTACCGCGGAGTCGAAGAGGTGGGGGGCAGGTGGCGCGTCGAGTTCGTCGAGCACGGGTCGCTCCCGCCGGTGCTTCGGGAGCTGGCCCGCGCCCGCGCGCACCGGACGACGCAGGAAGCGCAGGTGGCGGCGAACCGGGCCGAGCTCGCGGCGCACGCGCGGCGGATCCGCACGGCCCTCGAGGAAGCGCTCGGGACCGATCGGGAGCCGGAGCTGCGCCGCTCCCACCGGAGCGTCGGAGAAGAGGTCCGCCGCCTGGAGAGGGTCGCGGCCCAGACAGCGGCGGAGATCGAGGAGATAGAGAGCCGCATCCGCTCCTTCCGCCGCCGGCAGCCGTCGTACCGCGTGTTCGTCACGGTGGCCGAAGCCGGCGGGAGGGTCTTCGTGGAAGACGTGACCACCGCATCGCCGAACCCGTCGATCCCCGACGCGATCGGCTACGCGGAGCGCGCGGCGGACGTCGACAGCTGGGGCGCCGACTACTTCCGCCTGGCCTTCCGGCGGCCCGACGGCCGTCCCGATGGCGTCTACGTGTTCGTCCGCCCGTTCTGGACCGGCCCCCTGTCGTCTCCGTACGAGGAGCGGTGCCGGGCCCAGGTGACCGGACCCGGCGGGGAAGCCGTATGGACGCAGCCGGAGCCGCACCGCCTGACGCCTTTCACGAGCGCGCCGGCGTCCGAGGACGCGCGCGACGGCGGCCAGCTCAGGTTCGGGTTCGACTACGAGGGGACCGTGTCGGACCTGTCGCTGCGGATGCTGTGCGAGTGGAGGCCGCGCCAGTGATGCGCATTCGGGCCGGCGGCTGCGCTTTCTGGCCCGCCCCCACGGCAGGGTTCGACAGACCGAGCGACCAATCGCTCGGTCATGAGACGAGCCTCCGTGATCCTCGCCGTCGCCGCAGTGGCCGCGTGCCTTCCCCCTCCCCGCGCCGCAGCCGCAGGCCTCACCGACGGACCGATCGAGTACGTGAAGACGATCCCGATCGACGCGGGGGCCGCGCAGGTCGCCAAGCGCGTCGGCGACCACCTCTACCTGACCTCGTGGAAGGCGCTGTCGATCTACGACGTCTCGGACCTGCTGAACCCCGTGCACGTCAGCACGATCCCGACCGGCTTCCAGTTCCCCGCCGAGCGGATGGACACGAACGGCGAGATCCTGATCATCGCGGAGCAGACGCCCGTCTACCGGTTGCACGTGTTCGACGTCCGTGACCCCGCCGCGCCGTCGGAGATCGCCACGCTCGACGGGACGCCCGACCACACGTTCACGTGCGTGCTCGACTGCCGCTGGGCGTACGGGTCGCACGGCACGATCGTCGACCTCCGCGACCCCGCGAGCCCGAAGGTCGCGGGCGACTGGAACGAGCCGTCGCTGACGTACTGGCACGACGTCACGGAGGTGGCGCCGGGGCGGGTCCTGACCGCGTCGATGCCGACCATGAGGCTGCTCGACGGGCGCGGGCGCGTGACCAGGCCTCGCCACGCCGCGATGGGCGACGCGACGGCGGCGGGGACCGACGGGTACCTGGGGACGGTCGCGTGGCCGCGCCGGGGCCGCGATCGATGGATCCTCGGCTCCGAGGAGACGTCGTTCAACCCGCAGTGCGGGGACGCGACGTCTGCGTTCGTGACGTGGGACGCGTCGCGATGGCGGAAGACGAAGACGTTCACGGTGGCGGACACCTTCCGGCTCGGGAACGGAACGGTCGCCGACGGGTCACCCCCCGCGAGCGTCGTCGGCTGCTCGACGCACGTCTTCGACGAGCACCCGGGGTTCCGAGACGGGGGCCTGGTGGCGCTGGCTCACTACGAGCACGGGACGCGCATCCTCGAGGTCGGCGGCGACGGCTCGATCGAGGAGGCGGCCTGGTTCCTGCCCGCCGGGGGCTCTACCTCGGCGTCCTACTGGATGAGCGACGAGATCGTGTACTCGATCGACTTCCACCGGGGGCTGGACATCCTGCGCTACACGGGAGACGCCTAGGGGTGCCGGCCCCCCGAACCTTGGTCGCAACCTCCCGGAAAGCGGGAGTTTGCGACCATGGAAAGCGGCGCAACCAAACGGGCCCCGCTCGCTCGAGCGGGGCCCCAAAACCTTCAGGCCTCTAGAACTGCGCCGAGTCGCCGCAGGCGCACGTCCCCTTTGCGTTCGGGTTGTTGATCGTGAAGCCCGACTGCTGGAGCCCGTCGACGTAGTCGATCTCGGCCCCCGCCAGGTACGGAGCGCTCATCTTGTCGACCCTGATCTCGACCCCGTGCGCCGACACGACCTTGTCGTCGTCGAGCTTGCGGTCGTCGAAGTAGAGCGCGTAGCGAAGCCCTGCGCAGCCGCCGGGCTGGACCGCCACCCGCAGCGCGTACTCCTTGCCGGCATGCTCCTCCGGGGAAGCAGAGACCTCGCGCTCGAGGAGCTCGGTCACCTTCGAGGCGGCCGTGGGGGTCAGGCCGATCTCGCTCTGGGTCAGTTCCTGCGTGGACAAGATGGACCTCCTGTTGTCGCCCGGCCGACTGGCACTGCCGGGACGTCTCGATTATAGGGAAACGTCAGTGCACGCCCAGCCATTCCGCCGCCAGAAGCACGGCAGCAACGCCTCCCAGGCCGAGCAGGTAGGGGCGGGCGCGCGCCAGTCCCTCCGGCGGGGGCTCGAAGACCAGCGGAGCGAGCACGACGACCGCCACCGCCGCCCCGCCCAGAAGGGACGCCGCCAGGACCGCCACGTGCCAGATCTCGTGGGGGCCGCTCAATGCGACGTGCCGGACGAGAAACGGAACTCGCCTGCCCTGATCGCCGGCGCGACCGTGGACCCGAACGACGCGAAGTCGGGCGCGAACGCATGGAGGTCGCGGCCGACGCCCGTCACGGCCCTCAGGGCGTCGAGCACGCTCTGGGAGAACCGCAGGTTCCGCACCGGCTCGGCGATCGCGCCGTCCCGGATCCGGAACGTCCCGTCCCTCGTCATCCCGGTCAGCAGCGTGGAGGGCCTGTCGAGCACGTTCACGTAGTGGAACCGAGTCACGAGCAGACCGTCCGCCACACCGCCGACGAGGTCCTCGTACGTCTGGTCGCCGACCTCGAGGACGACGTTCGACGCGTAGGGGCCGAACTCGTTCGAGCCCGAGTAATGGCCGGTCGGCGGCGCGTCCAGCTGCGCCGCCGTGCGGAGGTCCGTCACCGGCCCCCGTGCGACGCCGGCTTCGATCACCTCGGTGCGGCGGCGCGGCACTCCCTCGAAGTCGAAGCCGATCCCGACCGAGCGCGGGTGCCGTGCGTCGTCCGCGATCGTGACGGAGGGGGCCGCGACCTCCGCCCCGGTCATCGTCGACAGGAAGCTCTCGCCGTCGAGGACCTGCTTCGCCCCGAACCCGACGTAGGAGAGGTAGTCCAGCATCGTCGCCACCGCGGGAGCCTCCAGCACGACCTCGTAGACCCCCGGCTCGGCGTCGCCGGCGCCGTGGCCCGCTGCCGCCTTCTGCGCGGCCAGCCGGCCCACCGCATCCCAGTCGAGGTCCCCTACCGCGTGCGACGACGACTCGCCCCAACCGGTCGCCTCGCCGTCGTCCACGAGCGCGGTGGCGACCGCACGCGTGTAGGTGTCGAAGCAGTCGATGCCCTTCGAGTTGAAGACGCCGTATGCCTGCACGCCGGTCTCGACGACGCCTGCGGCGCGCCCGCCGCCCGCCGCCGCGAGGATCGACCGGACCGCGGCCGCGCGGTCTGCCGCCGACACGCTTGCCGTCGCGGCGTCGACCCGGCCGATCGGATCGGCGCGTCCGACGACGTCCGGGTCGGCGAGACCCGTGAACTCCTCGTCGGGCAGCGACGACCGTGCGGCCTCCAGCGCGTGCCGGGCGGCGGTCGCGACGCGCTCGGCCCCGAGCTGGTTCGTCGTCGCGCTGGCGAGCCGCCCGTCGGTGACCACGCGCACGTAGACACGCAGCTCGTCGCGCTCCGTCGCCTGGATGATCTGGGAGTTCGCGTAGCGCGCGACGCCCGCCGCGGAGACGTGAACCGTTACCTCGACGCCGTCCGCGCCCGGGAGGTCCAGGACCGCCTGCGCGGCGGCGCGGGCCTCGTCCGCTCCGACGCGCAGGTCGCTCACTGCGAGGTCCCGGTCGAGACGTTGCGGAACCGCGCCGGCGCCGTCCCGTGCCCGACCCGCATCGTCTGGCCGGGCTGTCCCTTCCCGCAGTTCGGCGTCCCCCAGATCCTCCACTCCCCGGCCCCGGCGATCGCGTCGCAGCCTGCCCAGAAGACGGGCGTGATGCCGGTGTAGCGAGGGTTGCGGAGCATCCGGCCCAGCCGGCCGCGTTTGATCTCCCACGCGATCTCGCAGCCGAACTGGAAGTTCTTGCGCTTGTCGTCGATCGACCACGACTTGTTCGTGGCCATGTAGATGCCGTCGTCGACGTCCGCCAGGATGTCGTCCAGCGAGCCCTCGCCCGGGAGCAGGTTGACGTTCGTCATCCGGATCAGCGGGAAGTTCTCCCAGCCCTCCGCGCGCATCGTCCCGTTCGAGCGTTCCGCTCCGAGGGCGGCCGCCGTCTCGCGCGACGTCTGGAATCCGACGAGGATGCCGTCGCGGACGAGGTCGACGCGCTGCGCCTCGACTCCCTCGTCGTCGAACCGGAACGTCCCGAGACCTCCCGGCGTAGTCGCGTCGGACGTGATGTTGACGAGCTCGGACCCGTAGCGCATCGAACCCAGGTCGGGGATCCCGACGAAGGACGTGCCGGCGAACGCGGCCTCCATCCCCAGGACGCGGTCGAGCTCCGTCGGGTGCCCGACCGATTCGTGCACCTGCAGCATCACCTGATGACCGTCGAGCACGACGGTGGTCTCGCGGTCCGGGCAGTCCGGGGCCCTCAGGAGCGCGACGGCCTCCTCGCCGGTCTGCGGGGCGTGCGCCTCGAGGTCCATCGCCGTCACGATCTCGTACCCGCCGGCTTCCAGGTGGCCGCGGAACGACCCGGGATACGACCGGGTCTGCACCTCGGACCCCTCGACGGCCGTCGCCTCGATGCCCGCGCCCGTGTGGACGACCGTCTGGTCGATCGCGGCTCCCTCGGACGACACGAACAGCGTCCGCTGACGGAGCACGTCCATCGTCCCCCGGGCCGTCCGGATCGCCGGGCCCACGGACAGCGCACGCGTCGCGGCCGCCAGAAGCCCGACCTTGTCCTCGAGGCTCACCGAGAACGGATCGACCTGCAGCGGCGACGACCACGTCGCGCGGTGCGCCGGCTCCGGGACGAGCTCGACGGGCGACTCGGCCGTCGTCGCGGCCGCGCGGGCGACCTCGACCGCCGCCGCCGCAGTGGGGGCCGCGGCCTCGTTCGTCAGGTCGTACGACGCGGCGAACCCCCAGGCGCCGTCGACGAGCACGCGCACGCCGAACCCTTCCGAGTCCGACCGCTCGAGCGCCTCGACGACGTCCCCTCGCACCGAGAGGGCCTCCGACTCGGACTCCACCGACCGGACGTCTGCATAGGACGCTCCCGCCGCTACCGCGGCGTCGAGCGCTGCTTCGAGGAGGTCCTCCATCACGCGAGGTTCGACGAGCGCGGGTATGCGACGGAGGGATCCGTGACGACGTTCACCACGGACGGCTCGCCCGAGTCGAATGCCGCCTTCAGCGCGGGCGCGAGGTCGTCGGGGTCCTCGACGAAGAAGCCGCGGCCCCCGAACGCCTCCATGACGCGGTCGTAGCGGATCGAGGGGCGCAGCTCCGCCGCGACGTCGTATCCGTAGAGCGCCTGCATCGGGTACTTCTCGAGCGCCCAGATCCCGTTGTTGCCGATCACGCAGACGACCGGCAGCTTCAGGCGGACGAGCGTCTCGAGCTCCATGCCCGAGAAACCGAACGCGCCGTCGCCGTACATGACGACGACCTGACGGTCCGGATGCGCGAGCCGGGCCGCCATCGCGTAGCCGGGACCGACGCCGAGGCAACCGAACGGCCCGGTGTCCAGCCAGCATCCCGGCTGATACGACGGCACCTCACGGCCCGCGAACGAGGCGAAGTCGCCGCCGTCGCAGATCACGACGGCGTCCCTGTCGAGCAGGGGCACGAGCTCTCCGTAGACGCGGAGGGGGTGGATGGGGTTGGACGGCGAGCGCAGGTCGGCCTGCGCCGCGTCCCTCTTCGCCTGCTCCGTCTCCCGCAGCGCCTCGACCCAGGCCTTCGTGTCGGGCGCCCGGTCGAGCTCCGATGCGATGGCGGCCAGCGACGCGTCCAACGGAGCGCCTATCGACGCCGCGAGGTCGACATGCCGCGCGATCGAGTCGGGATGCGAGTCGAGGTGCACGACCTTCGCGCCCGGCGCGAACCCCTGGCCGAACCCGAGCCGGAAGTCCATCGACGTACCGGCGACGAGCACGAGATCGGCCTCCTTGAAGGCGCGGCTCCGGCTGCGCGAGAAGCACAGCCTGTGGTCCGCCGGAAGGCACCCGCGTCCCTGGCCGTTCGTGAACGCCGGGAGCTCGGCGGCCTCGACGAGGTCCCTCAGCGCGCCCTCTGCCCGGTCGAGCCACACGTTCGAGCCCGCGATGACCACGGGCCGCTCGGCGGCACGAAGCAACGCGGCGACGGCGCCGACCGCCGGGGGGTCGGGCTGCGGAGGTGCCGGGGCCGGCGGAGGCTCCAGGTCGAGATCGCCCGCGTCGTTGAACAGGACCTCGAGAGGGAAGTCGAGGAACCGCGGCCCCCGCGGCGGAGTCGTCGCGCTCTGCGCAGCGGCGAACACCTGCCGGGCGACGTCCCCCGTGGACGTGACCGTCTGGGCCGCTGCGAGCGGCTCGACGAACGGGACGTGGTCGATCTCCTGGAGCGATCCCTGGCCCCAGCGGAAGCCGGGGGCGCGCCCCGCGAGGCACAACACCGGTGCGCCGTTGAAGCCGGCCTGCGCGAGGGGGCTGAGAGCGTTCGTGACGCCGGGTCCTGCGGTGACGGCGCAGACGCCGAGGCTCCTCGTGATGCGGGACCACCCCTCCGCGGCGAACGCGGCCGACTGCTCGTGCCGGGTGTCGACGATGCGGATGCCGTCCTGGTGGGCGCCGTCGAGGATCGGGAAGATGTGCCCGCCGGTGAGCGTGAAGAGGTGGTCGACACCGAGAGCCTTCAGCGCGCCGGTGACGGCGCGTCCCCCATGGAGCTGATCGGTCATCCGCCGGAGCCTATATGAGGGCCGCGGCACGCCCCC
>DATADL010000090.1:0-7451 GCA_036258555.1 Actinomycetota bacterium | reverse complement strand
CGCGCTGTCGGTGAGGACGAGGTTGCCCCCGCGGCGCACGAAGCGCTTCACCGACCGCGTCGCCGCGCGACGGGCCTTCTTCGGCTTCGGCATCTTGCGGAACGCCTTCTCGAAAGCGCCCGTGATCACGAAGGTCCGCGTCCGGCCGACGCCGCGACGTGCTAGGCGCGCCGGCGAGACCGGGCGCAGGGGACGAGCGGCGTGCTTCGACAGGTCGCGGAAGTACGTGAGGCGGTTCGCGTGGTACGGGGCAGGGTCGACCTTCTTCGGGGGCTTCGGGCCGCCGTATCCGTCGGAGCTCTTCACGACCTTTCCGTTCGCGAGGTACTTCACGCGGCCGAGCTTCAACCTCACGTCGACGCGCCGCGTCACGAGGGCCTCGACGATGGCGGCCTCGATCTCACCGCGCACGGCCGCGACGTGCGCCTTCTCCAGCGGCGGGACGAAGGCCGAGTTCGGGGCCGTATTCGACAGGAAGTGCTCGACGTCCATGTCGACCGCGCCCTGCTGCGTGAGCCAGTCGCCCATGAACCCCGAGGCGTCGTATCCCACCACGTCGTAACCGGTCGCGTACTCGGCCGGGGTCATCCCCTCCTCGCCCATGACCTCGGACGCGTCGATGTTCTCCTGCTCGAAGTAGCGCTCGATGTTCGAGTCCACGTGGCGCGCGAAGCGCGCCTCCTGCGCCTGCTCGACGGGGTCCCACTGCCCGGCCGGGAGCATGATGTCCGCGAACGCGTTGTTCGCCGACGTCAGCTCGCCGTGGAGGTCGAGCGACACCACGGGGTCCACCCGCCGGATCAGCCCCATCCACGCATCCGTCTCCGGCTCCGACATCGGCGTGTTCCCCACGTCGGTCCACCCGATGGTCGGATACTCGCGGTTGAGGTCCTCGCCGTTCGCGTTCCCGCGCTGGAAGCCCCCGCCGTTCTGGGTGTCGCCTTCCGCCCATCCGTCGGGGTTTATCGCCGAGAGGTACAGGTGCACCTTTCTCAGCGCGTCGCGGACCGGGACCGCGATCGAGTCACGCTGCGTTCCGTTGCGTAGCTCGTGGCCCGGTTGCTCCGCCGCCCACCGCGCCACGTCTTCCATGTAGCGGACACCGCCCTCGAGACCCGCGCGTTCGAGCCCGTGCACCGCCAGCGAGACGGCGACCGGGATCTTGCCCTTCTCGGGGGCCGCGAAGTCGGTGATCTCGACGAGGAGGATCTCGCGGCCGCCCGCCGACAGGGCTTCCTCGCCCAGGAACTCGGACAGGGTCGACACGCGGACGAAGCGCGGGAACTCCTCGGCCAGGGCGCGGATGCCCGCCTCGTACTCGCCGTTGTCGTGCTGGACGAACGTCGCCGAGTTCTCCGCCTCCGGGAAGATCCGGCCCCCGCACGCGGCGCGCGGCTCCTCGGAGCACACGGGCGAGGCGCCCGCGGGGAACGACCCGAGGACCAGGGCGGCCGCGACCGCAGCCGCCGCCCACGTCAGCCCGCGCGCCTTCATTTCAGCCCTGCGGCTCCGCCTCGAGGTCGAGCGCGCAGGAGTTGATGCAGTAGCGCTTGCCGTTGGGCCCGGGCCCGTCGTCGAAGACGTGGCCGAGGTGCGACCCGCAGCGGGCGCAGGTCACCTCGGTCCTGACCATCCCGTGGCTCGTGTCGGTGTGGAGCTCGACGTTCGCGCGGTTGACGGGGTCGGTGAAGCTCGGCCAGCCGCTGCCGGAGTCGAACTTCGTGTCCGAGGCGAACAGCTCGGCACCGCACGCGCCGCACCGGTAGACGCCGTCTTCTTTCGTGTGGACGTACTTGCCGGTGAAGGGACGCTCGGTCCCCTTGCCGCGCAGGATGGCGTACTGCTCTGGCGTCAGCTCGCGACGCCATTCCTCCTCGGTCTTGTGGATCTTCTCCTGCATTCGACGGCCTCCTCGTGCCCGGAGAGAGGCATCGACACTAACGCGGGCGTGGGGCTACCGGGCAGCGAGGCCGGAGAGAGGGCCCTGCGACGCGACGAAGCGGGCGCCGCGCGGGCGCCCGCTTCACGAGGACGACCTAGCGGCAGACCTTGGGGCCGGCGATCATGCAGACGTCGTGCCATACGCACGCCGTGCTGGGGAACTCGGCCGTGCACGCGTGAGCGGGCGTCGCGCCCGCCACGAGACCGAAAGCGCCCGTGAGCACGGACACCAAGAGCAGAGCCTTGACTCGCATCTCCCACCTCCGTCGACGAACCGGTCGAAGTCGGAGCGGAACATAGCAATGCAGGTGATCCGGCGTAAAGCACCTGGCCCCGGTCGTCCGCGTAGTTCCCCCACCCGGGGGACGCGTCAGCGCACGACCGCGCGGACGGCGCGGCCCGAGGGTCCCTTGGCGAGCTCGACCTCGGCCCCCGAGCAGCGGAGCACGACGAGGTCCTCGCCCGTCCGCCAGGCCCCGGCGTCGTCGAGCCCTGCTCGGGCGGAGGCTGCCTCGGGGAACGCGTCCAGGAGCCAGCGCCGGAGGACCCCGCAGAGCTGCCGTCGCCGGCCCGAACGCGTCTTCACCCCCGCGTCGACGAGCCCGACGTGGATCGTGGCGTCGTCGCCGCGGAACCACGAGTGCAGGACCCCGCCGTCCCAACCGCGGCCGGCGTCGACGTGGCTCCCGGGCACGACCTCGCCGCGCCGGGCGAGCTCCGCGTTCTCGAGCAGGACCATGAGGTCGAAGGCACCGAAGGACCGCGGCCGCGCGGCCTTCCACCCGCGGCCGGGCGAAGGTGGGGAGACCGGCAGACGCGTCTCCCGGCGATCCCTGTCGGGGAAGAGGACGTCGGCGGTGGAGGCCGGGGGCCGGACGTACAGCCGGTCCACGCCCTTCCACCCCCGCTCGGCCCAGGCGCCGCACGCGAGCAGCAGCCCCTCGTAGTACGGGAACTCGCTGGAGCGCGCGAGGTAGTAGGGGATCGCAGTCGCGCTGACGGAGCCGGGGTGGAAGCGCCCCATGAACGACGCGAAGTCACCGGCGTCCAGCCGCTGCGCGGCGTAGCGCGTCATCAGCAGCGTCGCGTCGCCTTCGGCGAGGACCTGGTGCGCGAGCATCGCGTCGCCGAGCATCGGGTCGCGCGAGAGCGTCCCCGGCAGCCCCAGCGCCTGGTCGACCAGCGCGTGGTCGAGCTCGTGCGCGAGGACGATCTCGTCGAGCGGGGTCAGCTCCGCGCCGGTGGCCCCCGAGAAGAGGCGTCCCGTGCGCGGGTTGTAGAACCCGCCGACCCCTTGCGTGAGCAGACGCGCCCCGAGCTGCCGCAGGTCGATCCCCTCGGGGACCAGCCTCAGGGCCTCGAGGATCTGCGCGTCGCGAGCGGCGGCGCGCTCCGAGTACCGCTTCAGGAACCCGTTCACGTAGCGGACGCCGACCTCGCTGCGCGGGACGAGGTGCGCGTCCACCGGCCGGCGGAACTCGAGGCGTCTGAGCCTTTCGACGCGCTCAGAGACCGTGCGGAGGTCGTCGTCGAGGCCGGCCCCGCCCGTCGAGGGACCGACGGAGCGGCGGACGCCGGCGCAGTCGTCGAGGTCGGACCGCGCGTCGTAGATCGTCGGGTCGCCGACTGCGACGAGGTCTAGGCGCGGCCGTGTGCGGCCCTCGTCGGCATCGTCCCCTCCGGCTTCGCCGGGCGCCGGAGCAGGCCGGCCGGCGGGCGCCGACGCCTTGTCCAGGAGGTCGGCCGTCAGCGCGCCGAGGGTCGCGAGCGCGCCGGCCGCGGCCCCCACCCGCAACGCGACGACGCCCGGGCGCGTGCCCGGGCGCCGTGACAGCTCGGTCGTCTCACCCCCGTCCACCCGTGAAGGTTCCCACGGCGCGGGTGGGGGCCGCGCTCAGCAGGCGCAGGTGAGCTTGTCGAGGGGAGGCTGGTTGATGCTCCTCATCACAGGGCCCATGCCGCGGATCCGTCCCACGCCGGCCGGATCGGTCACCTCGAGCTCCTCGCCCGTGGCGGCGTCGAGCGTCACCACGCGGGTCGCGAGCGCGACGTAGACCTTCGAAGCGTCCGCCGACACCTGGATGCCGCGGATCCTGTTCGACATCGTCCACTCGTCGGTCTGCTCCAACGTCCGTGCGTCGATCGCGGAAAGGAAGGGGCCGCGCGCGACGTAGAGCGTGTGGTGGCCGTCGTGGACGCCGCGCGGCGTGTAGCCGGAGGTGAGCACCGGCGCGGAGGACGTGCGCAGGACCTCCAGGGACCCGGTGTCGACCTCGGCCATCGCGCCGGAGTCCACGTCGTTGACGTAGAGGCGCTCCGAGTCCGGACTGACCGTGAGCGCGATCTCCGGCTCCCGCACCTGGCCGAACTCGGCGGGGAGGTCGATGCAGTGGGCCCACAGCTCGTCGAGATTGAGGACGTGGACGAACGCGCGGCGGGGGCCGAACCGCCCCCCTCCGGTCGTGTAGAGCGTGTAGAGGTACGTGCCGTCGGGGCTCATCGCCTGGATGCGCGCCGTGCCGCGCATGCGCTCCTGCAGCTCTGCGTCGACGCTGTAGACGCCGAGGACCTTCTCGGTGTCGAGGTCGAGCCGTCGCACGCGGTAGCTGTTCGGCGCCTGCGGCGGGAGGTACTCGAGCAGGAACACGCTCCCGCCGTCGTTGGAGAACGCCTCGGGCTCGTAGTTGCCGTCGAGGCGGATCGTCTGCGGCTCCACGTCGCGGCCCGTGACGACTAGCGTCGTCTGGGTGCGGCCCTCGAGGTAGTGGTTGCCCTGCGGGACGAGCGCCACCATCTCGGCCTCGCGCGAGACGACCCTCAGGTCGAGCTTCGGGCCGTCGATCGACCGGTTCCACTGAGGCTCGCCGGTGCGGGCGTCGCGGGCCTCGACGTCGGTCGCGAGGCGGTGGGCGTCGGCGGTGACGACGCTGGTCCAGTCGGTCGAGGGGGTGCCGGTGGTCGTGGGGGGCTCGGCCGCCGCGCCGGCGGCGAGGACGGCGATGCCCTCGCGGCCCTCCAGATAGAGGAGGTCTCCGCCGGCGGTGTCCGCCTCCGGGGGCTTGTCGCCGCAGGCGACCGCAGCGAGAACGACCATCGAGAGCGCGATGAGCCCGGGCCTGTGCATGGTCCCCTCCTTTTGTCTCGTCCAGGAGAGGAGACTGCGCGCGCTCCGGGTTGGTTCTGGGGCGGAGGGATCGCCTCCGCCCCGGCTATCGGGTTTGTCGGGCTAGCGGCAGTGCGCGGGGACCTTGAAGCCGTTCTTCCCGTCGGCCTTGTTCTCGAAGTCGCCCTGCTTCGCGTTCACGCCCAGGCCTCGCCGTGCGAACGACCGCCAGATCAGGCACTCGTTGCGCCCCGGCACGCCCTTGGCGGCGTTCCCGGTCAGCGCCTGGTCGGCGGCGATGATCGCGTCGCGGGCCTCGACGAAGCCGGGCTCGCACGGCGCGAACTTCATGCCGTCGACGACGAGCTGGATGGCCAGGTTGTTGCCCCCGGTCCGCCACGACTCGTACGGGTTCGGGTTGAACCCGTGCTCGTCGACGAGGTTCCAGTACAGGTCCCACAACATCGTCGCCCAGACCTCGCCGACGCCGTGCGGCTCGATCGCGGTCCTGATCGATTCGTACGTGTGCGGGTTGACTTTCATGTTCGTCGAGTAGGGCACGGTACGGATCCCGGTGCCGGAGCGGCCCTCCTCGTGGTAGACGACGTACGTCCCGATCCCGCGCGGCGTACGCCCGTCGTCGCCCTTCCTCATGGTGAGGACGTAGGACCAGAAATCGCTCCATCCCTCGCCCTCGCGCTCGTCGTGGGTGCGGAGACAAGAGACGTTGTTCGGACCTCCGACGAGACGGTTCGAGATGCCGTGGCCGTACTCGTGCGCGATCACGCCGCCGTCGAGATCGCCGTCGCGGACCTGGTGGCTGTACTGACGGACGACGTCCTCCTGCTGGAGGCTGAGCGAGTCGAAGGCGTCGACCCAGAGGTACATCTGCATGCGTCCCGGAACGCCCTCGACCGGGGTGGCGAAGTTCGCGTTCAGGGCCCCGCTGCCGTCCTGTGCCTCGGCCTGGACCTCGTCACCGGCTCGCCCGACACCGGTGTAGTTGGAGGCCTGGAAGTTGCCGGCCTCCTCGGTGAAGCCGTAGCGGAACGTCACGTCGTGCATGACGTTGTTCCAGTAGAAGAGGTTGTCGACCGCGGCGTCGCGGTAGACGGCCGGCGTGGCGTCGAACGTCGGGATCTGGTGGTTGAAGTCGAGGCCGCGGCCGCCGTCCGGCTGGCTTGCCGGATCCGCGCTCTCGTCGTCGGCCGTGTCGGCGTAGGCGTTGACGTTGTTCCCGCGGGTGATCGTGAACTCGGGGCCTACGATCCCGTTCGTGTCGTGCCACCCGAAGGGCGACGCGACCGCATCCGCCGGGTTCTCGACGATCGACCGGTCACCGTCGTTGGGGCTCTCCATCGGCATCGCGTAGACGTTGTAGGAGGAGCCGTCGTCGGCGCGTTGCGGAGGCAGGACCGGCTTGACGGCGAGAAGGGCCTCGACCGCGGCGGCGTCTTCCGGCCGCGCGGTGCGCGCCGATATGTGCTCCTGCTTCTCGCTGTCGATCAGGCTGTAGCGGTGCACGATCTCGCCCGTCTCGGCGTCGACCGAGAGGTTCCACCAGCCGTCGTCGGTGGCGATCTCCATGTCGTAGGCGAGGCGTGCGGTGTGGTCGTCCAGCACCCGATAGGCGAGCGCCGGGGGCCTGGTGACCTCGTAGGAGCCGGTGCGGAGAGACGAGATCGCCGCGTCGAGGGCCGCGCTCGCGTCGAGCACCTGGTCCCCGGTCGCCTCCCCCGGCTTGATGAAGTGCTTGACGCCGTAGACGACGGCACCGTTCTGGACGTTGACGGTCGCCTCGGCCCCCAGCGTCTCCTCGCCTCTGATGACCTGGCGGAGGTAGACGTGGGTGACGCGGTTGTGGTCGGAGGTGTAGAGGTCGGTGACCGTGACGGACTTGGGCTTGACGCCGAGGTGCTTGATGGCGAGGGCGACGGCCGGGTGCCGCTTGCTCGGCCTGTCCGGCTTCGCCCTGGCTACGACGGGGAGCCCCGTCAACGACGCCCCCAGAAGGAGCCCGACCAGGATGGATATCGCCTTCGAACGCATCACGCCTCCGCTCATGCCCGCTGTCCGCACCGTGGGGAGGGTTCGGCGCGGGGGCCGGGGGCACCTTCACCGCCGGCAGAAGGGGGCCGGCGGGCGCGGCTGTCGGTGCGCTCGGCGGAGCGTGGTGGAGGTGCGGGGAATGGTGGAGCTGCCGGGAATCGAACCCGGGTCCTCCGACCCCGTGGCAGGACTTCTACGAGCGTAGTCTGCGGTTGGATTTCGGCCCCGGCCGGCCCGCAGACGGCGGCGACCGGTGCCTAGCTCGGGCTGGGTGTCCCGTCCTTCGCCCCGAGCGGACTTCGGACGGTGAGCCTGCTAGGCGACGCCGGATCCCGGGGGCGCAGGCGATCCCCGGGCC
>DATADL010000089.1:0-3317 GCA_036258555.1 Actinomycetota bacterium | reverse complement strand
GTCGACAAGATCGGCGAGGTCATCGGCCCCAAGGGCAAGAACATCAACATGATCACCACGACGACGGGCGTCGACGTCGACATCGACGACGACGGCACGATCCGCATCGGGTCCACGGACCAGGAGTCGGCGGAACGGGCGGCCCGGCTGATCGAGGAGATCGTCAACCCCCGCATGCCCGAGGTCGGCGAGCGGATCATGGGAACCGTCGTCAAGACGACGACCTTCGGTGCGTTCATCAACATCGCCCCGGGCCGCGACGGTCTCGTGCACATCTCGAAGCTCGGCGAGGGCCGCATCGAGCGCGTCGAGGACGCGGCGAACGTCGGCGACCAGATCGAGGTCGAGATCACCGACATCGACCGCCAGGGCCGCATCAACCTGACGCCCGTGGCGTGGCTCGAGCGGCAGATCGCGGCCGGCAAGACGATCGAGGAGGCCCGGGCGCTGGCGACCCAGGGCGGCGGCGGTGGCGGCGGCGACCGCGGCGGCCGGGACCGCGAGCGCGGCGGCCGGGACAGGGACCGGGGACGCGAGCGCGGCGGCCGGGACCGCGGGCCGCGCGAGGGCGGTGGCGGCGACAGGGGGCCGCGCCGCGAGAGGGCCCCCCGCCGTCCCGACGGGGACTCCTTCTAGATGACTCGTTTCGCCCGCACCGAGCTCGACTCGGGCATCACCGTCGTCACCGAAGCGATGTCCGAGGTGAGGTCGGTGTCGGTCGGGTTCTGGTTCGACGTCGGCTCGCGCGACGAGCCCGAAGAGCTCGCCGGGACGTCCCACTTCCTCGAGCACCTGCTGTTCAAGGGGACGGAGTCGCGGTCGGCGCGGGAGATCGCGGAGGAGTTCGACGCCGTCGGCGGTGACGTCAACGCGTTCACCGGCAAGGAGTACACGTGCTACTACGCGCGGGTGCTCGACACCGACGTGCCGATGGCGGTCGACGTCCTCACGGACATGATCCTCAACTCGAAGATCGACCCCGACGAGCTCGAGTCCGAGCGCAACGTGATCCTCGAGGAGATCGCGATGCACGAGGACGCCCCGGACGAGCTCGTCCACGACCTCTTCTACCGTTCGATGTGGGACGGCCACCCGCTGGGACGTCCGGTCCTCGGTTACAACGAGACGATCGGGCGTGTGGCCCGGGACCAGGTCGCCGGCTACTGGCGCGACCGCTACGGGCCGTGCAACCTCGTCGTCGCCGCCGCCGGCCGGGTCGACCACGACGACCTCGTGGCCCGCGTCGAGTCCATCTTCTCGACGGCCGGCGGCTTCAAGACGTCGCGCACGGGCGCGGCCCCCGCGGCGCGCTCCGGAGTCGACGTCTTCAAGCGTCCGACCGAGCAGGCGCACATCATGATCGGGACCGAGGCCCTGCGCCGGGGCCACCCGGACCGTCACGCGCTCGCGCTGCTCGACAACGTCCTCGGAAGCGGGATGTCGTCGCGCCTGTTCCAGGAGGTGCGCGAGAAGCGCGGCCTCGCCTACTCCGTCTACTCGTACCGCTCCATGTTCGCCGACACCGGCACTTTCTCGGTGTACGCGGGCACGCTCCCGCAGAACGCCGAGACGGTGATGGAGATCGTCTCGAACGAGATCGACTCGGTCGTCCGCGACGGCATCACGCCGGCGGAGCTCGAGCGTGCGAAGGGCAACGTGAAGGGGTCTTTGGTCCTGTCGTCCGAGGACCCCGGCAGCCGCATGAACCGGCTCGGGCGCCAGCAGGTGACCACCGGCGAGATCCTGTCGATCGACGAGCTCATCGCGCGCTTCGACGCGCTGACGATGGACGACGTCCGCCGCGTCGCCGACGAGGTGCTCGCCGGCGCGTCCTTCTCGATCGCGGTCGTGGGGCCGTTCGAGGAAGGCGCGTTCGACCGCTACGCCGCCTGATCGTGGCCACGGTCCGCGTCGGGGTGCTCGGAGCCGGGGGCCGTATGGGCTCGGAGACGTGCCGGGCCGTGGACGCGGACCCGGATCTCGAGCTCGTCGCACGCGTCGGGCGGGGTGACCCGCTCGAGACGCTGGTGTCGGCCCGCGCCGAGGTCGCGGTCGAGTTCACCACTCCCGAGTCGGTCAAGGAGAACGTCAGGTTCTGCCTCAGCCACGGGATCCACTGCGTCGTCGGCGCAACGGGCCTGTCCGACGCCGACCTCGAGGACGTCGGGTCGTGGACGGGTCCCGCCAACGCGCTCGTCGCGCCCAACTTCGCCCTCGGGGCGGTGCTGATGATGTCGTTCGCGGCCGCCGCGGCGAAGCACTTCGACACCGCCGAGATCGTCGAGCGACACCACGAGCGCAAGCTCGACGCGCCGTCGGGCACCGCGTTGCGGACGGCACGCTTGATGAGCGAAGCGCGTGAGGGACGGGCCTGGTCGCCGGCGCGCGGGGACGAGACCGTGTCCGGCAGCAGGGGCGGCGACGCGGGCGGGGTGAGGATCCACTCGCTGCGCCTCCCGGGGTCGGTGGCGCACCAGGAGGTCGTGCTGGGGGCCGCGGGCGAGACGCTGACGATCCGCCACGACTCGATCGACCGCACGTCGTTCATGCCGGGCGTCGTCCTCGCCTGCAAGCGGGTCGGCCGACTCGACGGGCTCGTCGTGGGCCTCGAGAACGTCCTCGACCTCTAGATGCCGCGCGCGATACACGCGGTCGCCGCCCTCCTGCTGCTCGCCGCGTGCTTCGGGCCCGATCCGAACCTGACGGACGACGGCAAGGGGCTCCCGGTGCTGACGGTCGAGTTCCCGGAGAAGTCCCCGGCGGGATCGGTCCAGACTGCGACCTTGACGGTCGACAACCCCGGCCCCGGCGACATCGGCTCGGTCGTCGTCACTTTCGTGACCGCGGGGATCGCCGCGGTGTCGGGACCGATCCCGGCCGAGCTCGTCCCGATCACGACGACGCCGGACAACCCCGCGATCGCAGGGATCACGCCCGAGCCGACGGACGTCTCCGACGACGGGATCGTCTACGTCTTCGAGGGCGTGGAGGAGGGGGGATCGCTCGAGATCGCGTTCGACATACGGATCCCGGACGAGCCCGGCCCGGCCGCCAACTCGATAACCGTGTACGCAGGCGAGGACACCGACCGCATCCGCGGCGTGCGGGTCGAGACCGAGGTCACGCGGTAGCGTGAGGTCACCAGCCAATGAAGGAGGCTTCGACATGTCCGCGCGCTTCGGCCAGCTGATCACCGCGATGGTCACGCCCTTCGCCGCCGACGGGGCGCTCGACGCGAAGGCGGCGCGCCGCCTCGCCGGCCACCTCGTCGACCACGGTTCCGACGGGCTCGTGATCGCCGGGACCACGGGGGAGTC
>DATADL010000088.1:0-19755 GCA_036258555.1 Actinomycetota bacterium | reverse complement strand
GCGATCCCCTCCCCGACCGTCGTCACGTAGCCGTTGCGCCCTTCCCGGGCGAGGCGGTCGAGCAGCGGCGTGCGCGCCGCCTCCAGGGGCGTGCGGCCGCCGAGTGCCGGGAGCGGGTCGTCGCCCAGCCCGTCCAGGATCACGTAGCAGATGCGCTTCAGCGCCACGGCTCCAGTCCTCTCTCTTCTCAGACGACGGCTTTGACTATCGCGGCGAAGTCGCCCGCGTCGAGGGACGCGCCTCCCACGAGCCCGCCGTCGACGTCCGGCTGGCCCACGATCGCCTTCGCGTTCCCCGGCTTCATGCTCCCGCCGTAGAGGATGCGCATCGCGTCGGCCACGTCTTCGGGGAACATCTGCCGCAGGACGCCGCGGATGAAAGAGATCGTCTGCTGCGCGTCGTCGGGGGTCGCGGTCTTGCCCGTCCCGATCGCCCAGATGGGCTCGTACGCGATCACGAGCTCGCGCGCCTGGTCGGGCTTGACGCTCTTGAGTCCTTCCCGGACCTGTCCCTCGACCTTGCGCTCGGTGCGGTCGTTCTCGCGCTCGATCGCGGTCTCGCCACAGCACATGATCGGCGTCAGCCCGGCCGCGATAGCGGCACGCACCTTTGCGTTCACGTCCTCGTCGGTCTCGCCGAAGATCTCTCGCCGCTCGGAGTGCCCGAGGATCACGTACTCGACCGCGAGGGACTTCAGCATGTCGGCGGAGACCTCGCCCGTGTAGGCGCCCTCCTTCGCCGCGTGCATGTTCTGCGCGCCGAGTCCGATCAGGTACCGGTCGGAGTCGATGAGGGTCTGCACGGTCCGCAGCGCGGTGAACGGCGGGCAGACGACGACCTCGACCGCGTCGTAGTCGTGCCCCGCGAGCTCGTGGTTCAGCGCCTGGACCAGCCGCATCGCCTCGAGGTGCGTCTTGAACATCTTCCAGTTCCCCGCGATCAGAGGGGTCCTCATCCCGCCCGTCCTTCCTTCTCGGAGGATCGCCGAGCCGATCCTTCGGTCGCTCGCAGGACCGCGACCCCCGGCAGCTCACGGCCCTCTAGGAGCTCGAGCGACGCGCCCCCTCCGGTCGAGAGGTGGGAGACCGCGTCCTCCATTCCGAGCTGCTTGAGGGCGGCAGCCGAGTCTCCGCCTCCGGCCACCGTGTACGCGCCGTTCCGCGTCGCGCTCGCGACCGCCTCGGCGACGGCCCGCGTGCCGCCGGCGAACTCGGGTACCTCGAAGATCCCCATGGGCCCGTTCCACAGGACCGTGCGCGCGCCCTCGAGGGCCTTCCTGAACTCGGCGGCCGTCGCAGGTCCGACGTCGACTCCGAGGCGGTCGCCGATCGCGTCGAGCGGAACGGTGTCGCACGGCGACCCGGCCTCGGGGGCCTCGGCCGCGACGACGTCGCTCGGGAGCAGCACCGTGACGCGGCGGTCCCGGGCGCGCGCGAGTACGTCCCGGACCTCCTCGACGCGGTCCTGCTCGACCAGAGAGCGCCCCACGTCGTGGCCTTCGGCGACGAGCAGCGTGAAGGCCATGGCGCCACCGATGCAGATCGTGTCGACGCGCTCGAGGAGGTTCCCGACGACGCTGAGCTTGTCGGAGACCTTCGCCCCTCCTAGGACGGCGACGAAGGGCCGCTCCGGGTCGTGGAGGAGCCGTTCTAGCTTGGCCACCTCGTCGGCGAGCAGGTAACCGGCCGCCGCCGGGAGCAGCTCCGCGACGCCGGAGATCGACGCGTGGGCGCGGTGGGCGGCGCCGAACGCGTCGTCGACGTACGCGTCGGCCAGGCGGGCCAGCGCCTCGGCCAGCTCCGGGTCGTTGCGCTCCTCGCCGGGCTCGAACCGGAGGTTCTCGAGCAGCACGACGTCGTAGTTGCTCGCGCACGCGAGCCGGGCGCTCTCGCCCACGACGTCGCCCGCGACCTCGACGTGCGTTCCGAGGAGCTCGGCGAGGCGCTCCCCGACGGGCTTCAGGCTGAGCTCGTCGACGACCTTTCCCTTGGGGCGGCCGAGATGCGAGCAGACGACGAGCCGTGCGCCCCGGTCGAGCAGCGCCCTCAGGGTCGGGATGGCCGACCGGATGCGCAGGTCGTCGGTGATGACGCCGTCACGCAGGGGGACGTTGAGGTCGCACCGGACGAGCACGCGCGCGCCGTCGACGTCGAGCGTTTCGATCCCCGGTAGGTCGTTGGCCATGACGGGGCGAGTGTAGAAGGTCGGGGCCGCCGGGTTCGTCCCGGCGACGAGGCGCGGGCCCGTCGCCTACCGGTCGACGAAGACGCACCGCCTTCGTGGCTCGTCGCGCAGGTCGGCGGGACAGTCGTAGTCCAGCGGCAGGGACAGCGTCCAGAACTTCGGCCTCGACTGGAGGTCCAGCGAAGCCGGGACCTCCCGCGGCGGTAGGAGGAACACGAGCTGTCCCGTTCGGCGGGCGCCGCCGGGGATGCTCTCGTCGAACAGCCGCCGCGAGAGCCTGCCCCGCATCGCGTCCGTCCACGGGGTGAACGAGTGCCCGTTGGTCGCCCACAGCATCTGGTCGTCGATCTCGAAGGTCACCGGCTCGTCGCCGTCGTTGTCGACCCTGAGGACGAACCTGCACCACTTGGTCGCGTCGGCGAACTCCGCGTCGACGCCGACTACGGCGGCGGTCCCGTTGCGGCACTCGGCATGACGCAGGACGATCGCGAGGGGCTGCGGCGGAGCGTCCTCACCGGTCGTGACGGTGTGCGTCGGCTCGGGGGCCGGCGACGGCTCCCCGGGGTCCGGCGACGGTAGCTCGGCCTCGGTCTCCGGGCAGTCCGCGCGCGCGGCTTCGTCGGCGCTCGCCGTGACGGCCTCGATCTGCTCCTCCAGCTCGCGGACGACGTCCTCGAGGTGCTCCTCCTCTATCCCGCTGATGTAGAGCCTCCTGGGTGCGCCCGTTCGCCCGTAGAGCGTCGTCCCGCCGGCATCGCGTCCGCCGTCCAACAACGCGTCGGCCACACGTGCGATCTCCTCCGCCTCCTCCCGGACGAGGTCGCGCCGGAACCTCAGGTCCGCGCGCCTCAGGTCCCGGCAGCGGCCGTCTTCGGAAGGTGCCGCCGGGCCCGGCCCGGCGTCTCCTCGGCGACCGTCCGCCAGGACGCCGAACGACGCCGACGCCGCAGTCACTACGACCGCCACCCCTGCGGCGACCGCGGCCAGCCGGGCCCGGCGCAGCCGTGCGCCCTGCCGGACGAGAGCGTGTGCGTCGAGCCCGCGGGCCGGCTTCGCCGCGGCGGCTTCGAGGATGCTCTTCGGGTCCTCAAACTGCATTGGGGGCCTCCTCGGGGTTTCCCAAGAGCTCGGGTGAGCGCAGCCGCGCGATCCCGCGGCGCGCCAGGGACTTCACGGTCGGTTCGGGCGACCCCATCAGCTCCGCGACCCGGGCGAACGGCAGGTCGCAGAAGTAGTGGAGCAGCAGCGCGGTGCGCTGGCGCGGGGGCAGGGCCGCGACGGCCTGGCGGACGCCGAGGGCGAGCGCGGTGTCGGGTGCGCCGGCGTCCGCGACTGGCCGGGCGATCAGGCGCTCCCTGGCCCGCCGCTCCGCGGCCCGCCGGCGGAAGTACGAGTTGGCGAGGTTGATCGCGACCCGGCTGGTCCACGCCTCCGGGTAGTCCATCCTGCGGACGCGCCGCCAGTCGCGGCACACGCGTGCGAGCGCGTCCTGGGCGAGCTCCTCGGCTACCGCGGCGTCGCCGCAGTAGAGGCTCAGCAGGCCGACGACGCGCCCGTGCTGCGCCCGGCAGAACGCAACCAGCTCCTCTTCGTCCGTCATGCCCTCGAGACGCACGAGGGGGGGCCGCAGGATGCACCCCGCGGCGCTCTTCTCTCGTGACGGAGGCCTAGAGCGAGCTCGCCACCAGCTCCGTCAGGTCGACGAGACGGTTCGAGTAGCCCCACTCGTTGTCGTACCAGCCCAGCACCTTGACCATGTTGCCGTTCACCATCGTCGAGGCCCCGTCGATGATGCAGCTGTGCGGGTTGCCGACGATGTCGCTCGAGACGATCGCGTCCTCGGTGTACTCGAGGATCCCCTTCATCCCCGCCGACTGCGCAGCCTCCCGGTAGGCGTTGTTCACCTCTTCCTTCGTCGGCTCGCCGTTCACCACCGCGACGATGTCCGTGATCGATCCGTCCGGCACCGGCACGCGCAGCGCGAGCCCGTCGAGGCGCCCCTTCAGCTCCGGCATCGCCAAGGACGCGGCCTTCGCGGCCCCCGTCGTCGTCGGGATGATGTTCACGGCGGCGGCTCGCGCCCGCCGTAGGTCGTCGCGAGCGAGGTCGAGCGTGTTCTGGTCGTTCGTGTACGCGTGGCAGGTCGTCATGAAGCCCTTGTCGATGCCCCAGTTGTCCTGGAGCACCTTCGCCAGGGGCACGACGCAGTTGGTGGTGCACGACGCGTTCGAGATGATGTGGTGGTTCGCCGGGTCGTACTCGTCGTGGTTGACGCCCATGACGACCGTGACGTCCTCGTCCTTCGCGGGGGCCGAGATGATGACCTTCTTCGCTCCCCCGTCGAGGTGCTTGCCGGCGTCGGCGCGCTTCGTGAAGAAGCCCGTCGACTCGATCACGACGTCGACGCCGAGGTCCCCCCACGGCAGCGCTGCGGGGTCCCGCTCCGACAGCAGCTTGACGTCCTGCCCGTCGATCGTGAAGCCGCCGTTGCCGACCTTGACCTCGCGCTCGAAGCGGCCGTGCACCGAGTCGTACTTCAGCAGGTGGGCCATCGTCTCGGCGTCGCCGAGGTCGTTCACGGCTACGAGCTCGAGGTCCGATCCCTTGGCGATCAACGCCCGGTAGAAGTTCCGTCCGATCCGGCCGAAGCCGTTGATCCCGATCCGCGTCGCCATCGACGATCCCTCCTGGAGTGCTGGTGGTGTGGGTGAGAGCCCCATCCTACCGGGGCGCCCACGCCGGGCCTCAGAGAGACGACAGGACCGCGGCGAGGCGCTCGGGATCGTGGGCGCCGCTCTCCGACGCGACGTCGGCCTCGACGACCCGGACCCCGAGGCGCTTGACGGCCTCGACGTCCACGCCGTCGACCGGTACGACCGGCGACTGGACGACGACGACGTCGACGGCGCGGGCCCCCGCGTGCGCGAGCAGCGACTCGACGTGCGCGGCGGCGTCGAGCCCCTCCGTCTCGCCCTTCTGCATCCGTGCGTTGCAGACGAACACCCGCTGCGCGGCCGTCTCCTGGACCGCCTTGCGGATGCCGGGCACGAGGATGGTCGCGATGAGGCTCGTGAACAGGCTGCCGGGGCCGAGGACGACCTGGTCCGCGTCGAGGATCGCCCGGACCGCGTCCCGGTTCGCGCGCGGCGCCACCGGCTCGAGGAACAGCGCCTGGATGGGGTCCTTCGTCTGCGCGACGGCGACCTGCCCCCGGACGACCCCGTCGCGGACCTGCGCCATCAGCGTCACCATCTCGCCCGTCGCCGGATAGACGCGGCCCTCGCACCCGAGCATCCGTCCTGCCGCGGCGACTGCCTCCGCGAAGTCACCCGTCATCTCCGTGAACGCGGCGATCACCAGGTTGCCGACCGTGTGACCGGTCAAAGCCCCGGATCGGAAACGGTGCTGGTACAGCCGCGCGCGGTCGTCGTCCCCGGCGAGCGCGACGAGACAGTTCCGGATGTCGCCGGGCGGGGGGATGCCGAGCTCGCGCGTGAGCTGTCCCGACGACCCGCCGTCGTCGGCGACCGTCACCACGGCCGCGATGTCGCCGGCGTAGTGGCGCGCCGCCATCAGCGTCGCGGCGAGGCCGTGACCGCCGCCGATCCCGGTGACCCTCACGGCGCGGCCACCGACGGCGGGCGGTCGACGTCGCGGTGGACGACCTTCGCGCGATAGCCCTTGTCCTGGATGAAGGCGCCGAGCTCCTCCGCGAGCACGACCGAGCGATGCCGGCCGCCGGTGCACCCGATCGCGATCGTCAGGTAGTGACGCCCCTCGCTCTCGTAGCCGGGGAGCAGGATCGCGAACAGGTCCCTGGCCCGGGCGAGGAAGTCACCGGTCACGTCCTTGCCGAGGACGTAGTCGCGCACCGGACCGTCGAGTCCGTTCAGCTCGCGCAGACCCTCCACCCAATGCGGGTTGGGCAGGAACCTCACGTCCAGCACGAGGTCGGCGTCGAGCGGCAGCCCGAACTTGTAGCCGAACGAGATGATCGTCGTCTTCAACCCCTCGGCCGGAGAGCTCGCGTCGAAGTACGCGCCCAGCTTCAGGCGGAGGTCTCGCACCGACAGGTCGGACGTGTCGATGATGAGGTCGGCTCCGTCCCGCAGCGACTGCATCAGCTTGCGCTCGCGCTGGATGCCGACCGTGAGGCGGTCCTGGAGCGCGAGCGGGTGTCGCCGCCGCGTCGCGTCGAACCGGCGCACGAGGGCCTCGTCGTCGGCTTCGAGGAAGACGAGGCGGAAGCTCCCGACGTCGCGGCGAAGCTCGGCGAGCGCCTCTTTGATCTCGCTGAAGAACATGCCGCCGCGGGAGTCGATGACGAGCGCCATGCGGTTGATCTCGTGACCCGGCGCGAGCGCGAGCGAGAGCATCTTCCCGATCAGGGCAGGCGGCAGGTTGTCGATGACGAACCAGCCGAGGTCCTCGAACGCCTTCGCCGCCTCGGACATGCCCGCGCCCGACAGGCCGCTGATGACCGTGACCTCGACGTCGCGCGCCGGAGTCACGACGCCTGTGGCTCGGCCGAGGGTCGACCCGCCACTTCCCTCCTCCCGTGCAGGTGGTCGTAGACCGCCTCCGCGACGGCGGCCGGAAGGCCCGGCACGACGCGCAGGTCCTCGAGCGACGCCTCGCGCACCCGCTTCACCGAGCCGAAGTGCTTCAGCAGCTTCTTGCGCCTCACATCGCCGAGTCCCGGGATCCCGTCGAGCGCCGACTGCGTCATCTTCTTGCTGCGACGCAGCTGGTGGTACGTGAGCGCGAAGCGGTGCGCCTCGTCGCGGATCCGCTGGAGGAGGTAGAGCGCTTCCGACCCGCGCGGGATCACGATCGGGTCGCCTCGGCCCGGCACGAAGACCTCCTCCATGCGCTTCGCCAGCGAGACCGTCGTGACGCCCTCGACGCCGAGCTCCTCCATCACCTCGACCGCGCGGTTGAGCTGCCCCTTGCCCCCGTCGATCACGACGAGGTTCGGCGGATAGGCGAACTTGCTGCGCTTCGGATCCGGCCCCACGACGTTCTCCTGCTCCTCGAGGTAGCGCGCGAACCGTCTGCGTATCACCTCGCCCATGTTCGCGAAGTCGTCCTGACCGTCCCCCCACTTGATGGCGAAGCGCCGGTAGTCCGACCGCTTGGGCAGACCGTCCTCGAACACGACCATCGACCCGACGGCCTCGGAGGGCCCCGTGTTCGAGATGTCGAAGCACTCGATCCGCAGCGGGGCGTCGTCCATGCGCAGGGCCTCCTGAAGCTCCGTGAGCTGCTGCGAGCGCGCCGCGAAGTCCGACGACCGCTTGAGGCGGTGCTGCGTGAACGCCTGCTTGGCGTTCTCCGTGACCGTGTCGAGCAGCATGCGCTTGCCCCCGCGCAGCGGGACGCGCACCTTGACGTTCGACCCGCGCAGGTCCGTGAGCCATCGCTGGATGAGGCCGTGCTCCTCGGGCTCGACCGGCACGAGGACCTGGGGCGGGGGCTCCGACTCCGAGTAGAGGCGCTCGAGGAAGCCGCCGACGAGCGCCGGCGTCGACAGGTCCTCCACCTTGTCGACGACGAACCCCTTCCGTCCCGTGACGCGGCCCCCGCGGACGAAGAACACCTGGAACGCGGCCTCGAGCTCGTCCTCCGCCAGGCCGATCACGTCGAGGTTCTCGGACTGCTGGGAGACCATCTGCTGCTTCGCGATCGCCTTGCGGACGTTGTCGAGCTGGTCGCGGTACTTCGCGGCGAGCTCGAACTCCTCGGTCGACGCGGCCCCCTTCATCGCCGCCTCGAGCCTCCGGATCACCGGCTTCGTGTTCCCGTCGAGGAAGTCGCACAGCTCGAGAGCGATCGCCCGGTGCTCGTCGGCCGAGACGGCCTCCACGCACGGGCCCGCACAGCGCTCGATGTGGAAGAGCAGGCACGGCTTGCCGCGCCGCCGGCAGCGGTCGAACACTCCCTGGCTGCAGGTCCGCATGGGGAACGTCCGCAGCAGGAGGTCCAGCGTCTCGCGGATCGCGTAGGCGTGCGCGAACGGGCCGTAGTAGCGCACGCCCTTGCGCTTGCGCTCTCTCAGGACCCGGGCCCGCGGATACTCCTCGTCGAGCGTGATCGCGAGGTAGGGATAGGTCTTGTCGTCGCGGTAGCGGACGTTGTAGCGGGGCCTGTGCTGCTTGATGAGGTTGAGCTCGAGGTGCAGCGCCTGGACCTCGCTCTCGGTGACGATCCACTCGACGTCGGCGGCCGCCTCGACCATCGCCTGCGTCCGGGGGTGGAGGTCGGACGCGAAGTAGTTCGAGAGCCGCGACCGCAGCGACTTGGCCTTGCCCGCGTAGATGACGCGGCCCTGGGCGTCCCTGAACAGGTACGCGCCGGGGGCCGCGGGAATGGTTCCCGCCTGGGGACGCTGGAGGGTGCGTTTGCGCGTCACGGACCCATTGTCGCCCGCGGGGCGTCGATCTCCGGAGCGCCTAGAGGTCCGGCTCCTGCCAGTCCGCCGGGAACAGGTACCGCGCCGGGTCCGCCGGCTCGTCCGTCGCCTCTTCCTCCGCCTCGGCGGCCGGGTCGGCCAGCGCCTTGGCCGCTCCCTGCTCCTTCTTCTCCGGCTCGGGGACGGGGTTCTCCTTCGCCCACGCGCGGAGCGACCTCACGAGGGCCCGCACGCGGGCCGCGGCATCGTCGGATTCCGGGATGCACTGCAGCGACGTCCGCACCGGGCGTTCGGCCCGCTCGAACGGGAACCGCTCCCAGTCCTCGGGCACCTCGTACTTGCACGGCCACGACGACGGGACGTTGTCCCAGACGAGCCCGACGCGGATCCGGTAGAACCTCCGGCCGTCGGGCGCCCGCCAGGGGACCGCCGAGTCCTCGATCGCGTGCAGGAAGCCGGGGAGGTAGCGGAGCGCACCCTCGATCTGGGCCCGCTGGTCGAGCTGGAACGCGACGATGTCGCTCAGCGCCCCGACGCCCGACTCGAAGTCGTCGGCGCGGCGGGCCAGGAGCCGGATGCCGGCGCGGGCGACGCGGTCGTTCGCCGCGAAGAGCTCCCTCAGCTCCTCCGGCTCGTCGCCGATCCCCGCGGCCACGCGGTCGGCCGCTCGCAGCGCGGCCGCGAACGCGTCCCGCGTGCGCAGGAACTCGGCCCCCGCGCGGGTCGAGTTGTCGAGGAGGCGCTGCTGCTCGGGGGCGACCGAGGCGAACGTGTCCGCCAGGGTCCCGAGCGACTCGAGGATCGCCGCGATGTCGTCGCCGCGTCCGCGCAGCCCGCCGGCGAGCTCGCGTATGACGCGCCGTGAGGCCTCCGGCGGCACGTCCGCCAGCACGCGGTCCAGAACGGTCAGCAGACGCTGGAAGTCGACGGGGAGCTCGGTGTCGGCGCGCGCGATGGTGTCGCCGTCGGCCAGCATCTCGGTCGACGAGCCGGACGGCGTGAGGTTCACGAACTGCTCGCCGACGGGGCTCTTGCTCTGGATGCGGGCGACCGAGTCGGCCGGGATGCGCCCCTCCCACTCCCCGTCGATCAGAAGCTCGATGTCGACGCCGTCGTCGTTCAGCTCGAGGTCGCCGACGCGGCCGACGAGGACGCCGCGGTACGTCACCTCCTGGTTCGTGAAGACGCCCCCCGACTCGGCGAAGTCGGCCGTCACGGTGAACTGGCCGCCGGTCACCTCGGGACCGACGACGCTCGTGACGACCCATCCGACGGTCACGACGAACAGGCCGAGGACGACGGCGAGGTTCACGGCGAGACGCGGTGTCAGCCTCACGACCCTATGGCTCCGCCGAGTGTCGAACGCGTCATGATCCCTCTCCCGGCACGTCGCCCTTCTCGCCCTTCGTGTTGCACTGGGACAGCGCCTCGCACAGCACGGCCTCGGCCTGGATGTAGTCGCCCTTGCCGCGGCCCCCGGGGCCGCCGCCCATGCTCTTCGGGAACAGCTCGAAGAACGTGCGCAGCTGCGCGATGTCCACCCGGAGCTCGCCCTGCGCGCCCGCGAGCCCGCCGAGGATCGGCCGCAGCGCGCGGAACTGGCGATGGATCGCGTCCTCGTGCCGAACGAGGAACCGCGCGTTGACGGTCCCGAACCTGCGGAGCGACGTGAACAGCCGGCGGAGGCCGCCGCCCTGCTCCGCGAGCAACGCGTTGGCCTCCTCCAGCGAGTCCAGGAACGAGTCGAGCGTGGCGCGGTTGGCCGCAAGGGTCGATCCGGCCGACGCGAGGCTCTCGATCGCGGCCTCGATGTCGAAACGTCTCCCCGCCAGGACCGAGGTGAACCTCTCGAGCTCCTCGATGGTCTCGCCGAGCCGCGCCCCGCGCTCTTCGAGGATCAGCGCCTGCGCGTGAGTGAACGAGTTCAGGTCCTCGAGGCCTCCGCCGCCGACGAACGCCGACAGGTCGCCGAGGAACGTCTCGACGTCCACGATGCGGTCGGTCCGCTCCACCGGGATCGTCACGGTCGACGAGCCGACGAAGGGCGCCCGGTGCGCGGCCGGCAGCAGCTCTACGAACTGCTCCCCCAGCAGCGAGGTCTGGCGGACCACCGCGCCGAGGTCGTCCGCCGGGATGCGCTCGTCCGGGTCGATCGACATCGTCACCCGGGCGAGCATCCGGCCGCCTTCCGTGACGAGGTCGATCTCCTCGACCGACCCCACCTCGACGTCGGCGACCTGCACGGCGCCCTTCTCCACGAGGTCCCCTACGTTCTCGAAGTACGCCACGACCTCGGGCGTCGAGTCGCGGGTCGCGAGCGCGCACGACGACGCGAACGCGACGACCGCGAGGAGGACGGCGATGCGCAACGGCCTCATCGCGGTCCGCCCTCCCAGAACCAGCGGCTGAGCATGACGGCGAACCGCTTCTCGCCCACCCGTGCCGCCACGCGCTTCACGAGCGCCTCCGTGCGGGCGTCGACCGGCCCCGCGTTGTTGATGTCCGTGCACAGCGGGATCAGCTGGCGGACGAGGAACTCCAGGTCGTCCTCGTAGAAGTCCGGAAGGTGCGCGTTGACGGCGACGAGGAGGTCGTCGACCGTCGCCTCGGGAGTCAGGATCAAGATCGTCCGGGTGAGCGCACGCAGCCGTTCGCACGAGATCGTGTCGCGCGAGTCGATCCGGTAGTTGTAGCCCGCCGCCTCGGTCCCCGGCGGGGCCTGGCGACCCGAGTACGCCCAGCGACCGCGGCCGCTCCCGTCGACCTCACCCAGCGCCTGCGCGATCGCGTTCGTCCACTTCGCGCCTTTCTCGAGCTGGTCCTGGTGCCGCAGGATGGCGTCGGCGATCGTGCGTAGACGGCCGAACGCGATGCCGAGGTCGTCGCCGCTCCGCTCGACGAGCGACGCGCCCTCGCGCGAGAGGAAGGCGAGGTTCTCGATCGTCCCCTCCAGCGCGCGCTGGTCGTCGGCCAGCGCCTCGGCCACCGTCCGGAAGCGCTCGTTCACCAGCCCGATCTCGCTCGAGCGCCGCGCTAGCACGACGAACAGGGCGTCGAGGTTCGCGATCAGCCGGCGGATGTCCTGCTCCGAGGAGGCGAGCGTCTGCAGGCCCGTCGCCGACCCCTTCAGCGCGTGCTGGAGCGACTCAGATCGCCCGGCCAACGCGAGGTCCAGGTTCCGCACGAGACGCGCGAGAGGTCCGTTGCGCTCGCCCGGCTCCGGCTCCAGCGCGGACAGCAGACCCTCGAGCTGCGTCAGCACGTCGTCCAGCTCGGCGGGGATCGTCGTCCGGTCGACCGTGATGTGGTCGCCGTCCGCGAGCGTGGCGCCGCCGTCGTAGGGCGGGTCGAGCTGCACGTACCGGTCGGCGATGACCGTGATCGGGACGACCGACAGCCTCGCGTCCGCGGGCACGCGCACGTCTTCTTCGATCTCCATCGTGAGCCGGACGCCGTCGCCCCGCGGCTCGACCGAGGTGATCTCGCCGACCTCGATGCCTCGCACGGCGACGCGGCCCCCCTCGAAGAGGTTCGGCGCCTGCTCGACGTCGGCGGTCACCGTGTACGTCGCCCGGTCCGGCCGCGCGAGCGCGTACGCACCGACGCCCGCGGCCGCCACGGCGATCGTGACCAGAAGGGAGACCAGGCGCGCCCTCACGGGTGCCTCCTGTCGACCGTGCCCGTGGAGCCCGGCTCCACGCCGTGCGAGGGAAGGCCCGGGTCCTCGGGCGACCCGTCGGGCCTGCACGTGTCGGCGCTCGTGATCGAGCACACGTGTCCCTCGACGAAGCGGCCGAAGCGCAGCGGCTGTCCGAACATCTCCTGGGCGGTCCCGAGCTCCGCGAGCGAGCGCTCGATGGTCTCGAGCTCCGCGGTAGCAAGGACCAGGATGGAGTTCAGGTCGGCGGTCCCGACCTCGATGGAGCCCTTCGACGCACGGATCAGCACGCCGAGGTTCTCCGACAGGTCCTCGGTCGCAGCGAGGAGCGACGAGATCGCCGCCCGCCGGTCGGCGAGCACGTCCAGCACGTCCGCGGAACGGACGAGGATCCCGTCGATGTCCCGGCCGGACGCGCTCAGCGTCCCGGTGAGCTCCGCCGATTCCCGCAGCAGCCTCTTCAACGGCGCGCTGTTGCGGGCGAGGACGTCTCCGGCGTCGCCCACCGCGTCGAGGGCCCGTCCGAGCTCCTCCTTCGACGCCCCCACCGTCTCGTCGAGGACCTCGATCAGCTCGCGCAGCGCGCGCTTGTCGATCTCGGCGAGCACGGCGGTCCCCTCGCTCGCCGCCTCGTAGATCTCGAAGGGCACGCTCGTCTGGTCGAGCGGGATGACGTCGCCCGCCTCGAAGTACCCGTCGGTGGCGCCGGCGGGGTCGTCGCCTGCCGACGCCGCCTCGAGATATGCCCGCGGCATCTGCAGGTCGACGAACTTCTGCCCGAGCAGGGTCTTCAGCTTCACCTCGAGGGACGACTCGACCGGGATCCGGACGTCGTCCTGGATCTCCATCTCGACCCGGGCGGCCTCCGGCGCGAGCTCGACGCGCTTCACGGTCCCGACCTTGACCCCCGCGACCCTCACCTCGTTGCCCGGCTGGAGGCCCGCCGCATCGGCCACGTCGGCCGCCAGCGAGTAGACGCCGCGCAGGCTCTGGAACCGGTTGATCGAGAACGCCCCCGCGACGCCGGCGGCGATCAGGACGATGCAGGTGACGCCGACGAGCCACGCCCTGCGCTCGCGGAACGACCTCACGGCATCCACCTCCTGCCGCACTCGCCGGAGTCGTCCTTGCACACGTGGACGAGGTGGATGTTGGCCCACTGGCCGTAGGAGTTCACGCGCTCGACGGCCACGAGCATCTCGGGGAGCGCGCGCACGGCGCCCCGCAGGTCCGCCCGCTTGTCGTCGACCGCGTCGAGCAGCACGGCGAGGTCGTCGATCTCCGCGGCGATGTCCTCGTCGTTGCGGGCGACCACCCGGCCCAGACGGGTCGCGGCGTCGTCGAGCGTCACGAGGGCCGCGGCGAGCTCGTGACGGCTGGCCTGGAGGTCGCCGAGGAAGTCGTCGAGGTCGGCGAGCGTCCCCTGGAGCTGCGCGTCTCGCCCGTTCAGGTCTCCGGTCACCTCGTTCAGCGCGTCGAGCATCACCGCGAGCTCCTCGTCCTTCGATGCAAGGCTCGTGGAGATGTCCGCCACGTTTCCGAGGAGGCCCTCGACCTCCTCGGCCCGGCCCGACAGCGCCTTCGTGAGCGCCCGCGTGACGATGTTTATGTCCTCGGGGTTCGTCGAGCGGATCAGAGGGCGGAGGCCGTTGAACAGCGCGGACAGGTCGAAAGCGGGCTCGGTCCGGGCGAGCGGGATCACCTCACCGGGCTCGGTGCGGCCCGTCGCAGGCGACGGCGCGATCAGCGTGACCATCCTCTGTCCGACGAGGTTCCTGAAGCGCACCTGGAGGCTGAGCCCCGACGGAAGCTCCGTTCCCTCGTCGATCGACATCGTCACGCGCGCGATCCCGTCGCGGATCCCGATCTCCTCCACGCGCCCGACGGTCACGCCGGCGGCCTTCACGACGTCCCCGCGCAGGAGCCCGCTGGCGTCGGTCAGCTCGGCGGTGATCTCGTACGGCTGCGCGAACAGGCGGAAGTTCCCGATGATGCTGGCGAGGTACGTCGTGACCACGATCGTCACGATCGTGAAGACGAGGAGCTTGAGGGCGACCCACCGGAAGCTCGGGACGGTCACAGGCCCCTCCCGACGAGCTCGGGGAGCGCGGCGCGGGCCGGGCCGTACAGCACGCGCGCCAGCGCGGAAGGGGCGGGACGTCCCGTGTACGCCGCGAGCATCTGCGAGAACGTCGCGTCCGAGCCGCCGGCGGCAGCGCCCGCGAGCGGATCGCTCGCGGAATCGCTCAGGGGCCCGAACGTCCGCCCGTACCGCCCGCGGGAATCGAGGCCGGGAGGCTGGTACACCTGCCAGCACGTCATTCCGTCTTCGTAGAGCCCTCCGCACGGCTGCTTCAGGCCCGAGTTCCACACCGTGGTGAACGCCTGGAGCTGCACGACGATGTCGGTCAGCTCGTCCGAGCGCGCGGCTACGATCTCCGCGACCGTGGCGCCGTCCTCGACGAGCCGTCCGAGCTCGGGCTCGATCCGTTCCTGTAGCTCGGCGAGGTCCTCGAGGAACAGCGGGACCGACTGCAGGGACGCGCGGTACTCGGGAGCCGCCCCCACGAGCGCGCGATTCGCCTCGTCGAGGGACTCCATGAACGACAGGACGTCGCCGTCGTGCTCGTCCAGCCACTCCGCCGTCTGACGCAGCTGCACGAGCGCGAGGTCGAGCTCGCCGGCGCGCGCGTTGACCGCGCGCAGGGCGACGATCCCGCGGTCGATGGCGCGGGCCGCGTGCCGCTCGCTGCCCGTGAAGCCTTCCGAGAGCGTCGAGAACATCGTGGTCAGGTCCCGCAGCGGGAGCCGCGACAGGAGGTCGTGACCGAGCTGCAGCGAGCGCTCCAGCTCGAGCGGCTCCTTCGTCTGCTCGTCGGGGATCTCGTCGCCGGCGGCGAGCAGCGGCCCGGAAGCATCCGGCGGGATGAGCTCGACCCACTTCTGCCCGAACACGGTCTTCGAGCGGATCTCGGCCTCGGTCGACTGCGGTAGGTCCAGGTCCTCCTCGATCAAGAGCTCGACCCGCGCCTTCCCGTCGTCCGCGAGCTCGATGTCGCGGATCGTGCCCACGAGGACGCCGCGGATCTTCACGTCGCCGCCTACCGGGAGCTGCTGCCCCACGCCGCGTCCGGAGAACACCGCGCTCACCGGCATGCCGGTCTGGAACCCGCCCTGGAGGAAGAACCACGTGACGGCGACCGCGCCGGCCGCGAGGGCGAGCGCGAACGCGCCGAGCAGGGCGTTGCGTGTGGTGGCTGCGCCTAGGCGCTTGGCCTGGTCGCTCATGACTCCCTTGCTGCTATGGCCGAGCGGTCTCGGGACGTTGGAACGAGTGGAAATGCCCGCTTTGCGTCATCCATCTTCCGGCGGAGACCGGGGGCCGGACCATCGGCAAAAGTACGTAGCCCGAGGCGCGAAAGAGGCGCCCCGAAGGGCGCCTCTTCGTCGAACGGACAAACGTCGACTAGTCGGACTGGCCGGCGCCGGGGCCCTGGCCGAGGATCACGAAGTTGCACGCCGTCCCGTCGACGCCCGTGAAGTGGAGCGGCGTCGTGACGGTGAGGCCGTTGCCGAGGCCGACGAACTCGTTCGGGTTCTCGGCGTTGACGGTGAGGTTCGCGAGCGGGATCGGGCCGAGCGCGTCGGTCGTGATCCTCACGGTCCCGGTGCCCGTGATGATGATCCCGGTCACGACGTGGCCGCCGTCGAGCGTGACGGTGTTCGGCAGCGGGCCCTGGGCGGGCTCGGTCGACGCCGTGCAGTCGCCGGCGCCGAGGAGGCCGCCGCCGCCGGCGAAGTTGCGCACGGCGATGGCGCCGCTGCTCCCCGCGGCGTCGGTCAGGCCCATGTCGGGGATCCTCTCGGAATCGACGGCGCCCCCGGTGGAGTCCTTGATCTTCGCGGTGGCGGTGCCCCCGGCCAGCCGCACCCGGTTGATCTGAGCTTCGACCACCGGAGCGCCGACCATGAACACGACCAGGCCTATCGCGAGCGCGGCGAAGAAGGTCTGGCGCTTCTCACGCCTCGATACCTCTACCAAGTCCATGCATCCTCCTCGTGCGAGAGACGACGTGCGGTGTCCAAGGTAGGTAACTCCACGACCAAAGACGACCGCAAGAGGGAGATTGCGTAACTTACGTAGGAGCAGAGCGAGCGTCGCCGAGCAAGTCCGGACGGCGCGCGCGCGTCGCCGCCTCGGCCTGCTCGCGCCGCCAGCGCTCGACCGCGCCGTGGTCTCCCGACAGCAGGACGTCCGGGACGCGCCAGCCCCGGAACTCCGCGGGCCGCGTGTACTGCGGGTATTCGAGCAGGCCCTGCGCGTGGGACTCCGATTCGAGCGACGCGGCGTTGCCGAGCACGCCGGGCACGAGACGCGACACGGCCTCGATCACGACGAGAGCCGGGAGCTCTCCGCCCGCTAGCACGTAGTCGCCGATCGAGACCTCCTCGTCGACCAGGTGCTCGGCCACGCGCTCGTCGACGCCTTCGAACCTGCCGCAGACGAGCACGAGGTGGTCGTGGCGCGCCAGCGCGGTTACCCCCGCGTGGTCGAGCCGCGCTCCGCGCGGCGACAGCAGGACCACGTGCGAGCCCGGCCCCCGCACGGCCTCGACGGCCTCGAAGAGGGGCTCCGGCCTCATGACCATCCCGGCCCCTCCGCCGTAGGGCTCGTCGTCGACCGAGCGATGCCGTCCGAGGCCGTGCTCCCTGAGGTCGTGGACGCGCACGTCGAGCAACCCGTCGGCCACCGCCTTCCCGAGAAGACTCGTCGACAGCGGCGCGTCGAACAGGTGCGGGAAGATCGTGACCACGTCGATCCTCACAGCAACCCCTCCGGAGGGTCGATGGTCACGCGGCGTGCGCCCGGGTCGACCTCCACGACTATCTCGGCGACCATCGGCACGAGCCTTTCGCCGGCCGGGGTCTCTACCGCGAGCAGGTCCTGAGCCGCGCCGGGGAGCACGTGCGAGACGGTCCCGACGACCTCGCCGGTACCGGCGCGCACGACGTCCAGCCCGGTGAGGTCGTGCTCCCAGAACTCGCCCGACTCGAGCTCGCGTGCGTCCTCTGCAGGCACGTACAGCGCGCCTCGCAGGGTCTCGGCCGCGTCGCGGTCCGACAAGCCCTCGAACTTGACGAGGAACCTGTCGCGGTGGGCCCGCGCCGTCTCGACCACGAGCGTGCGCCCGTCTTCGTGCACCAGCTCCGATCCCGCTTCGAAGCGGCGCGGGTCGTCGGATATGCGGACCACGTAGACCTCGCCGCCGAGCCCGTGCGGCTTGCCGATCTGCCCCGCCAGCAGCAGCGCGGGATCAGAGGTCAGTCCACGACCTCCACGGAGACGGCGCGCGCGTCGCGCCCGCCCGCGGCGCGCGCGAGCGCGCGGAGCGACCGGATGATCCGGCCGCGCTTGCCGATGATCTTGCCCATGTCGTCGGGATGGACCGCCAGCTCGTAGACGATCTCGTCGCGCTCGCCGTCGGCCTCCGTGATCATGACCTCGTCGGGGTGGTCGACGAGCCACGGCGTGACGTACTCGAGGAACTCCCTGCTCACGGCTACTCCGAGTCGTCGTCGCCCTCGGCGGGCTCGCCGGAGGCGCCGCCGGTCTCGCTCAGCTGCTCGTCCTCGGTGGGGGTCGACTCGATGCTCGGAGTGTCGGACTCGAGGCCCTCGTCGCGGGCTTCCACCGAGGCAGCGGGCGTGGCCTTCCTGACCGAGGAGGCCGGCGTCGCCTTCGCCTTCGCCGTGGCGGCGGCAGCGTCGGGCGGCGTCGTGGTCGCGCCGGCAAGCGGCGGCTCGCCGGTGAACGCCGACCAGGCCCCGGAGATCCTCAGCAGCTGACGCACCTGGTCGGACGGCTGGGCCCCCTGCTGGAGCCAGTACAGCGCGCGGTCCTCGTCGATCGAGACGAGCGACGGCTCCTGGCGCGGGTGGTAGTGGCCGATGGCCTCGATGATCCGGCCGTCGCGCGGGCTGCGGGAGTCCGCCACCACGACGCGGTAGGACGGCTGCTTCCGCTTGCCGACGCGCATCAACCTGATCTTGACCATGACTCTCCTTTGTGGCGGCCGCCCGCGGCCGCGGAACGCTCGGGAAAGAACGGATCGTAGCAGGTCAGGGCGCTAGGCCCCCGGGCGCAGGCTCTCCGCCCGGTCGGCGTGCCAGTGCCATCCGATCGCACGGAAACCCTCCCGCGCCGTGTCTAGCAAGGTCCGGGCACGGTCGGCGGCGACGGGGTCCTCGCGGCGGAGCAGGCTCTCGCCGTAGTACAGACACGTCTCGAGGAAGCCGGTCCGGAGGCCGAGGGCCTCGGTCTGCTCGAGCGCCCGCTCGAAATGCTCGACCGCGAGGGCGTCCCATCCCGCGGCCTCGGCAGCCATGCCCGCCAGCATCTCGTTGGAGGCGCCGTCGAACCTGATCACGGCCCCCTGCTCCAGCATCTGCAGGCCGGTGTCGTAGAGGTCGCGGGTCTCCCGCGGAAGACCCAGGAGGGCCGCGCCTTCGATCATGTACGCGGCTACGGACCAGAGCCCGTTCGGGTTCGCCCGCCCGGGCTCCGGAAGGAACCCTTCCAGCTCCGCGAGGTGGGCGAGCGCCCGCTCGCGCTCGCCGGCCGCCGCCGTCACGAGGAACCTGTACCCCTGCGCGAAGCCCCAGAGGGCGCTCGGCGGCTCGTTCACGGCCGCCTCGTTCGCGAGGCGCATGCCCTCGTCGAGCCGTCCCAGTCGCCATTCGCCGGTGGCGCGGAAGCTCGTCGAGTACGCCTCGAAGGGGAGCCCGGCCGCGCGGCACAGCGCCTCGTCCCGCTCCGCGAACGCGATGAAGTCCTCGGGACGCGTCTCGCCGCGGCAGGAGCTCGTGAAGAAGCGCACCCGCTCGCCGAACATCTGTCCGGCGAAATGGCCCAGCCGGTGGGCGAGCTGGGTCGTGACCTCGGCGACCTCCCGGGCGCGGTCGAGGTCGCCGCCGAAGTAGTGCGCGAACGCGGCGAACGCCGCGGCCGAGACGTAGTTCCACGCTCCCGCCGAGCCTTCGAGCAACGTCATCGCGCGCTCTGCGGTCTCGCGGGCGAGATCGACCTCGAGGTACGCGAAGTGGTGCGCGGCGGTGACGGCGAGCGCCTCGCCGAGCAACAGGTCGTCGCCCAGGTCGGTGGCCACGCCGACCGCCTGGTCGAGCATCTGCACGGCGGAGTCGTAGTCGCCCGCCCACCCGAGCGCGATCGCGGCGATGCCCTGCAGCCGCGCGCGGTCGTAGGTGCGGGCCTCTCCGATCGCGGCGAGGCCCCGCATGGCGATCTCGAGCGCCTCCGGCCAGCGCGCCGCCCAGGCGAGCTGCAGCCCGATCTCGGGCGTGACGGCGCCCACGGACGCGACGTCGCCCGCGGCCTCGTACAACCCGAGCGCGTCGCGCCACGCGTCGAGGCCCTCGTCGAGGTGGCCGAGGCTGCGGCGCGCCAGGCCGACGCGGAACAGCAGCCCGGCGCGGGGGGCGG
>DATADL010000087.1:0-4852 GCA_036258555.1 Actinomycetota bacterium | reverse complement strand
TGAGAGCGCGGAGATCGGGTGAGGAGTCGCTCATCGGCCGATTGTAAGCTCGCCTCACATGCCCTCACCGAAAGCGCGCGCGCGCCCGAAGATGCTCATCCTCGACGGCTACTCGCTGGCCTTCCGCGCGTTCTACGCCCTGCCCGAGGACCTCCAGACGACGGACGGCACGAAGACGAACGCCGTCTACGGGTTCACGGCCATGCTGATCAAGCTGCTCCAGGAGCAGAAGCCCGAGTACATAACGGTGTGCTTCGACGTGGGCGAGCCGCTCGAGCGCTCCGCCGAGTTCGCGGAGTACAAGAGCAACCGCTCGACCGCCCCCGACGGGTTCGCCGGACAGGTCCCTCTCATCCACGAGGTCCTGAAGGTCATGCAGATCCCGATCTTCGGCGTGCCGGGGCACGAGGCCGACGACGTCATCGCCTGCTTCGCGAAGCGGGCCGCCGCGGAGGGCATCGACGTGCGCATCGTCACCGGCGACCGCGACTTCTTCCAGCTCGTCAGCAAGGACATCAAGGTCCTCTACAACCGGCGCGGGATCACCGACATCGTCGAGATGGACCCGAAGGCGGTCGAGGAGCGCTACGGCGTGCCGCCGGCGAAGTACGTCGACCTCAAGGCGCTCGAGGGCGACACCTCCGACAACCTCCCGGGCGTCCCGGGCGTCGGCACGAAGACCGCCGCGAAGCTCGTCCAGAGGTACGGCTCGGCCGAGGAGGCCGTGGCCCACGCGTCGGAGCAGACGCCGAAGCTGGCGGCGAACCTCGCCGCGCACGCCGAGCAGGTGGCGATCAACAAGCGGCTGTCGACGCTGGCCGAGGTCCCGATGGACGCAGAGATCGAGGACCTGAAGATGGGTCCGTGGGACCTCGAGGAGGTCCGCGAGCTGTTCATCTCGCTCGAGTTCCGGACGCTGCTCGAACGGCTGATGGCGGACCTCCCCGAGGCCGCCGAGGGGGAGGGCGAGCCGTTCGAGCTCGAGGTGCGCGTCGTCGAGTCGCAAGAGGCGGTCGACGACCTGGTCGACGACCTGCGGCAGGCGGCGACCGCGGTGGCCGTGGACCTGGTGCCCTCGTCGCCGCGCGGTGCGCCGCAGTCCCTCGCCTTCTCGTGGGACGAGGGCCGGGTTGCGTTCGTCCGAACGGGCGCCGGCGGCCTCGGCAGAGACGAGCTCGCGTCTCTTCGCTCCTGGCTCGAGGACCCGACCGAGGTGAAGATCGCGCACGGGGGCAGGGCGCTGACGCTGTCCCTCGACGCGATGGGCGTCGAGGTGGCCGGGCTAGAGCTCGACACGCACATCGCCGCGTACCTGCTGGACCCCGGAGCGCCGGGGTACGCGATCGAGGAGATGGCGCGCAAGTACACGGGCCGCGAGCTCAAGGCGGTCGAGGGCGTGGACCGCTCCGAGGAGTCGCAGGGCGCGTTCGACCTGGGAGTGGGCGAGGAGGTGGAGGCCGAGGACGCGTGCCTGCGCGCCCTCGCGATCGCGGAGATCGCGGAAGCCGTCCGGCCCGAGCTCGCGCGGCTGGGGATGGAGGAGCTCTACCGGACGATCGAGCACCCGCTGATCCCGGTCCTCGCGTCGATGGAGAAGACCGGGATCGCGATCGACCTCGACTACCTCGAGGAGATGGCGCGGGACCTCGACAAGCGGATCGGCGTGCTGGAGGCCGAGTGCTACGAGCTCGCCGGCGAGCGCGTGAACCTCGGCTCCCCGTCGCAGCTGCGCGTGCTGCTCTACGACAAGCTCGGCCTGAAGACGACGCGGCGTACGAAGACCGGCCTCTCGACCGACGCCCGCGCCCTGCAGCAGCTCGTCGACCAGCACCCGTTCGTGCAGAAGCTCCTCGACTACCGCGAGCTCGCGAAGCTGAAGAGCACGTACGTCGACGCCCTGCCCCCGCTGACGGATCCTGCGGACGGGCGCGTGCACACGACGTTCGACCAGACGGTCGCCGCGACCGGGCGGCTGTCGAGCACGAACCCGAACCTGATGAACATCCCGGTGCGGACCGACCTGGGCAAGCAGATCCGGCGGGCGTTCGTGGCCGCGCCGGGCTACGAGCTGATGTCCGTCGACTACTCGCAGATCGAGCTGCGCGTGATGGCGCATCTCTCGAAGGACCCCGTGCTGATCGAGGTGTTCGCCAACGACGAGGACGTCCATACCGCGACCGCCATGCGCGTGTACGACCTCGAGGCGTCCGAGCTCAAGACCATGCACCGGTCGGTGGCGAAGATGGTGAACTACGGCCTCGCGTACGGGATGGGCGCGACGGGGCTGGCCGAGCGCCTGAACGTCCCCGTCGCCGAGGCCCGCGAGATCATGGACGCGTACTTCGAGGTCTTCGAGGGCGTCAGCAAGTTCCTCGACTCCGTCGTGACCCAGGCCTACGCGGACGGCTTCACGACGACGATGTTCGGGCGGCGCCGGTACCTGCCGGAGCTGGGAAGCGGGAACCCGCGGGTGCGCTCGATCGGAGAGCGCCAGGCCCTCAACGCGCCGATCCAGGGGTCTGCGGCCGACATCATGAAGCTGGCGATGATCAATGTCGACGGGGCGCTGGGCGACGCGGGCACTCGCATGATCCTGACGGTGCACGACGAGCTCGTCTTCGAGGTGCCCGAGGGCGAGCGGGACGCCGCCGCCGACCTCGTCAGGCGCGAGATGACGGGCGTTGCCGAGATGGAGGTCCCGCTCAAGGTCGACGTCTCGTTCGGGAGCAACTGGTCCGAGACGAAGGACTGAAAGACAAGGTCCAGACCCCCTAGCCATCTGGAACGAAATGGGCGAATATTCCAGGGTTAGGTCGGTTTGCTCTGGGAGGGGAGACACGATGCGCACCAAGAAGATCGCGGCCGCCGTGGTGGCGTCCGCATGCCTGGCGGTCTGGGGGACCACGCTGGCCGCCGCGGGGACCACGCTGTCGACGGACCTTGTGGGGGCGGAGGAGCGTCCCGGCCCCGGCGACCCGGACGGGCACGGGTTCATCACGCTGACCATGAACCAGGGCCGAGGCGAGATCTGCTTCGAGCTGACGACGTCCGGGATCGACGCGGCTACCCGAGGCCACATCCACCAGGCCCCGGCGGGGGAGCCCGGCCCGATCTTCGTCACGCTGTTCGAGAGCGAGGGCCCGGCCGGCAAGTGCGTGACGGCCACGAAGGCCCAGATCAAGGCGATCCGCCAGAACCCCGAGGAGTTCTACGTGAACATCCACACGGCGGCGTTCCCGGCCGGCGCGATCCGGGGCCAGCTCGGCGACTGACGCGCAGCCGACAGGTCGTTGAAAGGGGGCGGTCCCGGACGGGACCGCCCCCCTCGCGTGGGCATTGCGGACCAGCGCGTAGTCCTTCGCGGCCATGGCATAAACCATCCGTTATCGCCTTGTGGGCGGGAGCGCCGCATGACAGCGTCTTGCCAGCGGACGTAACCGGATACAGGGGGAGTGCATGCGGGCAGCGGAAGAGGCGCTTTCGGAGGTCGAAGGGACGGCAACCGCGCCGCGCCTGACGTCCGCGCCCCCTCCGCCCCCACCGCCGCCACCTCCCCCGGTCGTCGACCTCGGCGACCCCCGCGTCCCCGCGGCCCCCGACGTCATCCGTCTCCCGGAGGCCGAGCCGCAAAGGCTCGGCGCCGGCTTCGTCCGCCTCTGGGCCGCCGCCGCCATATCGAACGCCGGCGACGGGGTCAGGATCACGGCGCTGCCGCTGCTCGCCGCCGCCGTCACGCGGGATCCCATAGCGGTCTCGGGGATCCTGCTGGCGAGCAACCTTCCGTGGCTGCTGTTCTCGCTGCCCGCCGGGGCGATCGTCGACCGGCTCGAGCGTCGCCGGCTCGTCGCGGGCGTCAGCCTGTTGCGTGCGGTCGTCATGGCGCTGCTGTGCGGCCTCGTCTTCGCCGGCGAGGCGACGCTCCCGGCGTTGTACGCGGTCGCCTTCCTCCAGGGGCTCGGCGAGGTCTTCTCGGACAACGCCGTGTTCGCGCTCGTCCCCGAGGTCGCGCCCAGGTCGCGGCTGGAGGATGCGAACGGACGGCTGGAGGCCGTCGTCCACGTCACGAACCAGTTCGCCGGACCCGCCCTGGGAGGGTTCCTGTTCGCCTACGCGACGGGCCTTCCGTTCCTGGTCGACGCGCTCTCGTTCCTCGTGATGGCTCTCCTCGTCGCCGGCATCCGGCGGCCGGTCCGTCAGCCGGTGCCCCCGGCGGAGAAGAAGACGATCCGCGCCGACATCGCAGAGGGGGTCCGGTGGCTGCGGGCGCGGCCCGCGCTGCGGAACCTCAGCTACATCGCGGCGCTGACGAACGTCGCGCTCAACGCGACCTTCGCGATCTTCGTGTTGTTCGCGCTCGACGAGCTGGCGCTGAGCGCGGCCGCGTTCGGCATCCTGCTGAGCATCGAGGCGTTCGGTGCGCTCGCGGGAAGCCTTCTGGCCGCTCGGATCCGCAAGCACGTCGGGATCCCTCTCGCGATCACCGGTGCGCTCGCGCTGGCGGGTGTGGCGAACCTCGCGATCTCCGCGACGGCCGCGATCCCGGTTGTCTCCGTGATGATGGTCGCCGTCGCGTTCGCCGGCGGTGTGTGGAACGTCCTTACGAACTCGTTACGTCAGGCAGTTACACCGGACCGGTTGATGGGCCGCGTGCAGAGCGCGCACCGGCTGCTGTCGTGGGGCGCGATCCCGTTCGGGACGCTTCTCGGCGGCCTCGCGGCGAGCGCGTTCGGGCTGCGCGCGCCGTTCCTGATCGCCGCCTGCATGCTCTGTGCGCTCGCCGTAGGGGCGTTCACGAACTCCAAGCACCTGCAGCCCGACCACATGGCGGCGGCCGCGCGCTGAGGCGCGCGTC
>DATADL010000086.1:0-4108 GCA_036258555.1 Actinomycetota bacterium | reverse complement strand
GACGGCTCGTCGCGGGGGGCGAGGACGAGCAGGAGGTCGGCGGTCTCGGCCAGGCCGTCCAGCAGCCGGCGGCAGTCGCCGCACCCCCTGACGTGCGCGAGGACGCGCGCTCGCTCCTCCCCGGGGGCGATCCCGAGCGCGACCTCCGGCGCCAGGTCGCGGACCTCTGCGCACGACAGCGGCGCGCTCACCGGCCGGACTCCTTCACGGCCCGAAGCTTGAGCATCGCCGCTCGTATGCGCGTCTTGACGGTCCCCAGCGGCACGCCTTCGGCGTCGCTTATCTCGCGGGCGGTGCGTCCGTAGAACGCGGCCTGGACGAGCGCGGTCTTCTGCTCGAGCGGCAGCTCGGCAAGGGCGGCCCGGAGGCGGCGGGCCTCGTCCGCCGCTACGTGGGGATCGTCGGAGTCGTCGCCGTCCTCCCGCTCGCACAGGGCGACCAGCGTGACGGGGTCGAGCGGCTGCGCGCGGCGCATCCGGAGCGCGTCCACGGACAGGTTCCTCGTGATCGTGAGCAGCCACGTCGACACGCGGCCCCGGCGGGCGTCGTACCCGGCGCCGTGCCGCCATGCTCTGAGGAACGCCTCCTGCGCCACCTCCTCAGCGGCCGCACGGTCGCCCAGGATCGACAACGCGAGGCCGAAGACGCGCGCCTGGTACCTGCGCACGAAGGCGGCAGCCGCGTCCGGATCCCCGGATGCCATCCCTGCCAGCAGCGACTCGTCGGAAAGTGGCCACACCGGTAGTACGTCTCCGAACCGTCTCGGGATTGTGGGCAATCTCGCGCGCCCGCTGATCCGTATTACCACCGGAAGTGGCGCCGGCAGAAGGGGGCACGCACATGACGGGTCGGAGGTTCATCGTCGCGATCGCCATCGGGGCGCTGTGGCTGGGTCTGGTCCCCGCAGCGTCCCTGGGGGACACGGCGCGGTTCAAGGCGAGCGGATGCGGCAACCCGACCTGGGAGCCGGGCGGGCGGCGCATCGCCAAGGGCGACCGGATCGTCTGGAAGAACCCGACCGACTGCCAGCACACCGTCACGGCCTACTCCGGGAGCTGGAGCAAGAACACGACGCTCTCCAGCGGCGAGTCGACCCGCCACCGGTTCCGCAAGGCGGGGACCTTCAGGTTCCGCTGCACGATCTCGGGACACTCCTCGATCGACGACGGGAAGTGCACGGGGATGTGCGGCCGGGTCAGGGTCACGCGGTGACGCCGGCGCGCTCCCGCGCCTCCCTGCGTATCGGATGCCTCGTCCTGCTCGCAGGCGCGTCGCTGGTCGCGCTGCCCGCGCCCGCGCACGCGCTGTTCCATCTGATGAAGATCACCGAGGTATTCGCGGGAACGTCCACCGTTCCCGGCGCGCAGTTCGTCGAGCTCCAGATGTACGCAGCCGACCAGAGGTTCCTCGCGGGGCACGAGATCGCGGTCTTCGACGCGGCGGGAAGCGAGATAGGGGCGTTCACGTTCACGGGTCCGGTCGCCAACGGGGCCAACCAGGCCCACGTCCTGATCGCGACCGAGGAAGCCGAGGCCGAGTTCGACGTCGAGGCCGATTTGGTCATGACGCCGGTGCTACCGGCAGGAGGAGGCGGCGTCTGCTTCCGTTCGTCCGTCGGCGAGCTCATCGACTGTGCCTCGTGGGGGAGCTACTCGGGCGACGACGCCGCGACCGGCACTCCTTTCAACTCGCCCATCGGGCTGGTGCCGGACCGGTCCATGGAACGCGTGATCTCGGGCGGGTCGAACGAGGAGGCCCTCGACGAGGGCGACGACACCGACGACAGCGAGGCCGACTTCGAGCTCGCGTCGCCGGGTCCCACGAACAACGCCGACGACGCGGCGCCTCCCGCCGCGGAGCACGACCGTACGGTGACGCTCGCGCTGCGCGGCGCGCTGGTCGCGCGCGGAAGGGTCGCCGCGGAGGGCGACTTCGAGGCGTGCTTCGCCGACGTGGCCGTGAGGATCCAGCGAAGGGCGGACGGACGCTGGAAGACCGCGGCGCGGACGACGACCGGCTCCGACGGCGCGTACGAGGCCGACCTCAGGGACCGGCCGGGGCGCTATCGGGCGCTCGTGCCGGCGAGCACTCCGTCGGAAGGGCACCGCTGCCTGAAGGCGACCTCGCGCGTCCGCCGCAACGACTAGCGCGGGCGTCGGCGTCAGCGCGAGACGACGAACTCCGTCGCCATGCCCTCCTGGAAGTGGTTCTCGACGCCTTCCTCCTCCTCGTGGACGAGGTTGCAGAAGAGCACGTAGCGCCCGGGCTCGAGGTCGAACGTGCCCGCGCACTCTCCCCCCGCCGGGAAGGCCTCGACCTCGCCGACGAACTCACCCTGCTCCTCGAGGAGCGGGATGTCGACGGTCTCGTCGTCCGCGAGCGGGAGCGCGTCGACGGACTCACCGCGCGTCACGGCGAGCTCGTGCTCGTCCTCGCCGACGTTGGTGAGCTCGAACTCGATCGTCCCGGCCGCGACCTCGTCGGTCTCGGGATCGACACGCCACTCGTCCAGCACGACGTCGAGCGTGGTGTCGGCGAGCCGGCCCGCGCCGACCTCGTTGCAGGCGGCCTCCCCGGTGGCGACCCCGGTCGCCGAGCCGCTGGCCGAGCCGCTGGCGGAGCCCGTGCCGGACGCCGACCCGGATGCCGTGCCGGAGCTCCTCACCGATGCACCGTCGTCCTCCGCGCACGCGCCGAGGGCGAAGGCGCCCACGACCAGCAACACGAGCCAAGTTCGCCGCACGAGAACCTCCTGTTCGTCGGGCCATAGGCCCGCGGTTAGGGTCGCCTAACCCTACTCCTCGACGGCGGAGGCGACACATGAGACGCAGAACGGCTGCGGCGGGGCTGGCGCTCGCCGTAGCTCTGGTGACGGCGGCACCCGCGGGCGCAGGCGCCGGAGCCCTCCGGCGGGACCGCCCGGCGATCGGCGTGCTGCTCGTCGACCACGGCGAGCCGCCCGAGTACAACGAGCTCACCTACGAGAGCTTCCGGAAGTTCTTCGACCACCTCATCGAGATGGGGCTGATCCCGTCGTGGGTCAGGCTCGTCGACTCCGGGACCGTCACGCAAGACGTCGATTGCTTCGGCTGCGCCCAGCCCAGCGCGGGGCCCGAGCTGATGGATGCGTGGCTGGACCCGCATCCTGCCGGCGTCTACGTCCCCGCCTCCGACACGCTCCCGGCGCACTACGTCGTCCCGGGGGGGCCGGGGCTCGGGGAGCCCGACATCTTCGAGCACGTCGGCTTGACGGCGTGGCACGAGTGGGAGGTCATGGGCGGGCGGTCTCCCAACTACGACCAGAAGCTCCCGAAGAAGCTCGAGGTCGTCGAGAGGCTCCGCGACCGGTACGGCCGCGACCTGCCGGTCGAGATCGGCTACGGCATCGACCCGCGGATCGGCGGCAAGCGTCAGGACGTGCGCGTCGCGGTGGAGGCCCTCGTCGACGAGGGTGTCGAGCACCTCGTCGTCGCCTACCACGGGGTCGGGTTCTCGGACGTCATGCAGACGCACATGCTCCGTCACGAGATACACGAGATCCTCGACGACATCGCGCCGGACGTCTCGGTCTCGTACACGCGTCCGATCGGCACGACCGACGAGTACGTCGAGGCCGTGGTGAGGAAGGCCTCAGCCGAGGTGAGGCGTCTTCCGGAGAACGCGCGCATCGCCGTGCACCTGTCGGGTCACGGCCTTCCGACCGACGTGTGCGGCGAGTACGACTGCGGGTCCGACAGCTACCACGAAGTGGCGCGCTCGCTCTTCGACAGGACCCGCGCGGCGATCGTCGAGGAGATCGGCTCTGCCAGGCTGGGCGTCTTTCACGTGTACGGCGACGGCGGTTCCGGGGACGACGACCCCGGGGACGAGGTGGACTCGCCGCTCGAGGCGCTGGCGAAGCGGAAGGCCGCCGGCTACGACTTCGTCGTCGACATCCCCTACGAGTTCGACTCGGACTCCCGCGACACGCTGATAGTGCTTCGGGCGGGGTACGGCCGTCCCGAGGGGGAGTGGAACGACCGCTTCGAGTCGCGCTTCGACCACGACGGCATGAAGGTGAAGATCACGAACAGCTCGTTCGGGGTGGGGCTGAAGACGGCGGCCTTCG
>DATADL010000085.1:0-6170 GCA_036258555.1 Actinomycetota bacterium | reverse complement strand
GCGTCGGGGCTGTGGACCGGGAGGTCGCACCGCGAGGCCCCCGAGATCGACGGCGAGATCGAGATCGAGACGGCGACGCCGCTGCGCGTGGGTGACTACGTCGAGGTCGAGGTCACCGGGAGCGAGGGCGCGGACCTGCACGGTCGCCCGGCGTGAACCTCCCGAACGCGATCACGTTCGCACGCATCGCGCTCGTGCCCGTGTTCCTCGTGTTCGCGTACCGCGATACCGACGGCGCCCAGCTGACCGCGCTCGCCGTGTTCGTCGTAGCGTCGATGACGGACTCTCTCGACGGGTACCTCGCCCGGAAGAGCGGCGCGATCACGCGTCTCGGCCAGTTCACCGACCCGCTCGCCGACAAGCTCCTCGTCGGCGCCGCGCTCGTCGTGCTGGTCGGCGACGAGGGATTCCCCCTGTGGGCCGCGATCGTCATCGCGGTCCGGGAGCTCGCGGTGCAGGTCCTGCGGATCACGCGGACGACCGGGGGCCGGACGATGCCCGCGTCGCCGTTCGCGAAGGCGAAGACCGCCACCCAGCTCGGCATGGTGTCGTGGTGGCTGCTCCCGTGGGAGGCGACGAACGCCGGGCACTGGGCGTGGATAGCGGCCGCTCTGGTGACCACGACGGTGTCCGGGCTCGAGTACTTCACCCGGTCCACCCCGCCGGCCCCCGAGGCCGCGGCGTGAACGCGGAGATCGTCGCGGTCGGCACCGAGCTGCTGCTCGGACAGATCCCGAACACGAACGCGCAGCACATCTCCGAAGAGCTCGCGCGCAACGGGATCGACGTCTTCTTCCACACGACGGTGGGGGACAACCTCGGGAGGATGACGGGGACGATCGAGACCGCCCTTCGGCGATCGGACGCCGTCGTGATCACGGGCGGGCTCGGACCGACCCCGGACGACATCACTCGCGAGGGCGTCGCGGCCGCCACGGGGCGCCCCCTCGTGCGCGACGAGGCGCTGGTCGAGACCATCCGCGGGATCTTCGAGCGGCTGGGGCGGAGGTCGATGCCGGAGTCGAACCTGCGACAGGCCGACCTCCCGCAGGGCGCGGAGGCGATCGCACCCGTCGGGACCGCTCCCGGGTTCGTGCTCGAGCACGACGGCACGCTGCTGTTTTCGCTGCCCGGCGTGCCGTGGGAGATGCGCTCGATGCTCGAGGGCGCGGTGCTGCCGCGGCTCCGGGAGGCGTCGGGCGGCGGCGTGATCGCGAGCCGCGAGGTGCACGTGATCGGCCTCGGGGAGTCGCACGTCGACGAGAGGATCTCCGACCTCGTCGCGGCGCAGTCGAACCCGACGATCGCCTATCTCGCGGGCGAGGGCCGCGTGAGGGTCCGGCTCACCGCGAAGGCGTCTACCGAGGGGGCGGCCCGCGCGCTGATCGACCCGGTAGAGGACGAGGTGAGGGGACGGCTGGGCGAGGACGCGCTCGGACGGGGCCGGAGCTCGGTCGCCGAGGACCTCGGCGCGCTCCTGCGCGACCGCGGCGCGACCGTCGCTGTCGCCGAGTCCCTGACCGGGGGCCTCCTCGGCGGCGAGCTCACGCGGCTCCCCGGCGCGAGCGACTTCTTCTCGGGCGGGATCGTCGTCTACACCGACGAGGTCAAGCAACGGGTCGCGGGCGTCGACCCCGCGCTCCTCAGGGACAAGGGGGCGGTGAGCGAGGAGGTGGCGGCCGCGCTCGCGGAGTCCGCGGCGCGCTCGTTCGGCGCCGACCTCGGCCTCTCGGCGACCGGGGTCGCGGGTCCCGGCGAGCAGGACGGCCTGCCGCCGGGCACGGTCTTCGTCGGCGCGACCTTCCGCGGGCGCACGGAGGTCCGCCGCCCGCGCGCCTACGGCGACCGCGGCAACGTCCGCGCTATCGCGGTCACGTGGGCGATCGACATCGGCCGCCGCCTGTTGCTGCGACATGGCGGATGACAAGCTCCGCCTGTTCACGGCGGTCCGGGTCCCACACGATCGGCTCGAGTGGCTCGACGCGGCGGTGGGGGACCTGAAGGGGCTGCCCGGCGCGCGCTGGACGAGCGTCGAGCACCAGCACGTCACGCTGAACTTCCTGGGCTGGGTCGAGGCACGGCTGCTGCCCGCGGTCGTCGAGGCGGTCGACGCCGCGGTCGCGGAGCACTCTCCCGCGGAGCTCGCGCTGGACGCCCTCGGCGCGTTCCCGCGAGCGCGCCGGGCGCGCGTCCTGTGGGCCGGGATCGACGACCCGCGCGGTCTTCTCCCCGCGCTGGCGCGCGATCTCGGCGAGCGCCTGCGCGCCGTGGGATACGAGCCGGAGAAGCGCGATTACACGGCGCATCTGACGCTGGCGCGGCTCAAGGCGCCGCGTTCCGTCGAGGGCCTCCTCCCGCAGCTCCCGGCGACGCCCGCTCCCTTCGTGGTCGATCGCGTCACGTTGTTCCGCAGCAGGCTGAGCCCCTCGGGTGCGCGTTACGAAGCGCTGCACGAGGCGTATCTGTCCGCGAGCGGTGCCGGTCGTCCCGAGTAGCGCCGCCGTTCTGTTATCCCTACGGCTGCGGGCGAGGAGAGCGATGACGACGATCGTGAGGAAGGTGTCGGTGGCGGCGACCGTGCTCGGGCTCTGCGCCCTGGCCGGCCCCGCCGGCGCGCACGGCGAGATCCAGGGAACGGACCCGGCCCCCAGGTCGACGGTCCGCCGCGCTCCGCGGTCGGTCGCCGTCACGTTCACCGAGGCGCCGACGGCCCAGGCGGTGCTGAAGGTCACCGACGGGTGCAGGCGCGACGTGTCCCAGGGCGTCGACGTCACCGACGCCACCGCGACGGTCAGGCTCGCGCTGGGGCAGCCGGGGCGGTGGCAGGTCTCGTACCGCGTCATCTCTTCGCTCGACGGCCACCAGACACAGGGACGCTACGCGTTCACGGTCGCCGGGAGGCGTGACTGCACACCCGACGACGAGCCCACCGACGAGCCCGCGCCCGACGCGACCCGGGCCGCTCCGCGGGACGACGACCCCGAGGACGTAGAGGGCTCCGGCGCGCCGGTCGTCCCGATCGCGCTGGGCGCGGCCGCGTTGATCGTCGTCGCGCTGATCGTGAGGCGCTCCGGCTCCGGATGATCGACCCCGTCCTCGCCCACGGCGTCGGGCGCGTCTACGAGTCGCCGATCCCCGCCTACCTCTACGCCGTAGGCGCCGGGCTCACCGTCCTCTTGTCGTTCGTCCTGCGCGCGCTCGCCGGCAACAGGGCTCCGGCGACCCGCGACAGGGAGGTCGCGGGGGCCGGCGCGGCCCGCACCGTCCGGACGATCCTGAAGGCCGGCGCGCTCGCCGGGCTCGCGCTCACGGTGGCCGGTGCGGTGCTCGTAGACGAGCGCGGGCTCACGGTCGCGCCCTTGCTCTTCTGGGTGGGGCTCGTCGTCGGGACCACGACCCTGTGCTTCTTCGTCGGCGGCGCGTGGGAGGCCGCCGACCCCTGGGCGACCCTCGAGGGGTACTACCGCATCGAGGATTCCGAGGCCGAGCCGCTCACTCCTCCGTGGTGGACCGGTCCCGCCCTCGTCTACGCGCTGTTCTGGTTCGAGCTGGTGTCGGGAGTGGGCTTCGAGCCCGCGGGCGTGCTGGGAGCGCTCGTCGTGTACTCGGTGCTCTCGTTCTCGTTGCGTCACCGGCTCGGTCCAGGCTGGCGCCTCGTGGACCCGCTGTCGATCCTGTTCGGGTTCGCGTCGGCGACGTCGCCGCTCGAGCTCCGTGACGACTCCGTCAGGTACCGCGGCCTCGGTGGGATCGACCGGCCCGAGCCCATGCCCCGCGCTCTGTTCGCGTCGATCTTCGTGCTGCTCGCGTCGACGACGCTGGACAACGTCACGGAGACGGTCGGGTGGTCCAAGCTCGTGACGTCGACGGGGCTCGACGCGCTCCCCGGCGAAGTGGTCGAGTCGGTCGCGTTCGTCGCGTTCGCGCTGCTGTTCCTCGCCCCGTTCCTCGGCGCGATCGCGCTCGGGGGTGCCCGGGCCCGCGGCAGCTCGTCTCTCTACGCGGCGGCGCGCGCGTTCGGTTGGTCCCTGGTCCCGATCGGCGTCGCCTACGTCGTGGCCCACAACGCGCCGTTGCTCATCACCGGCATCCCGCAGCTGCTGCGCACGCTGTCCGATCCGTTCGGCTACGGTTGGAACCTCTTCGGCACCGCGGCGCTGTGGAGCGACTTCTCGCCGTCGCCGCAGCTCGTCTGGTATCTCGAGATCGCGCTGATCGTCGGCGGTCACGTGCTCGGAGTCCTCGCGGCGCACCGCACCGCAGTGCGGGTCGCGGGCGACCACGCGGGGGCGGTGCGGAGCCAGTACGCGCTGACCGCGCTGATGAGCGTCTACACGATCGCTACGCTGTGGCTGCTGGCGCAGCCGCTCGTGAGATAGGAGGAACCGTGCCCGCCCTCGCCCACACCGCGACGTCGAGCGGCCCGAACGCCGAGATCCTGCTGCTCGGCGGCGGCATGATCGTGCTCGCGCTCGTCTTCTTCTTCCAGAAGACGGTGTCGACCCAGGCGAGCGTCGTGCTCGGCGTCCTGGGCGCGGTGGCGGTCACCGGGGCGTTCACGTTCGCCGGCGAGTCGGGGACCCACGGCCACGAGGTCTCGATAGAGCTCCTGGCGCCGGAGGACGGTGCGACCGTGGACGCGGGGGCGGTCGGTGTCGAGGTCGCTCTCTCGGGGGCCGAGCTCGCCGGCGAGAGCACGAGCGACGACGCCGGCCACATGCACGTCTACGTCGACGGCGAGGTCGTCGACATGCCGTCGGCCCTGTCGGTCGAGGTCGAGCTGGACCAGGGGGAGCACGAGATCGAGGTCGAGTTCGTCGACTCCGAGCATCAGGCCCTCGACCCTCCCGTGACCGATTCGGTGACGGTCACGGCCGAATGAGGCCGCAGGTTTTCCGCCCTGGGGCCCGTGCCGAAGGATGCCTCGGCACGTACTGTGGGAATGAGAATGGTGATGCGCCCGAAGCTCTTGCTCGCCGGAGCCGCCGCCGCGGTCCTCGGAGCCGCGGCAGCCCCGGCCGCGCTCGCTCACGCCGCGTACAAGAGCTCGAACCCGGCGGACGAGTCGACGGTCTCGAGCCCCCCGTCCCAGGTCACGGCCGAGTTCACCGAGCCGCTGACCGACGCCTCGTCGATGCAGGTGTTCGACCCCTGCGGGCAGCAGGTCGACAACGGCGACTCGAACCCGAGCGGTTACGAGATGACCGTGACGATGTCCGGCGACAAGGCGGGGCGATACACCGTCCAGTTCAAGGCGCAGTCGGCGCTCGACTCCCACGTCACGAGCGGAAGCTTCACGTTCACGTCGACCGGAGGGGCTCCCTGCCCGGGCAGTGAGCCTCCGACCGGTCCCGGGGGCGGAGGAGGCTCGGGCGGAGGATCCGGCGGCGGGGGAGCCCAGGATCCCGATCCCGGCGACGGCCCGGTAGCGGCGGGGGACCCCGGTTCGTCCACCGGCGCCGGACCGTCCGGAGGGTCGGACGTCTCGCGCTCCCGCGGCGGCGCCGGGGGGGGAGACGGCAAGGCACGCCCCGGCGCACCCCGGGGGCGTCCTCGAGCCGGCGGGTCCGGCCCCGTCGCGTTCCAGAACACCGGCGACACCGCGCCGCCGGAAGAGCCCGCGCCGTGGGACCTCCCGGTCGGAGGGGTCGTGCTGGCGCTGGTCCTCTGCGTTCTGATCGGCGCGGCCGGGGGCCGCGTCTACGCGGGGATCGTCGCTCCTTCGCGGCGCTAGCCGCGTTTGCTATTGCCACCCGCATAGTCGCGTCCTAGCATTACAAGCGGTAAGCGGGCGGAAGACTGGGGGTGCGGCGGTGGACCTCGCGGATCGTGATCGGGCCAGGGTCGACGAGGAGCTGGAGCGCCTCCGACCTGAGCCCTTCCTCGGCGCCTTTGCAGCGCCCCTTCCAAAGCTCGTCGACGAAGGAGGCGACGCAGCGCGCGCGTTCGACAGGATGGGGGAGCTGCTCGGCGCGTCGGAAGAGGCCGCGACGCTGCATTTCAGGGTCCGAGAAGGCGACGACGAGAGGTCCTTCGTCGTGCACACGGGGGCCGAAGGGTCGAAGGTCACCTCCGAGGTAGTGGGACGGCCCGACGTCGAGGTGATCGTGTCGGCCGAGACGTGGAACGAGATCGCGGCTGGTGCGATCTCGCCGCTGGAGGCCTTCGGC
>DATADL010000084.1:0-8997 GCA_036258555.1 Actinomycetota bacterium | reverse complement strand
GGTCGCCACCGACTTCGAGGCCTATCCCGAGTGGAACGCGAACATCAAGAACGTCGAGGTGCGCGAGACCGACTCGGAGGGCCGCGGCACGAAGGTCTTCTACGAGGTGGACGCGAAGGTGAAGGTCGTCCGCTACACGCTCTCCTACGACTACTCGGACGCCCCCCGCGCCTTCTCGTGGGACCTCCTCGAAGGCGACGTCAAGGAGCTGCGCGGCTCGTACACGTTCGACGAGTTCGACGACCTCACCGAGGTCGTCTACGAGACCGCGGTCGACCCCGGCTTCCCGATACCGAAGCTCCTCAAGCGGCAGGCCCAGCGCGCGATCGTGCGCGGCGCTCTCGAGGACCTCAAGAAGCGCGTCGAGAGAGGGTAGGTTCGGCGGGTGACCGAGCACGAGCGGGCCGCCCGCTACTCCGACCTGTTCGGTGACCGCCGCGAGCATCCGTCCGACTGCCAGTACTGCCCGTTCTGCGCGACGGTCAACGTCGTCCGGAAGACGCACCCCGAGGTCCTCGACCACCTCGCGGCCGCGGCGCGCGAGCTGATAACGGCGGCGGGGATCATGGTCGAAGAGGCGGCCAAGGCCGTCGCACCGCCGCCTCCCGCCGAGGACGACGGAAAGAAGGCCGACGTGCGGTGGATCGACTCCGCCTGATCCCACCGGTAGCCGTTGCGGCGCTGGTGCCCGACTGGTGAGTCTTCACGGCGGCCCCGCCGTATCCTCGGCTCCATGGCCGGTACACGCGTCGCGATAGGCGTCGACATAGGAGGCACCGCGGTGAAGGCCGGGGGCGTCGCGCGCGACGGGACGCTCGTCGAGCGCATCGAGCGTCCTACCGACCCGGGCGCCGCGACCAAGACGCTGCTGGGCGTGGTGGAGGATCTGCTCGCACGCCTGGCCCGTGCCGGACACCACGTCGCCGCGATCGGCGTGGGGGCCGCCGGCTTCGTCGACTTCGACGCCGGGACCGTCACGTTCTCGCCGAACGTCGTCTACGACGACCCGCAGATCGCGGCCGCCGTGCGGGAGCGCTTCGGCCTCCCGGTGTTCGTCGACAACGACGCGAACGCGGCCGTGTGGGGCGAGCGGACGTTCGGCTGCTGCCCCGGCGCGGACGACGTCGTGATGCTGACCCTCGGCACCGGGATCGGCAGCGGGATCGTCGCGCACGGGAGGTTGCTGCGCGGCGCGACCGGGGCAGGCGCCGAACTCGGCCACATGGTCGTCGACTCGTCGGGACCGCCGTGTCCGTGCGGGCTCCGCGGGTGCCTCGAGCAGTTCGCGTCGGGGAGCGCCATAGCCCGGCTCGCACACGTCGCGCTGGGCGTCGACCCGGAGTCGGCGATCGCCGCGTTCGCCGGTCCCGGCGGCGAGATCACGGGCGAGTCCGTGAGCCGGGCCGCACGCGAGTACGACCAGACGGCACGCGACGTGCTGCGCCGCGCCGGCACCGCGCTCGGTATCGGGCTGTCGAACGCGGTCAACGTCTTCGATCCCGAGCTGATCGTCCTCGGCGGCAGCGTCGTCAACGCGGGCGAGGCGTATCTGGGCGCGGCGCGCGACCAGCTCCAGCGGATGACGAAGGCGCAGCGCAGGCGTCCGATGCGGCTCGACGTGACGTCGCTCGGCGCCGACGGCGGGATCGTCGGAGCGGCCGCCCTCGCGTGGACCGAGCCGGCGGACGCGGCGTGAGCACCGGCTCGCTTCCTCCGGGCCCACCGAAGCCGGCGCCGACCAGCCTGAAGGAGTACGCGCTGCTCGTGCCCAGGCTCGCGCGCCTGCTGTGGCGGCTGTCGCGCGACCCCCGCGTCCCGGCGCGCGCGAAGGCGACGCTGTTCATCCTCGCCGGCTACCTGCTCTCCCCGGTCGACGTCGTGCCGGACTTCATCCCCGGCATCGGGCACGTCGACGACCTCGTCATCCTGGCGTTCGCGCTCGACCAGATGCTCAACCGGATCCCCGAGGACGTCGTGCTCGAGCACTGGGACGGCGACGAAGACGTGCTCGAGGTCGTGCGGCAGGTCCTCGACATCTCCACGGCCTACGTGCCGGGGTGGCTCAAGAAGCGCTTCCTGCAGAGTTGAGCGGCGCCGCCGGCGTCGTCGCCCTGATCATGCTCGAGTGGACGGTGGGCCTCGTGGGGGCCTCCGCGTGGACGCAGTCGTGGGGCGTCGTCAAGAGGGGCCACTTCCGCATAACCGCCTACACCGGGGCCGGTCTCGCCGTGCTGGCCGTCCTCGCGATGCGATCGGGAGACGAGCCGGTCACGGGGGCGACCGCGGCGTGGATCGTCTCGGCGGGGGTCGCTGCCGGCCTGTACCTGCTGGTCCAGTGGTCGAACACCGACGTCCCCGCCGTCGTCGCCGGCGCGCTCGCCGCCGTCGCGGGCCTCGGGGCGCTCGGCGCGGTCGCCTCGACGCTGGACGGGTGGCCGGCCGCCGTCGCGACCGTCGAGGTGGTCGCCGGCGCGGCCCTGCTCGGCGCGGTCACGAACGGGATGCTGCTCGGGCACTGGTACCTCAACCAGCCGGGGCTGAAGCCGTGGGCCCTCGCGCGCCTCACGACGCTCTCGCTCGTCGCGACGGTCGCGACGGGGGTCCTCGGGCTCGCCGCGGCGTCGAAGCTCGCGGGGGCCGAGACGGACGGCGCCGTGCTCGGCATCCCCGGGTTCGGCGAGTCCTTCGGGCTCGCGTTCTTCGTCGTATGGCTCGGCCTCGTCGGCTTCACCGGCGCGGTCGTGTGGGCCGCGCGCCGGTGCGTCGCGATCAAGTCGATCCAGTCCGCGACGGGTCTGTACTACGTCGCGCTGCTGACGGCCGGGGTGTCGGAGTTCCTCGTGCGGTACCTGATGGTGAGCGCGGCGTGAGCGGTGTCCGCCTCGGCGTGACCCTGCCTCAGTTCACCGACGACGCCGCCGTCTTCACCGACGGTGCGCGCCGCGCCGAGGATCTCGGCTTCGACTCCCTGTGGGTGTTCGACCACCTGTGGCCGCTCGGGAACAAGAAGCGTCCGATCCTCGAAGGGTGGACGTCGCTGGCGTGGGCGGCCGCGCGCACGACCCGGCCCGTCGTCGGCACGCTCGTCACCCGTTCGTCGCTTCGCCACCCGGCGATCCTGGCGAGGATGGCGGCGACCGTGTCGGCGGTCGCCCCCGGGCGTCTCTGCGTCGCGGTCGGAAGCGGCGACTCGGCGAGCGCGGCGGAGAACCTCGCGTTCGGGCTCCCGTACTGGTCGGGGGCCGACCGGATGGACCAGCTCGAGTCGACGGTCGAGGTGCTGCACCGCTCGCGCGCGGAAGGAGACGTCTCGTTCGAGGACGACTTCGCCTCGCTCGACGCGCTTCCGCCAGGGCCCGGGCCCCGCGACTACTCGATCTGGGTCGCCGGGCGTTCCGTCGACGCGCTGGACGTCGCGGGCCGTCTCGCCGACGGATGGAATGCGTGGGCGGCGTCGCCCGAGGAGTTCGCCCACGCCGCCGACGCCCTCCGGGCGATAGCGGGGGAGAGACCCGTCGAGCTCACCTGGGGCGGCCAGGTGATCGTCGACGTGACCGACGACGCGGCCAGGGCGCGGCTCGGCTCCCGCAACCCGGCCCGCTTCGTCGTCGGAGGGCCCGAGACCGTAGGGCGCTACCTGCGCTCGCTGGCCGACGCCGGCGCGGCCCACGTCGTGGTGGCGACGCCGTTCGCGTCCGACCCCTCCTCCTACGAGCTGCTCGCCGGTCCGGTGCGGGCCGCGGCGGGATTCGAGTAGGTCCCGTGATCGCGTCGTAGGTGGCCGGTAGGGTCCGGCCATGAGCGAGACGTTCCTCCTCGACGCGCCGAGCCTGGTGTACCGGGCCTATTTCGCGCTCCCGACGACGCTGACCGATCCGCACGGTAGGCCCGTCAACGCGGTGCGCGGCTTCCTCGAGATGGTCACGCGCATCCTGATCGACCATCGTCCGGGCCGGCTCGTCGCGGTGTTCGACGGGAGCTGGCGTCCGGACTTCCGCGTCGCGGCCTACCCCGGGTACAAGGCCGCCAGGCCGGAGGACCCGCCGGACCTGCCGCGGCAGTTCGACGTGCTCGAGTCGGTCCTCGACGCCGCGGGGGTGAGCCGGGCGGTCTCCGAGGACCTCGAGGCGGACGACGCGATCGCGACCCTCGTCGCCCGGACGGACGGCGGCGAGCGCACGGTGGTCGTGACGGGAGACCGGGACCTGCTGGCCCTTGTCGACGACCCCGGCGTGCGCGTGCTGTTCCCCGTGCGCGGGACGAAGGAGATGACCGAGTTCGACGCCGCCGCCGTCGAGGCGAAGTACGGCGTGCCGCCCGGGCTGTACCCCGCCTTCGCGACGCTGCGCGGGGACTCCTCGGACGGGCTGCCCGGCGTGCCGGGGATCGGGCCGAAGCGCGCGGCGGACCTCCTCGCGCGCTACGGATCGATCGACGCGATCGTGGCTGCGGTCGACGAGCTCCCGCCGCGCCAGGCGGAGGCGTTGCGCGACGCCCGCGACTACCTCGAGGCGATGAAGACGGTGGTGACGCTCGTGCGCGATGCGCCGGTAGAGACGACGCCGGCGGGCCCCCCCGACGAGGAGACGCTGCGCAAGCTGGGTCACGAGCACAACCTCGGCAGCTCCACGGTGCGGCTGCTCCAGGCGTTGCGCGGCGAGAGATGACGACGATCTTCCTCGTCAGGCACGGCGCGACGAAGTGGAACCACTCGAAGCGCGCCCAGGGCCAGGCGGACATCGACCTGAACGAGACGGGGCACCGCCAGGCGATCGCAACCGCGGAGGAGCTGTCGCACGTCCCGGTCGACGCGGTCTACGCGAGCGACCTCCAGCGCGCGTACAAGACCGCGGAGCCGATCGCGCGCACGCACGGGCTCGAGGTGGTGATCGACCCGGCGTTCCGCGAGATCGACCAGGGCGAGTGGGAGGGTCTCCACGTCGACGAGATCCGTCGCCGGTGGCCGGACCTGTGGGGGCCGGCCCGCCATTACAGCGCCCGGCCGGGCGGCGAATCCCCCGCGCAGGTGCGCGAGCGCGCCCTCGCGGGGCTCGAGAAGGTAGTGCGCGCGCACCCGGAGGGGAACGTCGTCGTGGTGAGCCACGGCGGGACGATCCGGTGGCTGAGCGCCGAGGCCCTCGGCTACGACGACAAGAGGTCGGCCCGGATACGCGGTCTGGGCAACGGGGCGGTGGTGAAGGTGACGGGGCGGATCTCCGACGGCGGCCTCGTCCTCGGCGATCTCGAGCGTCTGGACGGCAACACGACCGACCTCGACGACCCGAACGACTAGGGCTACGGTGGAACGACTATGAACCGGCGCACCGTCTCGTCACTGATGGCCGCACTCCTCGCCGCGGCGCTGCTCCCGGTCCCGCCGGCGCACGCGAAGACCGAGCGGCTCGACTTCGTCCGCAAGGAACGTCAGCGGAACGGGCCCGACAAGTCGATCTGGGGGGCGATGGCACGGGACCGCGACGACCTGCGACGGCTGTGGGACCGCTACCGGCAGACCGGGCCGCTCCCGGTGATCCGCTTCCGGAAGAACGTCGCGATCCTCGCCGGGACGCGCGGCTCCAGCACGTGTCCCTATCGCCTCCACGACCTCCGGCTCGACCGAGACCGCAAGCGCATCGTCGCCCGGATGTACGTGAAGGACCACGACGAGCCGGTCGCCTGCACGGACGACCTCGCGCCGAGGACGTTCACGGTCGCGGTCGCACGCGCCGATCTGAAGCCGTTCCGCCCGCGGGAGCTGAAGGTGCGCCCGCGGCGCATCGACGACCCGACCTGACAGAGTCGCCGGCCCGGCCCTTTAGGCTGCGGCCATGGAGTTCCGGCGGATCGGGCGCTTCCCGCCCTATGTCTTCTCGATCGTCAACGACCTGAAAACGCAGGCGCGCAGGGCGGGCGAGGACGTCATCGACCTCGGCATGGGGAACCCCGACATCCCCACGCCCGACGCCGTGGTGGACAAGCTCAAGGAGGCGGCCGAGAACGCGCGCAACCACCGCTACTCGGCCTCGAAGGGGATCCCGAAGCTGCGCCGGGCGATCTGCGACCTCTACGAGAGGGCGTGGGGCGTCGAGCTCGATCCCGACACCGAGGCCGTCGCGACGATCGGCGCGAAGGAGGGCCTGGCCCACCTCGCCTGGGTGCTTCTCGGCCCCGGCGACTCCGCGCTCGTCCCGGAGCCGACGTATCCCATCCACACCTACGCGATGCTGCTCGCCGGGGCGAACGTGACCGCGGTGCCGCTCTCGTTCGGGTCGGACTTCTTCGCGGACATGGTCGACTCGTACGAACGCTCGGAGCCGAAGCCGCGCGCGCTCCTGTGCTCGTTCCCGCACAACCCCACGACCGCGGTCGCGGACCTCGACTTCTTCGCCCAGCTCGTCGAGTTCGCGAAAGAGCGCGAGATGGCGGTCGTGCACGACCTCGCGTACGCCGACCTCGTGTTCGACGCGGAGAGGGCGCCGTCGTTGATGCAGGTGCCGGGGGCGAAGGACGTCGGCGTCGAGTTCTTCTCGATGTCGAAGTCGTACTCGATGGCGGGCTGGAGGCTGGCGTTCGCCGTCGGGAACCCCGAGATGATCGGCGCGCTCACGAAGCTCAAGTCGTACCTCGACTACGGCGTCTTCCAGCCGATCCAGATCGCCGGGATCATCGCGTTGAACGAGTGCGACGAGATCCCCAAGCAGATCCGCGAGATCTACCGGGCCCGGCGGGACGCGCTCTGCGACGGCCTCGACCGCATCGGCTGGGAGATCACGCGGCCCCCCGCGACGATGTTCGCCTGGGCACGCATCCCCGAGGAGTTCCGCCCCATGGGCTCGCTGGAGTTCGCGAAGCACCTCGTGCGCGAGGCGAAGGTCGCGGTGTCTCCGGGCATCGGCTTCGGGGCGAGCGCCGACGAGTACGTCCGCTTCGCGCTCGTGGAGAACGAGCAACGGATCCGGCAGGCGATGAGGGGGCTGCGCAGGGCCCTGGAGCAGGGCCCCCCGGCGGCCTAGCGCTCGAGCAGCCCCCGCAGGCAGAACGCCACGGCCTCGTCCGCCAGCTGCGGCCGGTCCGCGGTCGCGTCCGCCGCCGTCCCGAAGTACACCTCGACGAAGTGGAAGATCGCGCCGAGGATCCCGTGCGCCATCAGGTCCGGGTCGCCGTGCCGCACGACGCCTCGGGCCATGCCGTCCTTCAGGTGCGCGGCCGTGTCCGCCGCGATGATCTGCTGGCCCTTCTCGACGAAGATAGAGAACTCCTCGTAACGCGCCGCGGTGCGGATCAGCTCGAGGAACCCCGGCGACGCGCGGAAGAAGTCGATCGACGCGCGGATGCCCTGCTCGATCCGCGCGACGGGATCGTCGACGGTCGCGATCGCGCGCTCCTGGGCGCGGCGGAGCTCGAGGAGAGACTCCTGGAGGATCTCGGAGAACAGCGACTCCTTCGACTCGAAGTACCAGTAGAAGACGCCCTTGCCGACGCCGAGCGAGTCGCAGATGTCGCCGACGGTCGTTCCGTGGTAGCCCTGCTCGGCGAACTGGCGCGCCGCGGTTTCCAGGAGCTGGACCCTGCGCTTGGAACCCCGCTTCGTGAGCTTCCTGTCCTCCATCGGCGACACCCTAGTAGGTACTCGGGGTATAGGCTGCCGCCTCGATGGCTCGTGGAAAGGGGTCCCGCAGGAAGGTCCTGATCGTGGGGGCCGCGGGGCGGGACTTCCACAACTTCAACGTCGCGTACCGCGACGACGAGCGGTTCGAGGTCGTGGCTTTCACGGCCACGCAGATCCCCGGCATCGAGGGCCGCGTCTACCCGACCGCCCTCGCCGGCGAGCTCTACCCGGACGGGATACCGATCTTCCCGGAGGGCCAGCTCGAGACGATCGTCGCCGAGCGCGACGTCGACGAGGTCGTGTTCTCGTACTCCGACGTGTCGCACGAGACCGTGATGCACGTCGGGTCGCGGGCGCTCGCCGCCGGCGCGGACTACACGCTGCTCGGCCCCCGTTCGACGACGATCGCGTCGAACAAGCCCGTCGTCGCCGTCTGCGCGGTGCGCACGGGGTCGGGGAAGTCGCAGACCACCCGCGCCGTCTCGCGCATCCTGAAGGCCGCCGGCAAGCAGGTAGCGGTCGTCAGGCACCCGATGCCGTACGGCCGGCTGCAGGACCAGCGCGCACAGCGTTTCGAGACCTACGACGACCTGCTCGCGGCCGACTGCACGATCGAGGAGCGCGAGGAGTACGAGCCGCACCTGGAGCAGGGCTCGATCGTGTTCGCCGGGATCGACTACGGCGCCATCCTCGCGATGGCCGAGCGCGACGCCGACGTCGTCGTCTGGGACGGGGGCAACAACGACCTTCCGTTCTACGCGCCGGACGTCCACGTCGTGGTCGCGGACCCGCTGCGCGCCGGGCACGAGACCTCGTACCACCCCGGCGAGGCGAACCTGCGCATGGCCGACGTCGTCGTGATCAACAAGGTCGACTCAGCGTCCGAGGAGGACCTCGCCGGGCTCGAGAAGACGATCGAGACCGTCAATCCCGGTGCAGCGGTCGTCCACGCCCGGTCCCCGATCACGGTCCCGAACGGCGAGATGATCGAGGGCAAGAAGGTCCTGGTGGTCGAGGACGGTCCCACGCTCACGCACGGCGAGATGACGTTCGGCGCGGGCGTGGTCGCGGCGCGCCGGCACGGCGCGGCCTCCCTGGTCGATCCCCGGCCCTGGGCCTCGGGGACCATCAAGGACGTCTACGAGACCTACCCGCACATCGGCGAGCTTCTCCCCGCGATGGGCTACTCCGAGGAGCAACGTCGCGACCTGGCCGAGACGATCAACGCGTCGGACGCCGACGTCGTCCTCGTCGCGACGCCGATCGACCTGCGCAAGGTGTGCGACATCGACAAGCCGGCGCTGCGGGCCACGTACGAGCTGGACGACTCGGCTTCCAAGCCGACTTTGGCCGAGGAGCTCACCGCCCGGCTCGGGCTCTAGGCCCAG
>DATADL010000083.1:0-4566 GCA_036258555.1 Actinomycetota bacterium | reverse complement strand
GGCGACGTGCCCGTGTCGCCGGCGGGGGTCGCCTTGACCTCGGCCGACGGCGGCGTGCTCTCGACGAGGTCGGGCGCCGTCGCCTTCGGCGGCGACGAGGAAGCTCCGCGCGCGGAGCTGGTCCGCCGCGGCTTGCCGGTCGCGGTCTGGCCGCGGCTCTTGCGCTCCTCGGCCCCCCGGCCCACGGTCTCGCCGGCAGCCAGCGCAGCCTCGCGGCGCAGACGCGCCGAGTCGCGCGCCGACGCGTACATGTCCTGGAACGGCCCCTTGTAGATCAGGACCTTCACGCCGATGCGACCGAAGGTCGTGCGGGCCTCGGCGAAGCCGTAGTCGACGTCGGCCCGCAGCGTGTGCAGCGGCATCTGACCCTCGATGTACCACTCGGTGCGGCTCATCTCGGCCCCGCCGAGGCGGCCGCCGCACTGCACGCGCACACCCTTCGCGCCGTGACGCATCGCGGTGCCGACGGCCTTCTTCATCGCACGCCGGAACGAGACGCGGCTCACGAGCTGCTCGGCGACGCCCTGCGCGATCAGCTGGGCGTCGAGCTCCGGCTGCTTGACCTCGATGATGTTCAGACGGACGTCCGTCGGCTTGCCGTAGATCTTCGACTCCATCAGCTCGAGCTGGCTCCGCAGGCGCTCCGCCTCCGCTCCACGGCGTCCGATCACGATCCCCGGTCGAGCCGTGTGGGCGTCGATGCGAACCCGCTCGCGCGTCCGCTCGATGTCGATGCGGCTGATCCCGGCGTGCGGGAGCTGCCCCATCAGGTACTCGCGGATGCGAAGGTCGGCGACGAGGTAGTCCTTGTACTGCTTCTCGGTGAACCAGCGGGACTTCCAGTCGGTGTGGATGCCGAGACGGAAGCCGTACGGGTGGACTTTCTGACCCATCTATTCGGCCCCTTCCTCTTTCGCCTCGGGCGTCTTCTCGGACTTCTTTTCCGTGGACTTGCGCTTGGTGGTCTTCTTGGCGGTGGTCTTCTTCGCCGTCGTCTTCTTCTTGGACGTGGTCTCCGGCGCGGCCTCGGTCGCCTGCGACGCCTCGGACGCGGACGGCTCCGTCGCCGGCTTGCCCGCGGTGGTCTTGCGGACGCGCTTGGCGGTCTGCTTCGCGGTCGGCGCCTCCGGCAGCTGCTCGACGACCTCCTCCGGCCGTCCCACGACGACGGAGATGTGGCACGTCCGCTTGCGCACGCGCGTCGCGCGGCCCATCGCCCGCGGCCGGAAGCGGCGCAGCGTCGGCCCCTCGTCGACCCAGGCACGGGCTACGACGAGCTCGTCGGCCGGCAGGCCGCGGTTGTGCTCCGCGTTGGCGACGGCGGAGTCCAGCACCTTGCCGACGGTCGTCGAGGCCGCGCGCTCGTTGAACCGCAGCACGCGACGGGCATCGTCGACGTGGCGGCCGCGGATCAGGTCGACGACCTGACGGGCCTTCGTCGGCGAGATGCGGATGTACCGCGCCGTCGCGATGGCCTCCTGCGCGTCGGGAGCGATCTTGCGAGCCATTACCTCACCCTCGTCGTGCGCTCGGCGGAGCCGCCGTGGGTGCGGAACGCACGGGTCGGCGCGAACTCGCCGAGCTTGTGTCCGACCATCGACTCCGTCACGTACACGGGAACGTGCTTGCGGCCGTCGTGGACGGCGATCGTGTGCCCGACCATCTCGGGGATCACCGTCGAGCGGCGGGACCACGTCTTGATCACGCGCTTCTCGTTGCGCTTGTTCATCGCGTCCACCTTGAGCAGCAGGTGGTCGTCGACGAACGGGCCCTTCTTCAAGCTACGCGGCATCCCTAACGACCTCTCTTCTTCCCGCGCCGCCGGACGATCAATGCGTCGGACGGCTTGGACTTGCGCGTGCGGCCTTCCTTCTTGCCCCAGGGGCTGACGGGGTGGCGTCCTCCGGAGGACTTTCCCTCGCCGCCGCCGAGCGGGTGGTCGACGGGGTTCATCGCGACGCCTCGGACCGACGGCCGCTTGTTCTTCCAGCGGGCGCGGCCGGCCTTGCCGATCGAGATCAGCTCGGCCTCGGCGTTGCCGACCTCGCCGACGGTGGCGCGGCACGAGAGCGGGACCATCCGCATCTCGCCGGACGGGAGGCGGAGCGTCGCGTTCGCGCCCTCCTTCGCCACCAGCTGCACGGACGAGCCGGCGGAGCGCGCCATCTTGCCCCCGGCGCCGGGCCGCAGCTCGACGTTGTGCACGACGGTGCCCACCGGGATGTTCCTGAGCGGCAGCGCGTTGCCCGGCCGGATGTCCGCGCCGGGACCGGATTGCAGCACGTCGCCGACCTTCACGCGGTTCGGCATGAGGATGTAGCGCTTCTCGCCGTCTTTGTAGTGGAGGAGCGCGATCCGGGCGTTGCGGTTCGGGTCGTACTCGACGTGAGCGACCTTCGCGGGCACGCCGTCCTTGTCGCGCCGGAAGTCGATCCGGCGGTAGCGGACCTTGTTGCCGCCCCCTTGGTGGCGCGCGGTCACACGGCCGTGCGTGTTCCGGCCGGCCTTCTTCGGCTTCGGCTCGAGCAGCGACTTCTCCGGCTCGGAGCGCGTGACGTCCGAGAAGTCGGAGTGCGACTGGAACCTGCGCCCCGGTGATGTCGGCTTGGCTTTGCGGATCGGCATCGGTGGCTCCCTAACCCTGCGTCTCGAAGATCTCGATCTTGTCGCCCTCGGCGAGCTTGACGATCGCCCGCTTGCTGCTCGGACGCCGTCCCTGGACGAACCGGAACCGCTTGAGCTTGCCCTTGCGGTTGAGCGTGTTGACGGACAGGACCCTGACCCCCCAGATCGCCTCGACGGCCTGGCGGATCTCGGTCTTGTTCGCGTCGGGGTGGACCACGAACGTGTAGGCGTTGTCGTCGAGGAGCGAGTAGCTCTTCTCGCTCACGACGGGCTCGAGGATCACGTCCCTCGGATCGGCCTTGGTGCTCACGCGCTCACCTCGCTTGCCTGGGCGCGCTTCGTGTACGTGGCAAACGCCTCGCTCGTGAAGATCACGTGGTCCGCGACCAGCACGTCGTAGGTGCTGAGCGACGTCCCCAGCGAGAACGCCGACCCTTGGAGGTTGCGGAACGCGCGGTCGACGGCCTTCGAGCCCTCGGCCTCCGCGTCCAGCACGACGAGGATGCGGCCCTCGATGCCCGCGGCCTTCAGCGCGGCCGCGGCGGCCTTGGTCTTCGCCTCGGTGAACCCGTCGAGGATCCACACCTTGCCGCCCCCGGCCTTCGACGCGAGCGCCGAGCGGAGCGCGGCGCGGCGCATCTTCTTCGGGAGCCGGACCTCGTAGCTGCGCGGCTTCGGCCCGAAGACCGTCCCGCCGCCCACCCAGATCGGGCTGCGCGTGGATCCGTGGCGGGCCCGGCCGGTGCCTTTCTGGCGCCACGGCTTCTTGCCTCCGCCTCGCACCTCGGAGCGTGTCTTCGTCGACGCGGTGCCGGCGCGTGCCGCCGCCAGCTGCGCGGTGACGGCCTGGTGCATCAGCGGCACGTTGACGTCACCCCCGAACAGCTCGTCGGGCAGGTCGCGCGAGCCCGTCGTGCTGCCGGCGGCGTCGATGACCTTCGCGATGAACGCCATCAGCTCGCCTTCCTCGTCGCGCCGCCGCGCCGGCGGAGCCGGATCGCGGACCGGATCATCACGATGCCGTTCTTCGGCCCCGGGACCGCCCCGCGGATCAGGATCAGGTTCCGCTCCGCGTCGGCCTTGATGATCCGGAGGTTCAACGTCGTCACGCGGACGTGACCGAGGTGCCCCGCCATGCGCTGGCCCTTGAAGACGCGGGCCGGCGTCGAGGCGCCTCCGATGGAGCCGGGGGACCGGTGCTTCTTGTGGGTGCCGTGACTCCCCGAGAGCCCGCCGAAGTTGTGACGCTTCATCCCGCCGGCGAAGCCCTTGCCCTTGGTCACGCCGATCACGTCGACGACCTCGCCGGGCTCGAACACGTCCGCGCGTATCTCGGCCCCCGGGGCGAGGTCGCCGAGCTCGTCCAGTCGCAGCTCGACGAGGTGGCGCGCCGGGTCGATACCCGCCTTCGTGAAGTGGCCCTGAGCCGGCTTGCTCGTGCGCTTCGGCTCGCCGAACGCGAGCTGCACGGCGGCGTAGCCGTCGGTCTCGGGAGTCTTCACCTGCGCGACGCGGCAGGGCCCGGCCTCGACGACGGTGACGGGCACGGCGCGCCCGTTCTCGTCGAAGACCTGGGTCATCCCGATCTTGCGACCGAGGATGCCTTTCACCTCCGCCATCCAGGTTCTCCTATTCCTTCTAGAGCTTCAGCTCGATGTCGACGCCTGCGGGCAGATCGAGTCGCTGGAGCGAGTCGACCGTCTTCGGCGTCGGGTTGACGATGTCGAGCAACCTCTTGTGCGTGCGCATCTCGAAGTGCTCGCGCGAGTCCTTGTCCTTGTGCGGCGAGCGGATGACCGTGTAGACGCTGCGCTCCGTCGGCAGCGGGATCGGGCCGTTGACGCTGGCCCCCGTACGGGTCACCGTCTCGACGATCTTCTTGGCCGACTGGTCGATGACCTCGTGGTCGTAGGCCTTCAGCCTGATCCTGATCTTCATTCC
>DATADL010000082.1:0-7717 GCA_036258555.1 Actinomycetota bacterium | reverse complement strand
ACCGAGACGATGATCCCTGCGACGCCCGCGAGCGTCAGAGACAACCCCGACGTCTCGGTCGGGATCGCGGCCGACTCGTTCATCGTCGCCTTCGAGCGCCTCAAGGACGAGGTGCGGTCGGGCAAGAGCTTGAGAGCCGCGGTCCAGAGAGGATCGGACAGCGCGATCAAGACGATCCTCGTCGCCGACTTCGTCACGGGGATCGGCGCCGTCATCCTGTTCTTCCTGGCCGTCGGCCCGGTCCGGGGGTTCGCGCTGACTCTCGGGTTGTCCACGGCCGTCGACGTCCTCCTCGCGTACTTCCTCATCCGCCCCGCGATGGTGCTGCTCGGCAGGACGAAGTACCTCGGCGGATCCGCCGTCGGCGCGCGCGACACGGCGGGAGCGCCGGCATGATCGCTGCTTTCCTGCGCCTCTACCGGGGCGAGACGAAGATCGACTTCATCGGCAAGCGCAACATCTGGTTCGTGATCTCGGGCGTCATCCTTGCGATCTGCGTGGGCTCGCTGATCGTCCGGGGCTTCGACTACGGCATCGAGTTCGAGGGCGGCGTAGCGATCCAGGCGCCGATAGCGGCCGACGGTCCGGCGGGGGACCTCTCCGATGCCGAGGTCATCGCCGAGGTGCGCGGGGCCCTCGCCGAGTTCGAGGCCGACGACGCCCAGATCCAGGTCGAGGAGTCGACCGACGGAGGGGACCGCGACGTCATCGTGCAGACCGCGGAGATCGCCGACCCCGAGCTGCAGCAGGAGGTCGTCAACGCCGTCAGCGGGAGCGTGGGCGCGACGATCGAGGAGACCGACAGCCAGCGGATCGGGAGCAAGTGGGGGGCCGAGATCACGCGCAAGGCCGTCCGCGCCCTCGTGATCTTCGTCGTCGTCATCCTGGCCTTCCTGGCGTGGCGGTTCGACTGGAAGATGTCGATCGCGGCGATCGTGGCCCTCGGACACGACCTGCTCATCACCGCCGGCGTCTACTCGCTCGTCGGGTTCGAGGTCACGCCGTCGACCGTGATCGCGATCCTCACGATCCTCGGGTACTCGCTGTACGACACCGTCGTCGTCTTCGACAAGGTCGAGGAGGACGCGGACGCGTACGCAGGGACCGGGCGGATGACGTATCAGGGGGCGGCCAACCTCGCGATGAACGAGGTGTTCGCCCGTTCGCTGAACACGTCGATGACGACGCTTATCCCGGTGGCTGCGCTGCTCTTCGTCGGCGCGGGCCTGGCCGGTGCGGCAACGCTGAAGGACCTCGCCCTGGCACTGTTCGTCGGGATCGTCGCCGGCGCCTACTCGTCGATATACATCGCTACGCCGGTGCTCTCGATCATGAAGGAGCGCGAGCCGCGCTACCGGAACGTGCGCGAGAAGATGCAGCGCGCCGCGGAGCGGGCCGAGGCGCGGGGCGCCGACGTGCTCTCCCCGGTCGAGGCCGCCGCGGGGGTGGGGGCCGCGCCCGTGCGTCCCCGGACGCCGACCGCAGGACCGGCCCGTGCCCGTGCCGGCTCGAAGAAAGCGAAGCGCCGGAGACAGAGGTGATCCCCGCCGGCCACGAGTGGCTCAAGGAGCACATCCGGGACATCCCCGATTTCCCGAAGCCGGGGATCGTGTTCAAGGACATCACTCCGCTGCTCGCGGACAAGAAGGCGTTCGCGTACACGATCGACGCGATCGCGCACGAGTTCGACCGCGACGAGATCGACAAGGTCGTCGGCATCGAGGCGCGCGGCTTCATGGTCGCGGCCCCCCTCGCGTACCGGTTCACGGCGGGGCTGATCCCCGTGCGCAAGAAGGGGAAGCTCCCGTGGGAGGTCGAGTCCCAGGAGTACGCGCTCGAGTACGGCGTGGACCACCTCGAGATGCACCGGGACGCGATCGACCCCGGAGAGCGGGTCCTGATCGTCGACGACGTCCTGGCCACGGGCGGGACGGCGGCGGCGACCGCCGCGCTGATCGAGCGGTGCGGGGGCAAGGTCTCGGCGATAGCGACGATCATGGAGCTCGGCTTCCTGGGGGGCCGCGACCGTCTGAAGGGCTACGAGTTCCTGAGCCTGATCGCCTATTGAGCGGCGAGGACGAATAGGACATAAGCGCCTTCCCCCTAGTCTCGGGACAACTCGACTCCTTACGCTCAGTTGGCTATGTCCCGGCACGAAGACGCGCCCAAGCGGCGCTCTCTCAGCTACATCCGGCTCGCCGCGTTCCTGGCGTCGCAGCCGCCGAGCCGGGACGCCATCGAGCTGGGGGTCGACGAGATCGCGGACCTCGTCGACGAGGAGCTCCCGGCGAACGCGCGCTTCCCCTCGTGGTGGCGCAACGACCCGAAGCGGATGCACAGCCGTGCGTGGCTGACCGCGGGCTGGGAGGTCAAGCACATGGGGGGCGGGCCCCCGAGCGTCCTGTTCGTCCGGAAGAAGGACGCCGAAGCAGCCCCGTAGAACCCGGCTTCGGACATCTGGGAGCGAAGAGTGACCGACGAGGTCGCGTCCAAAGCCGGGTTCTAGACGCGACAATGGGGTATGGCAGCACCGCCCGAGCGAACCGCGCCCCCGCAGGCTCCCGCCGAGCGAGCGGAGCCCGCGCGCAAGCCACCGGCGCCGGAGCACGCCCCGCCGCAGCCCCGAGGGGTGAAGGCCGTGCTGAAGAAGGTCCGTCCCGCCAAGGCGCCGGTCGACCCCGCGCTCGAGGCGCTCCTGAAGGAGGTCAAGGCGCGGCGTCCGAAGGCGGAGGTCAAGACCGTCGAGCGCGCCTTCGAGATCGCGGAGGCGTGCCACGCCGGTCAGGTGCGCAAGTCGGGCGACGCGTTCATCACTCACCCCCTCGGTGTGGCGCTCTCGCTGGCCAAGCTGGGGCTTGACGAGACGACGGTCGCGGCCGGGCTCCTGCACGACGCCGTCGAGGACACCCAGCTGACGCTGGCGGAGGTCGAAGAGGAGCTCGGGTTCGACGTCGCCCAGCTCATCGACGGCGTCACGAAGCTCGACAAGATGCGCCTGCGCTCCGCCGAGCACGGACGCGCCGAGAACCTCCGCAAGATGATCGTGGCTACGGCGAAGGACGTCCGGGTGCTGCTGATCAAGATCGCCGACCGCCTCCACAACATGCAGACGCTGGCGCCGCTGGCGCCCGAGAAGCGCGAGCTGATCGCGCTCGAGACGCTCGAGATCTACGCGCCGCTCGCCCACCGGCTCGGGATGTACGCGGTGAAGTGGGAGCTCGAGGACCTCGCGTTCCGGACCCTCCACCCGAAGAGGTACGCCGAGATCGAAACGCTCGTACAGCAGCGTCAGCCGGAGCGCGAGCGCGTGCTCGACGACGTCATCGAGCAGATCCTCGACAAGCTGAAAGAGGTCAAGATCAAGGCCGAGGTCTTCGGCCGGCCGAAGAACCTGTACGCGATCTACGAGAAGATCGTGCTGCGCGGCAAGCAGTTCGAAGAGATCTTCGACCTCGTCGGGATCCGCGTCGTCGTCGAGTCCGTGCGCGACTGCTACGGCGCGCTGGGCGCGCTGCACACCTTGTTCAAGCCCGTGCCTGGGCGCTTCAAGGACTACATCGCGATGCCCAAGTTCAACATGTACCAGTCGCTGCACACGACGGTGGTGGGCCCCGGGGGCCGCGCCATGGAGATCCAGATCCGCACCCAGGAGATGCACCGCGCCGCCGAGTTCGGGATCGCCGCACACTGGCTCTACAAGGAGCAGCGCCGCGGCAAGATCTCCGAGGACGACCTCGCCTGGCTCCACCGGATGATGGACTGGCAGAAAGAGTCCCAGGACCCCAAGGAGTTCATGGAGTCCCTGAAGATCGACCTCTACCAGGACGAGGTCTTCGCCTTCACCCCGAAGGGCGACGTGGTCGAGCTGCCGCGGGGCGCCACTCCGATCGACTTCGCCTACTCCATCCACACGGAGGTCGGCCATCGCACCGTCGGTGCGCACGTGAACGGGCGCATCGTCCCGCTCGGCTACGAGCTGACGTCGGGCGACACCGTGCAGATCATCACGACCAAGGGTCCGGCCGCCCCGTCGCGCGACTGGCTCCAGTTCGTCAAGACGCCGCGGGCACGCAACAAGATCCGCCACCACTTCGCGCGCGAGCGCCGGGAGGACGCGCTGGCCCAGGGACGCGACGCGCTGGTGACCGCCATGCGCAAGCAGGGGCTTCCGGTCGACAAGATCTCGAAGAGCGACCTGCTGCAGCGGATCTCGGACGACCTGAAGTACCCGGACCTCGACGCGATGCACGTCGCGGTGGGGGCCGGCCACCTGTCGCCACAGACGATCACGACGCGCGTCATCCGGCTGTTCCAGCCCGAGCACGAGCCGGAGCACGAGGACGTCGTCCCGCCCCCGGTGCGCCGCCGCTCGCATACGCCGCGCGGAAAGGGCGTGATCGTCGAAGGCGTAGAGGATCTGATGGTGCGCCTCGCGCGCTGCTGCACCCCGGTTCCCGGTGACCCCATCGTGGGTTTCCTCACCAGGGGGCGGGGGGTATCGGTCCACCGGGACGACTGCCCCAACGCCAAGGCGCTGCAGGCAACGGACGAGGGAAGGATCGCAAAGGTTTGGTGGGACGACCGCCAGCAGGGGACGTTCATCGTCGGCATCCACATCGAGGCGCTCGACCGCGCAAAGCTGCTGCGCGACGTGACGACCGCGATCTCGGACCAGGGGATCCACATCGTCGCGTCGTCGACCCGCACGGGCCGCGACGGGATCGCAACGCTGACGTTCACGTTCGAGCTCGCGGACCCGTCTCACCTCGAGCACGTCATCCAGAGCGTCCGCCGCGTCGACTCGGTGTTCGACGCCTACCGAACGGTCCCCGCCTCGGCGCGCACCTGATCTCCTCGCAGTGAAGCACCGTCTCGCCTGGTTGTTCGTCGTCGCGCTGCTCGGCTCCGGGTGCACCTCCGAACCCGACGAGCCCGAGCTGCCTCCCGCACAGGCCGCGTTCGAGGAGTTCGTGGCCGCGTGGGAGGAACGCGACGCCGCCGCCATGCAGGAGCTGATGGCCCGGCCGGGCGGCGACGTAGAGCGGCTCTTCCGCCGCGAGCTCCTAGACGACGTGGACTTCGAGCTGGCGGTCGTGTCCGTCGTGACCAAGGACCCCGACGAGGACGCGTCAGCGCTCGAGACGACGGCGGAGGCGACCTACCGGATCGAGTACTCGTTGGACGGGTCCGGATCGACCAGGCGCATGACCGGCAGGCTCCCGATGCGGTTCGAGGACGGCGCATGGAGCGTCGAGTGGGACGAGTCCGCGATGTGGCCGGCCTACCCGCTCGCGGACGGACTCCAGGTGCTGAAGGTGTGGCCGCGGCGGGCGGCGATCCTCGACCGCAGGGGGAGGACGCTCGCGGCCGGCCACGCACACGCCCGCCGCTACCCGTTCGGCGCTTCCGCGGGCAGCACCGTGGGACACGTCGGGGTCGTCACGCGGAAGGACGCGGCCGAGGACGACCGTTACTCGGTGGGGGACCTCGCCGGCGCGTCGGGGATGGAGCTGGCCTTCGACGAGAGGCTGGCGGGGGAGCCGGGCCTTCGTCTGGAGCTGCGCGCCGACGGCAAGACCGTGACCACCCTCGCTCGCACGAAGCCCGAGCGCGGACGACCGGTGAAGACCACGCTCGACATGCGCCTGCAGCAGGCTGCGGCCGGCGCGTTCGGCGGCACCACCGGCGGCGCCGTCGTGCTCGACCCGTCCACGGGCGACGTCCTCGCGGTCGTCACGTCGGCCGAGCTGAACCCCGCCGGCTACGTCGGCGCGAGGGACGTGCAGCCGTTCAACCGCGCTCTGTCGGGCCTCTACCCGCCGGGGTCTTCGCTCAAGGTGATGACGGGCGCCGCGGCCCTCGAGACCGGCGTCGTCGACCTCCGGACGAGGCTGACCGGGCCGGCCGAGTACAAGGGCGTGCGGAACTTCGAGTCGGGCGAGTTCGGGACGCTCGACTTCGCCACCGCGGTCCGCTTCAGCGTCAACACGGCGTTCGCGCAGATCGCGGAGGACCTGGGGGCGGAGCGCCTCACGCGCTTCGCGCGGAGGTTCGGGTTCAACCGTCCCCCCGAGATGGCTCTCGGGGCGGCCACGTCGTCGTTCCCGAGGCCAGAGGACGAGGGCGACCTGATGTGGGGCTCGATCGGCCAGGCGCAGGTCCTGGCGACCCCGCTGCAGATGGCGACCGTCGCCGCGACGATCGCGAACGGCGGCGAGAGGATGGAGCCGCGCATCTCGCGAGCGGTGGAGCCCGAAGGCGAACGGGTCGTGTCGAAGAAGACGGCCGCCACGATGCGTCGGCTCATGGAGAACGTCGTGGAGAGCGGGACCGGAACGGGCGCGCGCATCGCGGGCGTCCGGGTCGCGGGCAAGACGGGCACGGCCGAGGTGGACGTCGACGGCAAGCGCATGAACCACGCGTGGTTCGTCGCGTTCGCGCCGGCGGACGACCCGGAGCTCGCGGTGGCCGTCGTGTCGGAGCTCGGCGGTGTCGGAGGCCAGGTAGCGGCCCCCCTGGCGCGGGCGATCCTCCAGGCGACCCTCCCGCTCGCGTCGTGAGGGCGGTAGTGCAACGGGTGGCCCGTGCCCGCGTCACGGTGGACGACCGCGTCACGGGGGAGTGCGGCCCCGGCGTCCTCGTGCTCTTGGGCATCGCGCCGGACGACGGCGCGGCGGAGGTCTCGTGGATCGCCGACAAGGTGGCGAACCTCAGGATCTTCAACGACGCCGACGGCAAGATGAACCTGTCGCTGCTCGACACGAAGGGCGCGGCCCTCGTCGTGTCGCAGTTCACGCTCTACGGCGACGCGCGCAAGGGGCGGCGGCCGTCGTTTATCAGGGCCGCGCAGGGCCCCGAAGCGGAGGCGCTGTACGAAGACGTCGTCGCGGCGTTCCGAGCGCTCGGGATCGAGACGGCGACGGGAGAGTTCGGGGCGATGATGGACGTCGAGCTGGTCAACTCGGGCCCGGTGACGATCCTGCTGGACTCCGACAAGACGTTCTAGCCGTCGAAGAGGAAAGCGAGGAGCCATGCTCCGATCCAGCCGAGGGTGCACCAGCCCCACCATCTGAGGAACAGCGGCCCCATCCCGGGGCCTTCTCCATGTCTTGCCAGCACCAGGGAATGGACGACGCTACCGATCACCGCGGCGACGAGCGGGGGGAAGAGCCCGATGATCGCGAACACGATGGCGACGTCCACCGCCGTGAACTCGATCGGCCCCCACGCCGCCGTCATCCGACCTCCCGGTCAGTCCTTCGTGACCCTCCGGGCCGCGTCCACGATCGCGTCCGGCGTCAGGCCGTACTGCACGAGCAGCTCGTCCGGCTTGCCCGACGTCGCGTAGGTGTCGCCCACGTCGACGAACGCCATCCGCACCGGGCTCCGCTCGGACACGACCATCGAGACGACGGCGCCGAGGCCCCCGTAGGCCATGTGCTCCTCCGCTACGACGATGCCGCGGGTCTCGTTCGCGGCGCGCTCGATCGCGGCGGTGTCCACGGGCTTGACCGTGTGCATGTCGAGGACGCGCGCTTCGATGCCCCCGTCGGCGAGGGCCGCGGCGGCGTCCAGCGCCATCGCGACCATGATGCCGTTGGCGATGATCGTGACGTCGTCGCCCTCGCGGACCTGATTCGCTTTGCCGATCTGGAAATCGAAGTCATCGCCGTAGATGACCGGCACCTTCGGACGCCCGCACCGAAGGAACGTCGGG
>DATADL010000081.1:0-1679 GCA_036258555.1 Actinomycetota bacterium | reverse complement strand
GTTCGCCGAGAAGGAGATCCGGCCCGTCGCCGCCCACTACGACGAGACCGAGGAGTTCCCCTGGCCCGTCGTGAAGAAGGCGGCCGAGGCCGGGCTCTACTCCGTGGACATCTACCTCCAGGCGCAGCAGGACCCGACCGGGCTGACGCTGCCGCTGCTGATGGAGGAGGTCTTCTGGGGCTGCGCCGGGATCGGCCTGGCGATCTTCGGGACCGGCCTGCCGCTCTCGGCCCTCGCTTCCGTGGGCACGCCCGAGCAGCTTTTCGAGTGGGCGCCGAAGATGTTCGGCACGCCCGAGGACCCGAAGGTCGCGGCGTTCGGCGTGACCGAGCCGCAGGCGGGCTCGGACGTCAGGTCGCTGCGCACGAAGGCCGTCCGCGACGGTGACGAGTGGGTCCTCAACGGGACGAAGGTCTTCATCACCAACGGCCAGTACGCCGACGTCTACATAATCGTCGCGACCGTCGACCCCGAGCTCGGCCACCGCGGGCAGGCGTCGTTCATCATCACGAGGGACGACCCCGGGATCCGGCCGGGCAAGAAGGAGAAGAAGCTCGGCATCCGCGCGTCGGACACCTCCGAGGTGATCCTGGAGGACTGCCGGATCCCCCTGGATCGCGTGCTGGGTGGCGTGGACCGTCTGGAGGCGAAGCTCGGCAAGGCGCGCAGCGGCGAGTCGACCGGTCGTTCGTCGGCGGCTCTGCGTACCTTCGAGGTGACCAGGCCGTCGGTTGCGATCCAGGCGGTGGGCATCGCTCGCGCGGCCCTCGAGTTCGCGGTCGACTACGCGAAGGACCGCGTCGCGTTCGGCGTGCCGATCGCGCAGCACCAGTCGATCCAGAACCACCTCGCCGACATGGCCACGCAGGTCGAAGCGTCACGGTTGCTCGTGCACAAGGCGGCATGGCTGGCGGCGAGCGGGCAGCCGTTCACCAAAGCCGAGGGTTCGATGTGCAAGCTGCTGGCCGGCGAGACGGCGGTGAAGGTGACGGAGACGGCCGTGCAGATCCTGGGAGGCTACGGCTACATCAAGGACTTCCCCGTCGAGAAGTGGTACCGGGACTCGAAGATCTACACGATCTTCGAGGGGACGTCGGAGATCCAGCGGATGGTGATAGCGAGGGCCCTGCTGGCCTAGCGAACGCTTGCGTGCGCAACAACCGCCGCTATCCGCCACTCACTGCGCACGCGAGGTCGTTGCTAGGCCCCCGCCTTCTCGATCCGGCTCATTTCTTCGTCGCTGAGCGAAATCGACCCCGCCCCCAGGTTCTCCTCGAAGTGCTCGATCGAGCTCGTGCCCGGGATCGGCAGCATCACCGGCGACTTGTGGAGCAGCCACGCCAGGCTGATCTGCGCCGGGGTCGCGTCGTGCATCTTCGCCACGTCCGATAGCGGCCCCGACGACAGCAGGTCCCCCGACGCCAGCGGGTACCACGGGATGAACCCGATCCCCTCCCGCTCGCAATAGTCCAGCACGTCCTCCGACGAACGGTCGCCCAGGTTGTACAGGTTCTGCACGGTCACGACGTCGACGATCCTCCGGGCCCTCTCGATCTGCGACACCGAGAAGTTCGACACGCCGACGTGGCGGATCACCCCCTGGTCCTGCAGCTCCTTCAACGCACCGATCGAGTCCTCGAGCGGCACCTTCCGGTCGACCGTGTGCAGCTGGTAGAGGT
>DATADL010000080.1:0-3958 GCA_036258555.1 Actinomycetota bacterium | reverse complement strand
CCACGACGTGGCGAACGAGAGACCGTCGTAGGTGTTGTCCTTGCGGTTCCGGAAGCCGTAGATCCCGAGCGTGCCCGGGTCCTTCGACGTCATCATGCACATCCACGCGGGGACGGTGATCGGAGGCGTGATCGACTCCAGCGGCCCGTAGACGCCGTTCTCGCGCAGCTTCGTGAGGTTCGGGATCTCGTCCGCGTACTCGTCGAAGAAGTGCTCGGGGGGGGCGCAGTCGAGCCCGATGACCATCACCTTCCGACCCTGTTTCTTGACGGGCGCTACCGACGCGACGGTCTCCGTAACCGTCTCGGCCTTCTTCTTGATCTTGTCCAGCAGACCCATGCGCTGTCTCCTTTAAGCCTTGGCGCGCTCGGCCTCGATGAGGATCCGGGCGACCTCCGGACGCGAGAACTCGTGCGGCGGCTCCTGGCCCTCCTCGAGCATGCTGCGGACCTGCGTCCCCGAGAGGAACACGCGGTCCTCCTTGCCGTGCGGGCACGTCTTGTCGGAGCCCATCGCCTCGCACTTGCGACAGTAGAACGAGTGCTCGAACTTGAGCGGCCAGATACCGAGCTCGGCCGGGTCGAACCGGTCGAACATCTCCTGCGCCTCGTAGGTGCCGTAGTAGTCGCCGACGCCGGCGTGGTCCCGTCCGACGATGAAGTGCGTCATGCCGTAGTTCTTGCGGAGCAGAGCGTGCCAGATCGCCTCGCGCGGGCCGGCGTAGCGCATCGCCGCCGGGAACACCGACAGGATCACGCGGTCGTGCGGGTAGTAGTTCTCCATCAGGACGCCGTAGCACTCCATGCGCACCTCGGCGGGGATGTCGTCGCCCTTGGTGCCGCCGACGAGCGGGTGGATGACGAGGCCGTCGGTGATCTCGAGCGCGCACTTCGTGAGGTACTCGTGCGCGCGGTGGATCGGGTTGCGCGTCTGGAACGCGACGACGGTCTTCCAGCCGCGCTCGGCGATCTTCTCGCGCAGCTGCAGCGGGCTCAGCCGGTACTCGGAGAACTCGTGCGCGAAGACGTTCTCGAGGACGGTCACCTCGCCGCCCACGTAGTTCGGCGCCTGGGAGTAGAGGTACGCGACGCCGGGATGCGCGTCGTCGGTCGTCTTGTAGGTCTTCTCGGCCTCGTCCTTCGCGTCGTACGTGTAGACGTCCTCGACGTCGATGATCGCGACCGGCCGCCCCTCGTGGACGATCGCCGCCCGCGACCCCTTGGAGAGCGCCGCGGCCTCCTCGTCCGTCGCCGAGAGCGTGATCGGGAGGCTCCACGCGAGGCCGTTCGCCAGGCGCATCTCCTCGACGACCGACGTGTAGTCGTCCTTCGTCATGAAGCCCCGGTTCGGGGAGACGGCGCCGATCGCGAGGAGCTCGAGGTCCGAGAGGACCCGGCGGGACTTCGCCTCGATCTTCGGCAGGCCGTCGGCCTCGGCCACGAGCTGCGCCTTCTCGTCGCCGGCGATCCGGAGCTCGAGCGCGCCTCCGTGGGGGGCAGACGAGCCGGGCACGTCCTTGAGGGTGCTGGGCATGGCTTCTCCTTTCGACTTGATGGCCGATCGCCGAGGCGATCGGTCGGTCCGTGTCAATGGCCGATCGCCGAGGCGATCGGTCTCCGTGTCGCTACCGGGACCCGGCTCCCGCCGCGGCGGAGCCGGGGTCTGTTCGAAGAGGCTTTCGGAGGAGTCAACACTCCTATAGCACTCCCACAATAGCAGGGGAGCGCCGTCGCGGCCAGGCTAGGGGTGGTCGGTGAGGCGGGCGAACCGGCGGTTGAGGGCGTCGAGGGTCGCGCGGACGGCGGCCTCGGACACGGGGCCGTCCCGTACGAGGGCCGCGCCGAGGACCTCGAGACCGTCGTGCAGCCGGAGGATCACCAGGACGGCCTCCTGCCCGACGACGCTCACGAGCGACGCGCCCTCCAGGATGAAGTCGGTCGTCCCCACCAGGTTCGCGACCGCTTCGAGCGTGGCCTGGGAGAGGACCTTCAGGCCGTGTGGGGTCTTGTCGCCGCTGGACTCGCCGCGTACCTCGTCGGAGTCGTCGTGCCCGAGGACGACCTCGGCGTGCGTCTTCCACGTGCTGGACGAGAGGACGACCCTGCGCAGCGGCGGGCGGAAGGCGTGGCCGGTGACGTCACGCGTCTGGGGCTCGTGCTCGAGCGGGGCGTCCGGCTCCCACTGGATCCCGCGGGAGCGGGCCTCCTGCTCGGCCAGCTCGGCCGCCCGCTCGAGCGACTCGCGGTCGCCGAAGATGGACTCGGCCTCGAGCTCGAAGACCAGGACCCTCCGGAGCTCGTCGCCGACGCCGGCCCCCGTGGCGGTGTCGACGATGGCCTTGTGGACGAGCTCCCGGTCGCTGCCGCTCCTCGTGAACGCCTGGATCTCGCCCGCACGCCCGCTCTGGTCGGTGAGGATCACGCAGCCGAGGACGTCCGGCAGCTTCTTGATCGAGCCTTCGAGCTCGACGAGGTCGACGTCGCCCATGGCTGAGCAGGATATAGACAAGGCCCCCCACGACAAAGCACCCGTCGAGCCTTCGTCCCGGCAGGGCCGGTTTACGACTCAACGGGTGCGCCGACAAGGTAGCGGAGCGACGCTGCGTAGGCAACCCCTGACGGTTCGTTTTATTCGCGGGTCCGCCGGCCCGACGGGCAGGAGATGACCGCCTCGAAGGCCAATACACGGGGGAGCCGCACCCCTCCAACGGGGTTGCCGGGCCCGTAGCGCTGTGGCAGGATCGCCGGCGGCCCTGGAACGGAAAGCGGCGGCAGCGCCCCGGCGCAGGACGCCGGGTGGCAGCGAAGGGTCTTCGCGGGCCCTCTGGGAGAACGGGACGGCGCGCGCGAGCGCCGTCCGACCCGAGAGAGAGAAAGGAACCGGATGCAGGGAAGGCTCGGTCGTACCTCGATCGTCGCCACGCTCCTGTGCACCCTCCTGATCCCCGCAGCGGGCTCGCTCGCCGACTCCGAATCCAGGCTCGACAAGATCAAGGCAGACCTCGGGCGCGTCCGCGGGAACATCGACGCGACGGAGGACAGGGCCGCGCCGCTGCAGGAGCAGGTCGACCAGCTGAACGCCTCGATGATCGCCCTGCGGAACCAGCTGACGCGCCTCGACGCCCGCCTCGCGACGGTCGAGGCTTCGGTTCGCAGCGCGCAGGCCCAGATCGACGAGACGCAGCGGCAGATCGACGAGATCAAGGACCGCGCGGTCGAGCAGGCCGTCTCGCTCTACAAGGCCGGCTCGACCGAGACCCTCGACGCTCTACTGAACGCGGAGTCGCTCTCGGAGCTCGACGCGCGCGTCGAGATGCTCGGCGTCGCCGCCGAGAAGAGCACCGGCGCGCTGATCAAGTACGGACGACTGCGCGTGACGATCGAGGAGCAGAACCGCGAGCTGTTCGACAGGAAGGCCGAGCTCGAGGCCGTCCAGGACGCAAAGAACGAGTCGCTGGCGGAGCTGCGGAAGATGCACGACCGTCTCGCGCCGAAGCTCGAGAAGCTCGAGCAGCGGCTCGGCCACCTCCACGCGGAGGAGGGCGACCTCGAGGCCGCGGCCCTGCGGCTGACCCAGGACCTCGAGGCGAACCAGGCCGCGGCTGCCGCCCGGGCGCGCGGCGAGTCCATCACCGGGTTCATCTGGCCGCTGAACGGTGCGATCACGTCGTACTACGGCTCGCGCTGGGGCCGGATGCACACCGGGATCGACATCGACGGGACGACGGGCCAACCGATCGTCGCCTCCAAGGACGGGACGGTCTCGATGTCGTCGTCGTACTCCGGTTACGGCAACACGGTGATCATCGACCACGGCGGGGGCGTCCAGACGCTGTACGCGCACCTCTCGTCGTTCGCCGTGTCGGCGGGCCAGACGGTGTCGCAGGGCCAGGTGGTCGGGAACGTCGGCTGCACGGGGTCGTGCACGGGGGACCACCTGCACTTCGAGGTCCGCGTGG
>DATADL010000079.1:0-3969 GCA_036258555.1 Actinomycetota bacterium | reverse complement strand
CCCGGCGACACCGGCACGGGCTCCGGCGACACCTCGGGCGGTGATTCGTAATGCTCATGCCGAAGAAGGTCCGGCACCGCAAGCAGCAGCGCGGCCGGATGCGCGGTCAGTCGAAGGGCGGCACGACCGTCAACTTCGGCGACTACGGCCTCATGGCGATCGAGCCCGGCTGGATCACGAACCGCCAGATCGAGGCCGCCCGTATCGCGATGACGCGCCACATCCGCCGCGGCGGGAAGGTCTGGATCAACATCTTCCCGGACAAGCCCTACACGAAGAAGCCTGCCGAGACCCGTCAGGGGTCCGGCAAGGGGAACCCCGAGGGCTGGGTCGCGGTCGTGAAGCCGGGCCGCGTCATGTTCGAGATCGGCGGGATCCCGGAGCCCCTCGCTCGCGAGGCGATCCGGCTCGCGGCGCACAAGCTCCCGATCAAGTCGCGCTTCGTGATGCGCGAGCAGCCGATGGAGGTGCAGTGATGAAGGCCTCGGAGATCAGGGACCTCCCGCTGGACGAGATCCGGCAGCGCCTGACGGACACGAAAGAGGAGCTGTTCAACCTGCGGTTCCAGAACGCCACCGGGCAGCTGGACAACTACAAGCGGCTGACGGAGCTCCGCAAGGACGTCGCCCGCCTGAAGACGATCCTGAGAGAGCACGAGCTGGCACAGGAGAGCAACGCATGAGCACAGCACCCGAAGAGCAAGCCGTACGCGAGCGCGGGAAGCGCAAGAGCCGCACCGGGCGCGTCGTCTCCGACGTCATGGACAAGACCGTCGTGGTCGAGGTCCGGGACGCCGCCGCGCACCCGACGTACGGCAAGATCGTCCGCCGCAACAAACGGCTGAAGGCTCACGACGAGGCCAACGACGCGCACGTGGGCGACACCGTCCGCATCGCCGAGACGAGGCCGCTCTCGCGCACGAAGCGCTGGCGCGTGGTGGAGATCATCGAGAGGGCGAAGTGATCCAGCAGGAGACCAGGTGCAGGGTCGCCGACAACACGGGGGCGCGTGAGGTCCTCGTGATCAAGGTGCTGGGCGGGTCCCGACGCCGCTACGCCGGCGTGGGCGACATCGTCGTGTGCACCGTGAAGGACGCGATCCCCGGCGGCGCGGTCAAGAAGTCCGACGTCGTCAAGGCCGTCGTGGTGCGGACGGCGAAGGAGCGGCGCCGGGGCGACGGCTCCTACATCAAGTTCGACGACAACGCGGTGGTGATCGTGGACGGCCAGATGCAGCCGCGCGGGACGAGGATCTTCGGCCCCGTCGCCCGCGAGCTGCGCGAGAAGCGGTTCATGAAGATCATCTCGCTCGCGCCGGAGGTGATCTAGATGGTGAAGCCCCTGAAGATCCGCAAGGACGACCGGGTCCAGGTGATCGCCGGCAAGGACCTGGGCGCCGAGGGACGCGTGCTCGAGGTGCTCCCGCGCAAGGGCCGGGTGATCGTCGAAGGCGTGAACCGGGTGACCCGTCACGAGAAGGTCCGGATGAACCGCCGGGGCGGCCAGGAGGGCGGGATCGCGCACAAGGAGGCACCGATCGACGCGTCGAACGTGGCGATCCTGTGCCCGACGGACGGCCCCACGCGGATCGGCTACAGGATCGAGCAGGGCACGGGCGCCAAGGTGCGTGTCTGCCGCAAGTGCGGAACAGAGCTGTAGAGGACGGACGAGATGGCTACGACGACGTATACGCCGAGGCTGAAGGAGCGCTTCCACGCGGAGGTCGCGCGGCAGCTCCAGTCGGAGCTCGGCCTCGACAACATCATGCAGGTACCTCGCCCGGTGAAGATCTCGGTCAACATGGGGGTCGGCGAGGCCCCCAAGGACGCCAAGATGCTCGAGGGCGCGGTCAAGGACCTCACCGCGATCACGGGCCAGAAGCCGGCGATCCGCCGGGCCCGCAAGTCCATCGCGACGTTCAAGATCCGCGAGGGCATGCCCATCGGGGCCGCCGTCACGTTGCGCGGCGACCGCATGTGGGACTTCCTCGACCGGCTGATGTCGATCGTGTTCCCGCGCATCCGTGACTTCCGGGGGCTGAACCCGCGGTCCTTCGACGGGAACGGCAACTACTCGTTCGGTCTCACCGAGCAGCTCGTGTTCCCGGAGATCGACTACGACGACATCGACGCGACGCGGGGGATGGACGTGACGATCGTCACGACCGCGAAGGACGACGCCGAGGGGCGGGCGCTGCTGACGGCCCTCGGCTTCCCACTGAGGCAGCAGGGCAGCAGGCAGGAGGCTTAGGAGCGCTATGGCAAAGACATCCCTTCGGGTGAAGGCCGAGAGGAAGCCGAAGTTCAAGGTCAGGGCGTACACGCGCTGCCAGAGGTGCGGGCGGTCGCGCGCGGTCTACAAGAGCTTCGGCCTCTGTCGCCTCTGCTTCCGCGAGATGGCGCACTCGGGCGAGATCCCCGGTGTGACGAAGGCGAGCTGGTAGCCCATGTCGATGACCGATCCCATCGCGGACATGCTCGCGCGTATCCGCAACGCGTCGACCGCCATGCACGACGACGTCGTGATCCCCGCCTCGAAGATCAAGGCGAACATCGCCAAGATCCTCCAGGAGGAGGGTTACGTCGACGCGGTCGAGACCGTGGAGATCGAGGGACATCCGGCGATCAAGATCAAGCTGCGCTACTCGGAGACCCGGGAGCGTGCGATCTCCGGGATCCGCCGCATCTCGAAGCCCGGCCGCCGCGTGTACCGGGGCTCGCAGGAGCTGCCGCGGGTGCTGGGCGGCCTCGGCGTCGCGATCATCTCGACGTCCCACGGAGTAATGACCGACAAGCAGGCTCGCCGCGCCAAGGTCGGCGGCGAGGTCCTCGCGTACGTCTGGTAGGAGCCGACATGTCACGTATTGGACAAGCGCCGATCACGATCCCCTCCGGGGTGGACGTGACGATCGCGTCCGGCACCGTCCGGGTGAAGGGCCCGAAGGGCCAGCTCGAGCGCGCCGTGCCCGAGGGCATCTCGCTCGAGCAGTCGGACGGCGAGCTGCGGGTGACCCGGGCCGGCGAGTCGAGCGACGTCCGGGCCCTTCACGGCCTCGTTCGCAGCCTCGTCGCCAACATGATCCAGGGCGTCACGGAGGGCTTCGAGAAGCGGCTCGAGATCCACGGCGTCGGGTACCGAGCGGCGAAGGCGGGGAACGACCTCGAGCTCTCGGTCGGGTTCTCCCACACGGTGCGCAAGCCGGCCCCGGCGGGGATCGAGTTCGAGGTCCCGCAGCCGACCCGCATCACCGTCCGCGGGATCGACAAGGAGCTCGTCGGGCAGACGGCCGCCGACATCAGGGCGATCAAGAAGCCCGAGCCCTACAAGGCGAAGGGCATCCGCTACGAGGGCGAGCACATCCGCCGCAAGGCGGGCAAGGCAGCGAAGGCCGCAGGATAGACCGATCGCCACGGCTCCGCCGAGGGCGGAACGGGCGATTCAGTTGGCGATCGGCCAAGGAGAAGCGACATGGCTATGACGAAGAAGAGGACGCCGCTCGAGAAGAGGCACCGTCGCGTGCGCAAGAAGGTGATCGGGTCGCCGGAGCGGCCACGCCTCGCGGTCTACCGGTCGAACCGTCACATATACGCGCAGGTCATCGACGACGTCGCGGGCCGCACGCTCGCCGCGGCGTCGACGCTCGTCGTGGACGGCGAGGGTGACCCGAAGGCGAAGGCCAAGGCCGTGGGGCAGCAGCTCGCGGAGAAGGCGAAGGCCGCCGGCGTCACGCGCGTGACGTTCGACCGCGGCGGCTTCCGGTACCACGGACGGGTCCAGGCACTGGCCGACGGCGCCCGCGACGGCGGGCTCGAGTTCTAACAAGGAGATAGCGCATGCCAAGAGGAGGAGGTCCGCGGGGACGTCGGGACGACGACGACAGGACCCAGTACGAAGAGCGGGTCGTGTCGATCAACCGCGTCGCCAAGGTCGTCAAGGGCGGCCGGCGGTTCTCCTTCACGGCCCTCGTCGT
>DATADL010000078.1:0-4198 GCA_036258555.1 Actinomycetota bacterium | reverse complement strand
CATCGACCACATCGACCACCGACCCCCCGGCACATACCATCGCGCGATGACGGGTCGAGCCCGCCGCGGGGGCGGCGCCTGCCTGGTCGTCGCGGCCCTGCTCGCGGCGTCGTGCAGCCGGGGGCCGGAGGCCGGTCGCGCCGCGGCCGGATCCGAAGGGTCGCCGGCGGAGACGGCCGGGTCGGCGTCGGACACGGCGGCCTCGCCGACGTCGCCGCAGGCGGACGCTCCGGCCCCGGCGCCGTCCACGCCGGCACCACCCGAGCCGAAACCGTTCGTGCCCCCGGCCGATGCGCCGCTGCCGCGCCGGGCCCCCGCGCTGGCGCACCGGCTCGAGGACGTGACCTTCGCTCTCCGGGACTCGGTGGCCGCGTGGGCCGAGTCCGGAAAGACGGACGAGCGGCGCCCGCCGCGGCGCGTGACGCTGCAGGCGCTGTACCAGCAGCGGGCCTACCGGCTGCTCGCGCGGCGTCCGGGGCTCGCGCGGCGAGTAGCGGGGCGGCTCGACCCCGGGCTCCGGCGTGAGGCGCGCGCCAACACCGCGGCGGGGGCGAAGCTGCGGTCGCTCGTCACGCCGCTGAAGCCTCCGGTGCGGCTGAAGACCGGGCCGCCGGAGCCGGCGGGGCGCCTCCTGCGCTACTACCGCCGCGCCGAGCGCCGCTTCGGCGTCGACTGGGAGGTCCTCGCCGCGGTCAACTACGTCGAGACCAAGTTCGGACGCGTCCGGTCGAGCAGCTCCGCGGGGGCCCAGGGCCCGATGCAGTTCCTGCCGTCGACGTGGGACGCGTACGGGTTGGGAGGCGACGTCCGCGCACCGCGGGACGCCATCCTGGGGGCCGCGAACTACCTCCGGGCGTCGGGAGCGCCGGGCGACTACCGGGCCGCGCTCTACGCGTACAACCACTCGGACGCTTACGTGGAAGCGGTGCTCCTGTACTCGCGGCAGATGGAGCGCCGGCCGCAGCGCTACTACGGCTACTACGCCTGGCAGGTGTTCGTCATCACGACGAGAGGCGACGTCCGGCTGACCGGGCCGGGTCTCCGGAAGCCGGACTAGACCCGGCGACGGTGCGGTTCTAGGGTTTACCCGATACCCCTCTAGACACGGGAGGTCTGCGGTGGGACCGGATCGGGCGAAGCAGTTCATGAAGAAGAACGCCGGGCGGATCCCTGCGGGCGAGCAGGTCCAGGGAGTGATCATCGCCGAGGCGAAGGGCGGGGCCTGGCGGAGAGGCGTCGCCGGCGCGGGCTCTGCCACGGCCATGCCGGCCCACGACGCACGGGAGAAGGAGCGCACGGGCGAGATGGCAGCGTCGGCCGGAGGCGAGGCCGCGAAGTGGCCGGCGGCGTCGATCTTCTGGTTGGTGCTGACCGACAAGCAGCTCCACGTGTTCGAGGGCCGCGTCAACAGCCAGGAGGTCGGTGCTTCGGCGAGCTACCCGCGCGACCGCATCGCACGCATGGACTACCAGAAGAAGCTGCTGATCTCGAAGCTCGACATCGGGTTCGCGGACGGGTCGTCGGTCGAGCTCGACGTCGCGAAGCAGAAGATGGGGCCGTTCGTGGAGGCGTTGGGGGCCCGCGCGTAGCCGCTCCACGTAACATCTGAACCGCCGCGAGAGTGGCGGAACTGGCAGACGCGCCGGCTTTAGGTGCCGGTGTCTTCGGACGTGGGGGTTCGAGTCCCCCCTCTCGCACTCCAACCGCGGCCCGGCTCGGTAACCGCCGCCGTTCCCCCGGCGGCTCGCCTATCGTCGGGTCGTGCCGTACCTACAGGAGCTCGACGCCGCCCTCTCGTTCGCCCGCGCCGGGGGACGCATCGCGTTGCGCCACTTCCGCAAGCAGATCGAGTCCCGCCGCAAGGCCGACGGCACGTGGGTCACCGAAGCGGACTGGGCCGTCGAGGCCCAGGTACGGCTCCGCATCGCCCGCGCGTTCCCGGACCACAACGTCCTCGGCGAAGAGGAGGGCCTGACCGCGGCCGGAGGGGGGCCGCCGGTCGAAGGCGCGCCGACGTGGATCGTCGATCCGATCGACGGGACGAACAACTACATGGCCGGGATCCCGATCTGGGCGACGCTGGTCGCGCTGCGCGTGGACGGGCGCAGCGTCGTCGGCGTCGCACACGCCCCCGCGCTCCACGAGACGTACGACGCCGCCGCCGGTGAAGGAGCCCGCTGCAACGGCGACGCGATCACGGTGGCGACGACGACCGATCTCACCGGCGCCACCGTCCTCTTCGCCGGGCTCGACGGCTGGCGCGAGGCGGGGCTGGCGGACGGCTTCGCCCGGCTGACGGAGCGGGCGGCCCGCACCCGTGGGTTCGGCGACTTCTGGGGCCACGTCCTCGTCGCCCGCGGCGCGGCGCACGTGATGGCGGAGCCCGAGCTGGCCCTGTGGGACGTCGCCGCGCTGCAGCCGATCGTGGCCGAGGCCGGAGGAAGGCTCACCGGTGTCGACGGCGGCGACTGGGACGGCGGCGCGTGCGTCACGACCAACGGGGCGCTGCACGACGACGTGCTGCGGCTGCTGCGTCAGGGATAGAGCCGGGCGCGCTCCCACCCGCCGTCACGACGGGTGTAAAGGAAGCGGTCGTGCAGCCGGTTCGGACGGCCTTGCCAGTACTCGACGGCTTCCGGACGCACCAACCAGCCGCCCCACTGAGGGGGCCGCGGCACGTCGCGGCCGGCGTGCTCGCGCGCCAGCCGCTCGACGCGCTCCTCCAGCTCCGCCCGCGAGGCCAGGGGCGCGCTCTGCCGCGATGCCCACGCGCCCAGCCGGCTCTCCTGGGGGCGCGTCACGAAGTATGCGTCGGACTCCTCCTCGGGGACGCGCTCGACGCGGCCCTCGATCCGCACCTGCCTCTCCAGCCGCGACCAGTAGAAGACGAGCGCGGCGTGCGGGTTCGCGTCGAGCTCGCGGCTCTTGCGGCTCTCGTAGTTTGTGTAGAAGACGAACCCGCGCTCGTCGAACCCCTTCAGCAGGACCATCCGCGCCGACGGGCGGCCTTCGGCCGAGGCCGTCGCGAGCGTCATCGTGTTCGGGAGCAGCAGCCCCTCGCGGAGCGCCTCGTCCATCCACCGCCCGAACTGCTCGACGGGATCGGGGTCGAGGTCCTCCAGCTCCAGGGGAGACACGCCGTGGTCGCGGCGCAGGTGCGCTATCGACTCGTTGACGCGGTCGCGGTCGGTCACCGGTCGAGCAGCGCCGCGAGGGCGCGGAACGCGCGGCCCCGGTGGCTGAAGCGCAGCTTCTCCTCGAGCGGGATCTCGCCCATCGTGCGCGTCTCGCCCTCGGGGACGACGTGGGGGTCGTAGCCGAACCCGAGGTCGCCGCGACCTTCGAGGACGACCGTTCCCTCGCACGAGCCGGAGCCGACGAGCTCGCGGCCGTCGGGCGCGACGAGGACCGCGACGCACCGGTACCGGCACGTGCGAGCGTCCTCGGGCGTCCCCTCGAGCTCCCTGACGAGCTTCGCGTTGTTCTCGGCGTCGGTCGCGCCTTCGCCCGCGTAGCGCGCCGACCGCACTCCCGGCGCCCCCCCGAGGGCGTCGACCTCGAGCCCCGAGTCGTCCGCTACGGCGGGAAGACCCGTCGCCGCCACGACGGCGCGCGCCTTCGCGAGCGCGTTCTCCTCGAACGTGTCGTACGGCTCCGCGAGCTCGAGGTCCGGCGCGAGGTCGTCCACCGGCACGAGGTCGAGCCCGGGGAGCAGCAGCGCTACCTGCTCCGCCTTGTGCCGGTTGCGCGACGCGAGGACCGCCTTCACTCGACCGCCGGGGCTCCCAGCGCGCGCTGCTGGTGCGACGTCAGCTCCGCGATCCCCTCGGTCGCGAGGTCCAGCAGCCGGTCGAGCTCCGAGCGCTCGAACGCCCCCTGCTCGGCGGTCCCCTGCACCTCGACGAGCTTGCCCGCGCCGGTCATGACGACGTTCATGTCCACCTGCGCGGTCGAGTCCTCCGCGTAGTTCAGGTCGAGGCACGGCGTTCCGTCGATGATCCCGACGCTGATCGCGGACACCGAGTCGACGCGCGGTAGAGCCTTCATGTCCCCACGGTCGACCAGCGCCTGGAACGCGAGTGCGGTCGCAACGTAGGCGCCGGTGATCGACGCCGTCCTCGTCCCCCCATCGGCCTGAAGGACGTCACAGTCGAGCCAGATCGTCCGCTCGCCCATCGCCTTCATGTCTGCGACCGCA
>DATADL010000077.1:0-17173 GCA_036258555.1 Actinomycetota bacterium | reverse complement strand
CTCTCCGTCGGCAAGGCAGCCGGCACGGCGGTCGTGCGCAACAGGATCCGCCGGCGGCTTCGGGAGGCGTTCCGCGCCTACGGGCCCGGACCCGGGGACGTGATCCTCGTCGGCCGCGCCCAGGTAGCGACGGAGCCCTTCGCTCGGGTGGAAGAATATGTAAGGCAGTGCCTCGAGGGGGCCGGAATGCCTCGGAGCGCCTCGTGAGCGTCCTGGGCAGGCTGCTCCTCGCCCTGATCGCCGTCTACCGCAGGGCGATCTCACCGCTGCTGGGCCCCCACTGCCGGTTCGCCCCGTCCTGCTCGGAGTACGCCGCCGAGGCGATCCGGACCCACGGGGCGCTGCGCGGGGGGTGGCTCGCTCTGAGGCGGGTCGGGCGGTGCCACCCCTGGTCCGCGGGTGGCGTCGACCGCGTCCCCGACGTTGCTTCGCAGAGGAAGGCCTCGTAAGTGGGGTTCTTCGAGCTGTTCTCCACGGCGCTCGCGGGCTTCTACGCCCTCATCCCGAGCTACGGCCTGGCGATCATCCTGCTGACGCTCGCGGTCCGGCTCCTGCTGCTGCCCCTCTCGATCAAGCAGACGAAGTCGATGCGGGAGATGCAGGCGATCCAGCCCGAGATCAAGCGCATCCAGGCCAAGCACAAGGGCGACCGCCAGAAGATGAACGAAGAGCTGATGGCGCTCTACAAGGAGCACGGCGTCAACCCGTTCGGCGGGTGCCTTCCGCTCCTCATGCAGTTCCCCGTCCTGATCGGGCTCTTCTACGTGATCCAGAAGCCGCTCAAGTACATGGGCGACATCGTCGAGAGCTCCGCGCTGGCGGACGGCCTGCGCGAGATCCCGATCCAGATCAACAGCTTCCTCGGGATCCACCTGAACTGCTCGGCGGGCGGGACGCTCAGTGGCAGCATCGACCCCAATCTCACCGGGATCGAGCAGCAGCTTGCCCAGTCCTGCGGCAGAGGCCTGGCGACGGCGCTCCCCTACCTGGCCCTCGTGCTCGCGATGGGGTTTACGACCTACTACCAGCAGAAGCAGATGCAGAGGTCGACCCCGAACAGCCCGCAGGCCCAGCAGATGCAGATGATCACGAAGGTGATGCCGCTCCTGCTGATGGTGTTCTCGTTCAACTTCCCGGCCGGCGTCGTCGTCTACTGGGTCACGACGAACCTGTGGACGATCGTCCAGCAGAGGATCATCCTCAAGGCCCACCCGCCCGTCGTCGTCGGCGCCGCTGCCGGCGCCGTGATCCCGAAGAAGAAGGCGCCCGCGGCCGCGAAGGCAACGACGGGGTCCGCGTCGAAAGCTTCGGCCAACGGCGGCAAGCAGCCCGCGAAGACCGCCTCGAAACCGCACCCCTCCAGCAAGAAGAAGAGGAAGAAGTGATCGAGGAGAGGAACGAGCCCTACGCGGACGCCGAGCTCGAGAGGCCCCTCGAGGAGGATCCGGAGGTCGAGGCGGGTGGCGGCGCCGCCCGCCAGGACGCCGAGCCCCTGGAGGACGCGACGCCGGAAGACGTCGCCGCGACGGCCGAGGAGTTCGTGTCCGGCCTGTTGAGGTCGCTGGAGCTCGACGGTGAGGTGTCGTCGTCGGTCGAGGGCGAGACGGCGAACGTCGAGGTGTCGGGCGAGTCCCTCGGGGGGCTCATCGGGCGTCGCGGGCAGACGCTCGACGCACTCCAGGAGATCACGCGCACGGCGGTCCAGCGGCGGCTCAAGGCCCGGGTCCGCGTCGCCGTCGACGTCGAGGGCTACCGGGCGCGCCGGCGAGCGTCCCTCGCCGAGTACGCCCGATCGATCGCCGAGCGGGCAAAGGAGCGCGGGACCGAGATCGAGCTCGAGCCGATGACGGCGTACGAGCGGAAGGTCGTCCACGATGCCGTGGCCGAGATCGACGGGGCTACGAGCTTCAGCGAGGGCGTGGAGCCGAACCGCAAGGTGGTCGTCCGCGGCGAGTAGCTGGGACGCGAGATCGCCGCGGCGAGCGGCGGAAACGCGTCGGATGTTTCACGTGAAACGTCTCAGGCCCTCGATGTTTCACGTTTTACATGGCGGTTGTTGACGACCGGCTGGCCGCGTATGCGGCCCTGGTCCGCAAGTGGGCGCCGCGGCTCGACCTCGTCTCCCCCGGGGACCTCGCCCGGTTCGAGGAGCGCCACATCGACGATTCGCTCCGCGCCGTGAGCCTGCTCGACGACCTTCCGGCGGGGCCCTGCGTCGACATCGGATCCGGAGCCGGCCTGCCGGGGATCCCGCTGGCGATCGCCCGGCCCCACCGCCGCTGGACGCTTCTCGAGCCCCGTCGCCGCCGCGCGGCCTTCCTCGACGAGGCCGTGAGGGAGCTCGACCTCGTCTGTGACGTCGTGGCTGCGACCGCAGAGCAAGCCGCCCGCCATCCCGCGCTCGCGGGTGTTCACGTCCTCGCGACGGCCCGGGCGGTGGCCGGACCCGAGGCGGTTCGGGGCCTCGCCGATCCGTTGCTCGCCGCCGGCGGAGTGGCGCTCTTGTTCAGCGGGCGTAGCGCGGAGACCCCGGCCGATGCCGAGGAATGGGCTCCGGGGCTGACTATCATGCGCAAGAAGTGACCGACGCCGGCTCCTCCAAGAACTGGAAACTCCTGGAACGCCGCCCCATAACCCCCGGGCGCGGGCGCGTCGTCTGCGTCGCCAACCAGAAGGGCGGCGTGGCCAAGACCACGACGTCGGTAAACCTCGCCGCCGGGCTTGCCCTCAGGGGGCACCCGGTCCTCGTCGTCGACGTCGACCCGCAGTCGAACGCGGCCACCGGCCTCGGGATCGACCATCGCTCGGTCGAGCGGTCCACCTACGACCTGATGCTCGGGGACGCGTCGCTCGAGGAGGTCGTGCGGCCCACGGCGATCAAGAACCTGGACTGCGCCCCCGCGTCGTTGGACCTCGCCGGCGCCGAAGTCGAGCTCGTGAGCACGATGGCGCGCGAGCGACGGCTCGGCGAGGCCCTGGCCGGCGCCGTCGACCGCTACGAGCTGATCTTCCTGGACTGTCCGCCGTCGCTGGGCCTTCTCACCGTGAACGCGCTTGCGGCCGCGCAGGACCTGATCGTGCCGGTCCAGTGCGAGTACTACGCGCTCGAGGGCCTCGGACAGCTCCTCGGCAACGCCGAGAGGGTCCGGCGCACGCTCAACCCCGACCTGCGGATCGCCGGCTTCCTGATGACGATGTACGACGCGCGGACGAAGCTGTCGAGCCAGGTCGAGAACGACGTGCGTGCGCACTTCGGCGAGCTGGTCTTCGCGACGCGCATCCCGCGCAGCGTCAGGCTCTCGGAGGCGCCCTCGTTCGGCGAGCCGGTCCTCACGCTCGACGCCGCGTCGCGCGGCGCCGTGGCCTACCGGCTGCTGGCGGCCGAGGTCGAGGCGCTGTACGGCCTGAAGGTCCACAAGCCCCCGCCTCCCCCGCCTCCGGCGGCGCCCAAGGGCGCGGGCCTCGTGGCGACGCGACCGTCGACCCCGGGCCCCGGGGGCCGCGGGTACGGCGTCAAGACGCCGCGCCCCGACCTGCCCGACTCCGTCTGGCCTCGCGGCGAGCCGTTCACGTTGGAGCCGTCGTGACACGCAAGTCCGGCCTCGGTCGCGGGCTCGACGCGCTTCTGCCGTCGGGCGGGAACACCGAGCTCGAGGTGCGCGGGAACCTCCTCGAGCTGCCGCTCGACGCGATCGTCGCGAACCCGAACCAGCCGAGACGGACGTTCGACGAGGCGGGCATCGCCGAGCTCGCGGCGTCGATAGGCGAGCTCGGGATCCTCCAGCCGCTGCTCGTCCGCGACGTCGGGGGCGGGGTGTTCGAGCTCATCGCCGGTGAGCGCAGGCTCCGCGCCGCCCACGCGGCCGGCCTCGAGACCGTCCCTGCGATCGCGGTCGACACCGACGAGCGGGGCTCGCTCGAGCGCGCGATCGTCGAGAACATCCACCGCGCCGACCTCAACCCGATCGAGGAGGCCGCCGCCTACCGGCAGCTGATCGCGGAGGCGGGGCTGACGCAGGAGGAGCTCGGCGACCGCCTCGGGAAGAACCGCGTGACGATCACGAACGCGCTGAGGCTCCTCGACCTCCCGACCTCGCTCCAGCGTCTGCTGGTCGAGGGGAAGCTGTCCGCCGGCCACGGCCGCGCGCTCCTGCGCCTGTCCGGCAACCCCTTCCAGGAGCGTATGGCGCGCCGCGCGGCCGAGGAGAAGCTGTCGGTGCGCGAGACCGAGGACGAGGTCGCGCGCTACCTGGACATGACGGGCGGCGTCACGGGCGGGAGGCCGGGGTCACGCCGCGCAGCCGAGGAGTCGGCCGCCGCATCCGAGGCCCGGCACCGGCTCGAGCAGCACCTCCAGACCCGCGTGAAGGTCCAGATGGGGGTGCGCAAGGGGAAGATCACGCTCGACTTCGTCTCGCCCGACGACCTGGACCGGATCGTGGGCGCCATCACGGGATCCCCCGGGCCCGGGGCCCCCGGCGATCAGACGGGCGCGGACGCGTAGTAGCGGCTGAGCCCCGCGGCTATCGCGTCGGCGAGGGCCGCGCGGAAGTCGGCGTCCTCGAGCCTCTTCGCCTCGTCGGGGTTCGAGAGGAAGACGGGTTCGACGAGCACGGCCGGCATCCGCGTCTCGCGCAGCACGGTGTACGAGCGCGCGTGGCTCCGGCAATCGCGCACCCCGAGGCCGGCGAGCTCCTCCTGGATCGCCTCGGCCAGCGCGCGGCCCGCCGCCGACGTGTGGAAGTAGTACGTGGACGCGCCCTCGGCCGTGGGCTCGTCGTGCTCGTTGAGGTGCAGGGACAGAAAGACGTCGCCGTCGACGCGGTTGCCGCGCCGGGCGCGCTCCGACGCGTCGGGCGACTCGGCTTCGGTCCTCGTGAAGCGGACCCGCGCGCCCGCGGCGGCGAGCCTCTCCGCGACCCGCACCGCGAGGTCCCAGGCGACGTCGGCCTCGACGAGGCCTCCTTCGCCGCGGCCCCCGGAGTCGTCGCCTCCGTGGCCGGGGTCCAGCACCACGAGCGCGCCGTGCAGGTCGGGGGCCGCGGAGCGGCGGAGCTCTTCCCGCAGCTGCGCCGTCGTGCCCGGCCTGTCCACGCGCAGCCCCGCGAGCGCGGCCTGCGAGCGCGGCCCCCAGATGCCGTCCTCCGCGACTCCGTACTCCTTCTGGAACGCCTTGACGCCGCGGGCCGTGTCCTCGCCGAAGATCCCGTCCTCGCGCCCGGAGTCGAACCCGAGCGCGTTCAGCCGTTTCTGCAGGAGAGAGACGTCGTCGCCGCGGAACGGCGGCTGCTTCAGGTACAGGTTGCGGTCGCCGAGCCGCCACGACGCCTCGACGAGCTCGGTCCAGGTGTTCGGGCCGACGATCCCGTCGACGAGGATCCCGCGGGTCTGCTGGAACGTCCGCACCGCGTGACGCGTCGAGTCGCCGAAGACGCCGGCGTCGTCGTCGACCTGGAGTCCGAGCGCGCGCAGCCGCGCCTGCACGTCGGCCACCTGCTGCGACCGGTCGCCCTGGCGGATGAGTCCCTTCAAGCCGCGCTTCCTCTGTCCACCGCAGCATCGTAAAGGCGGCGGACGAGAGGGTAGGGGTTGACCCACGTGCCGTCGGGCTCCTGTATCCCGAGGTGGAGGTGGTACGTGAACTCGTCGCGGTGGCCGGGAGTCGCCCCGTAGCCCGTGTTGCCGACCCGCCCGAGCGGCTGTCCTGCCGCCACCGGAGTCCCGATCGCGAGGCCGGGCGCGAACGAGCTGAGGTGGGCGTAGAACCAGTACCGCCCGTCCACGCCGCGGACGCCGACGCGCCAGCCGCTGTAGAACGTCCAGCCGATCTGCTCGACCCGCCCCGCGAGCACGGCGACGACCTGCGTGCCCGGCTCCGCGAAGACGTCGTTGCCCTCGTGGCGGCCGATCAGCTCCCATCCCGTCGCCGTACGGCGCATGCGCGGGTCGTGCCAGTCGTCGGAGAAGTTGATCACCGAGTACCAGTCCGAGCGCACGACGGGGAAGACCATCCGCGGCGCGGGCTGCGCGCGCGGGGCGGGACCTGCGGCGAACGCTACGAGCAAGACCGCGGCGCCGCCGCGACCAAGGAGAGACCGCACGACCTAGAGACTCGCGGACCCGGGGGTGGGTTCGCTACCAGAAACGCTCGGTGATCGGTACGTCTTCGAGGTGGCGCTCTGCGTCGATCGCCGCCATGCAGCCCATGCCTGCGGCGGTGATCGCCTGGCGGTACCTGAAGTCGACGACGTCGCCGGCGGCGAAGACGCCCTCGACGGACGTCGCCGTGCCGTCGTGCGTCACGATGTAGCCGCCGGAGAGCTCGAGCTGCCCCTCGAACAACGACGTGTTGGGCGTGTGGCCGATCGCGACGAAGACGCCCGCGGCGGGAAGCTCTGTCTCGGCCCCCGTCTTCACGTTCCGCAGCGTCGCGCCCGCGACCTTGCCGTTGCCGTTGATCCGCTCGACGACGGAGTCGAGCACGAACTCGATCTTGGGGTTGGCGCGGGCGCGGTCCTGCATGATCTTCGAGGCGCGCAGCGCCTCGCGGCGGTGCACGACCGTGACCTTCGAAGCGAACTTCGTGAGGAAGTTGGCCTCCTCCATCGCGGAGTCGCCGCCGCCCACCACCACGATCTCCTGGCCGCGGAAGAAGAAGCCGTCGCACGTGGCGCAGGTAGACACGCCGTGGCCGAGCAGCTCACGCTCGCCGGGGATGCCGAGCATGCGCGCGGAGGCGCCGGTCGAGATGATCACGGCGCCGGCCTCGTACCTCGTCGACGCGGTCGACACCTCGAACGGCTTGGACGAGAAGTCCACCGAGGTCACGTTGTCGGTCACGAACTCGGTGCCGAAGCGCGCGGCCTGCTTGCGCATCGACTCCATCAGCTCGGGGCCCATGATCCCGTCGACGAAGCCGGGGTAGTTCTCGACCTCGGTCGTCAGCATGAGCTGGCCGCCTGCCTCGATCCCCTCGATCACGAGCGGCTCGAGGTTGGCCCGCGCCGTGTATACCGCGGCGGTCAGGCCGGCCGGCCCGGACCCGATGATGATCACGCGTCGCTTCTCGGGCATGTCGTTCACACCCTACCGAACCGACCCCGCGCGCCTGTTGTTCCCGCGCCGGGTTCAGCCCGCGTCGATGCGCTCGAACAGCGTGTCGATCGGTTGGTCGCAGTTGCCCCGCTCCCACACCCACATGAGGTACCGGTCGAGACGGTCGGAGCCGGGGTCGGCCGTCACGAAACCGAGCACGAGGACCTCGCGCCCGTCGTAGTCGCCCAGCGCGCCGTACGCGGGGATCAACGAGCCGTCCTGGGGAAGCGTCGCCGCGCACTCGCCGATCTCGGGGGCGGCACCCGGGCTGCCCTGGAGGATCCCCAGGAAGCGGTCGTACACGCGCGGCCCGTCCGCCGGGCTGTAGGCGCGGGCGAGCGAACGGAACAGAGGCCCCCGGCCGATGCCGGAGAGACGCGACGCCGTCAGCTCGCCGGCGTTCGGATCGAGCTCGGGACGGAGCGGCGCCGCCTGTGCGGCGGCGGAAGACTCGTCGCCCGAGGCGGTGTCGAGCGCCGCCGCCGACGTCCTCCGGTCGCCCTTGTCCTTGCCGCCACCACCACCGGCGTCGGCTCCTTCGCCCAGGAGCTCCTGCGCGCCTTCGTCTTCCTCCGCCACGCGGCCGAACTGCGCGACCCCCTCGTCGTCGCCGCCGCCGGTCGTCATGACGAGGATCCCCGCGAGCACGGCCGCCGAAGCGAAGGCCGGCACCACCCACCGCGTCCACCGAGGCGGGCCGGCCGGTGCCGGGTCGACGTCGGCGTTCGCGCGGGTCGCGAAGACCTCCTGGGCGATCGCACGATGAAGCCGCGCCCTCTCGACGTCGTCCAGAGGAGCGACGCCGGCGACCTCGACCGAGGCGACCGCCACCACCGCGCGGTGCTCGGAGCGGCAGTCGTCGCAGCCCGCAAGGTGCGCGCGGACCTCGTCCGCCGTCTCGGCGGGAAGGTCGCCGCGCACGTATCCCCGCAGCAGCTCGGAGCACCTCTCGTGGTTCATGGCCTCATCCATCCTGGTCCTTGGACGCCGGCCCCCGTCCCGGTTGTTCCAACAGCTCGGCAAGCCGCCGTCTGCCGCGGCTGATCCTCGACTTGACCGTTCCCAGGGCGACGCCCGTGATCGAGGCGATCTCCTCGTACGGAAGCGCGCCCAGGTCGTGCATCACGACGGCCTCGCGGTAGTCGTCCGGGAGCTGCGCGAGCGCACGGGCGAGGTCGAGCCGCAGCCCCACCACCTCCTCCGTCCCGATGCCGGGCCGCGGCCGTTCGGGCACCTCCTCGACCGGCTCGGGCAGCCGGCGCCGGCGCCGGAGGACGTCGCGGCACGCGTTGACGGTCACGCGGTACAGCCACGTCGTGAACGCCGCCTCCGCACGGAACGTTCCCGCCTGACGGAACACCGAGACGAACGTGTCCTGGGTCGCGTCGAGCGCGTCCGCGCGGTCGCCGGTGATGCGGACCGCGATCCCGAACACGCGGTCCTCGTGACGCCGCACGAGCTCGGAGAAGGCGGGCTGGTCGCCGGAGGCCGCCCGGCTCAGCAGCTCCTCGTCGGAGACGTCGCGCCTGCTAACGGCTTCCACGGAAGGCGAGCTCCTGGATCTCCACCGTCCCTCCGCCGTCACCCGGCAGCTTCGTTATCCACAGCAACCAGTAGCGCGCGCGCGTTTCGTCGAACGTCACCTCCTCGGAGGAGCCTGCGCTCCCCACGGACTCGATCTCCTCGAGGTCCTCGGCCGCATCGGGGGCCGCGGCCCCCGCGCGGATCTCGAACGCGAACCCCGGCGTCGGCGTCCTGACCTCCACCGACGTGACCGACCGTTCCGATCCGAGGTCGACGACGAGGCCGATCCCGCCCTTGCCGAAGGTGGCGAGCGGGTCCTCGTAGTCCTCGGCTCCCCACGCCGTCGCCAGGTCGCCGTCGGTCGCCAGATGGGCGTCCTCGGAGTGCTCGTCACCGTCACCGTCGGGATCGAAGGAGTCCTGGTCGACGACGGGGAGGACGGCGCCCCCTGCCGCGGGCCCTCCGCGGGCGTCCTCAGGGCGTCCCGGACTCGACGCCGGCTCGTCCTCGAGCAGCCGCGGCACGACGAACGCGAGCGCGAGGGCGAACGCGATCAGGGCGACGACGGGTCCGATCCAGCGCGTGTCGCTGCGGTTCGTCTCGGGTGCGGGGGGCGCCTCGTCGAGCGGCCGCGGTCTCGACATGACGGCGGTCGCGCCGGAGACGGGGGCCGCGTGCAGCGCCCTCGCCATCTCGTGCGCCGAAGCCCACCTCTGGCCCGGGTCCTTCGCGAGCGCGCGGGCGACTGCGGCTTCGAGGTGACGAGGCACGTGCGGTTTCAGCGCGCGCAAAGGCGTGGGCTCCTGTCGCAAGTGCATCATCGCCGTCGCGACGTCGGTCTCTCCCTGGAACGGCGGTCGCCCCGCCAGCAACTCGTACAGGACGACGCCGGCGGAGTAGACGTCCGAGCGCGCGTCGGGCTCGTTGCCCTCCGCCTGCTCGGGCGAGATGTACGTGACGGTCCCGAGGATCGAACCGGTCGTCGTGATGTCGCCGCTCGCGTACGCGGCCTTCGCGATCCCGAAGTCCGTGACCTTGAGCGTCCCGTCGTCCGAGAACAGCACGTTGTCGGGCTTGACGTCGCGGTGCACGACGCCGGCGCGATGGGCGAAGTCGAGCGACTCGCAGATCGCGGCCACGATCTCGGCGGCGCGCGCCGGCTCGAAGGCACCCTGGGCCTTCAGGAGGTCGGTGAGCGTCCCGCCGGCGCAGTGCTCCATCACGATGTAGTGACGCTCCGCCGCCTCGGACGCGTCGGTGCCGGTGTCGTAGATGGCGACGATTCCGGGGTGCGCCAGGCCGGCCGCCGCGACGGCTTCCCGGCGGAACCGCTCGAGGAAGTCGGGATCGTCCGAGAGGTGGGCGTGCAGGACCTTCACCGCGACCGGCCGCGCCAGGACCTCGTCCCGGGCCTTGTAGACCGAGCCCATCCCGCCGCTGGCGAGCAGCCCTTCGAGGACGTAGCGGTCGGCGATGGTGGTCGCGGGGGCCGCGCCGGGCGCGTCCCGGCGATCCGAAGCCATGGTTCGAAGACTAGTTCGTGTCCGCCTGCGCGCTCGCTGTGGCCTTCGCCCAGTCCTCGATCGGACCGATCCGCCCGACGACGAGGGTGTCGGCCGTCCGCCGGAGCTCGACGTAGAAGACCCCCTCCTGGTCGAAGCGGGCCGTCACCACGCGCACGTCCTTCTCACGGGCCACGTCGTACACGACCCCGCACGCGGTGTTGTTCAGGCGGCGCGTGCACTCGAGGTTCGGGACGGCGGTGCCGCCCGTGGCCAGGTCGGCCGCCACCTCGAGCGCGACCTCGTCGGCCGTACCGTCGAGCGTGAAGAAGTTGACGACGATCGCGCCGGCGTCGAACAGCACGACTCCGAGCAGCGCCAGGCCGACGACGAGGCGGACGAGCCACGCCACGACGATGCCGCGCTCGTCTCGCCGCAGCTCGGTGGTGTTCACCCTCCCATTATCGGCCGGGGCCGGTCGCGTCATGAGGCTTTCCGGCGGCTCCGTACGAGCTCGACGACGTGCTCGAGCTCGGCGACGCCGAACGCCCGGGCGAACGCCAGGTACGCGATCGCCCCCGCCGCGACCGGGACGGCGACCTCCCCCAGCGTCGCCGCGAAGGTCCCCGGCTCGGTGACCGCGCCTACGCCGCGGAGCGCGAGCCATACGACGACGCCCATCGCGGCGGCCGCGGCAGCAGTCCGGCCGGTGCCGGAGAGGAAGCCCGGCCTTCCCGTCCGACCGAGCCGGCGCGCGAGGAGACGCTGCTGGACGACCGCGCCGGCGACGTACCCGCACGCGTGCCCCGCGGCGAGCCCGCGCACGCCGTAGACGTGGAACAGCGGGACGTTCAACCCCGTCGTCAGCGCGACCGCACCGCAGTTCACGAGGAACGGCGTCTTCGTGTCCTGGAGCGCGTAGAACGCGCGCAGCATCAGCTGGAACAGCGAGAACGGGACGAGGCCGACGACGAAGACGCGCAGCACGCCGGCTATCAGCTCGGTGGAGCGCTCGGTGACGAGGCCTCGTTCGACGAGCAGCCGCACGATCGGCTCGCCGAGCAGGAAGTAGCCGACGGCGGCGGGCAAGACCAGGAAGACCGTGGCGCGCGCTCCCGTCGTCAGCCGGCCGGCGAACGCGGCCCAGTCGCGGTCGACGGCGAGCGCGCTCATCCCCGGCAACAGCGCCGTGATGATCGAGACCGCGAACAGGCCGTGCGGGAGCATGAAGAAGATGAACGCGTTGAGGTACGCCGTGTAGCCGCCCTGCTGCTCGTTCGCCAGGATCTGGACGACGAAGTAGCCGATCTGGTTGACGATCACGTAGCCGATCACGAACAGCGACAGACGCCACAGCTTCCGGAACGACGGGTGCCGGAACCGCAGCGTCGGCCGGTACCTGCCGAGCCCGCGCAGGAACGGCAGCTGCGCGAGCGCCATCAGCACGACGCCCGCGGTCGTCCCCAACCCGACCAGGAGGAGCTGCGACGTAGTGACGGTCTCGAGCGTGACCCTTCCGTAGAGCTGCTGGAAGGTCACGAAGACGGCGATCACCGCGAGGTTGTTGAGGATCGGCGTGTACATCGGCGCGCCGAACCGCCTGTGCGCGTTGAGCAGACCCGTCGTTATCGCCGTCAGGGCGAAGAACACGATCTGTGGGAGGAACAGCCGCAGCAGGAACGTGAGGGCCTCGCGCTGGTGCGCGACCTGGTCGCCCTCGAGGCGCAGCGCGTACAGCTTCGCGATCCAGGGCGCCGCGAGGATCCCGACGATCGCGACGGCCGACAGGACCACGAGCGCGAGGTTGAGGAGCCCGCTCGCTACCTCCCACGCGCGCTCGCGGCCCTCCTTCTCGAGGAGCTCGACGAAGACCGGGACGAAGACCGACGTGAGGACGCCGCCGAGGATCAGCTCGTAGAGGATGGTCGGGAACGTGTTCGCGAGGTTGTAGGTGTCGGTGAGCCTCGTCTCGGCGACGCCCAACGCCGCCGCGATCGCGGCGAGCCGCGCGACGCCCGTGATGCGGGAGAAGACCGTTCCCACGGTCATGAGCGCGGTCGCGCGCGCCCCGGCCCCCCGTCTCAAGCGGTCGTCGTTCCCGCGTCGCCTTCCTCACGTGTCCGGCGCCGGCGTCTCACGGCGCGGTAGACGTAGAACGAGATCAAGAACGCGAGCGCGCCGAGCGTGATGCCGAGGGCGATCTGGTTGAGCTCGGTCGAGCGGACCGAGATCACGAGCTGGTCGACCTCGGACCCTCCCGGGGTCGTCGCGGTCAGCTCCACCTGGAAGATGCCGCTCGTCTGCGCGGCCACGGACGCCTGGACCGGTGTCGTCGCCTCGGGCGGGAACTCGGAGGGGATCCGCAGGCCGTCGACGACGAGGTTCGGCGACTCGAGCCCGACGTCGAGCCGTACGGGGTACGGGTTGTCGTTCTCGACGAGGAACTGCACGTCGGTGGAACGCGACGTCATCGTGATCTCGGGGGCCGCGTGGAGCGCGATGCGGTCCAGGTGGGCCTCGGCCTCGTTGCGCGCCTCCTCCGCGAACGCAGCACCGGTCTCGGCCAGCGCGGCCTCGCTCCACCACGTGCGCCCGTACGCGACGAGGATGTCGCGCTCGAGCCGCGTCACGAGCGGCTCGGGTGCGCCTATGTCGCGCACGTCGTCGACGACCTCCTCGGCCTCGGCGAGCTCGTCGAAGTACGTGTCGTCCGGGGCGTTCGGGAGGTCGTCGAGCACGCTCACGGGCTGTCGCTCGACGGGGGCCGCGGCCTGGCCGAGGCCCTGGTTCGGGGTGAGCGTCGTCAGCCAGGGCGCGCGCGAGAACGCACGGAAGAGGAGCCGAGCGAGCTTGGGGCGGGGGTGCCACAGAGACGGCATCGTCGCCTGGACGACCCGGTCGGTGCGACCCGGAAGCTCCTCTCTGATCATGGCGGTCTCGGCGAGGAGACGCTGGAGGTCGAGCCGGTCCTCGCCGGGCTGCGCCAGAGCGATGAACCGCTCCTGCAGACCCGGGTCCGCCTGGTACCCGGTCGTACCCGCGGCCGCGACGGGACAGGCGAACGTGGGCGAGAGCTCGGGACAGCCCGCGAGCGCAGGGTCGGGCGCCTGGATCAGCGAATCGGCGGAGAAGAACGTGCGGGTCCCGGTCGCGGCGCTCAGGGCCCGGACCTCCGTGAGCGCGCGGCCGTCCATCCGTCCGGCGGGCGGGAAGACCCACCGTCGCGTGAATCCCGACTTGCGGAGGTCGAGCGTCCGGAGGATCTCCTCCGCCACCGTGAGCTGGCGCGCTATGGGCCCCGGCGACGGCGCGTCGATGTGGGCGAGGGCGGGGAGGTCGGCGAACGAGTAGGGGACGAGCAGCGGCTGGATCCCGTTGGTGTCCAGCAGGTCCGTCAGCGCGTCGAGCGCGGCCCGGGCGTTCTGCGCCCCGTCGGCGTCTTCGGGGACCTCCTCCTCTTCGCCGTCCGCGGACCGCCTCGTATAGCCGTCCGCCATGTCGGCGATCTCCTCGACGAGGCGGGGCGTCGGCGCGAGGGCGAAGTGGAGATCCGCGGCGGCCATCGCGTCGAGGGCGCCGCGCAGCCACCCTTCGGCGGCGAGCGCGTCCTCGAGCGGGACACGGCCTTCTTCGTCGGCCGCGAAGACACCGTCGGGGCCCCTCGTCGCGACGTCGTTGAGCGGGACGACGAGGACGGTCGCGAGCTGGGTCTCCAGGGGCGCGCCGGGGTAGTAGACGACCTCGGTCACGACCGACGCCCCCAGGAGGACGCCCGACGTGTCGGCGAGATCGACGCCCAGGGGGTATACGCCGCCGGCCTCGGAGAGCGCGAGCGTCGCCAGCTCGGACACCGGGGTCGACAGGACGACCATCCGCGACTCGCCGGGCGGGACCACCTCGTCGAACTCCTCGAACGTCACGCCCGTGGGGTCGCCGAAGGGGTTCCCGTCGAAGCTCTCCTCGAGCGCGGAGCGGCTCGTGAGGCGCTCGTAGGACGAGATCTGGAGGCGGAAGCCGTCCAGGGGGACGTCCGAGAGGTTCGTGACCTTGATCCCTATGCCGAGCGGGTCGCCGGCGCGATGCCAGAACCGCTGCGTCACGAGCGTGATCGTGTGGAGGGGTTCCTGCGAGGCGGCCGGGGGGGCTCCGGGACCGGCGAGCAGCGCGGCGACCAGGACGGAGATCAGCGTGAGGGCCCGGCTGCGCATGCCGCCAGCATAAGGACCGTCGGTCCCGGGGGCCGGGGGCTAGCGCGACCGCGCCTCGGCCTTCGCCCACCTGCGGCGGTGCCGCTCGAGCTTCCACGACCCGAGGCGCTCGCGGACGGACCGCAACGCCAGCGAAGCCCACACCGTGACGACCATCACGCCCCCGAGCCCGAGCATGAGTGCTTCGTCGCCTCCGGGAAGAGCCACGTACGCCGTCACCGCGACCACTCCGAGGACAGTCGTCGCCAGCGACTCCTTCACGGCGAACGAGGGCGAGGCCGTGTCCTGCTCGACCCACTCGCGCCAGCGCGGGCCGAGGATCCACAGGTCGGTCCTGTAGAGGAACCGCAGGACGAGCGGCGGTCGCGTCATCCGGGTGTCTCCGGGATCACCAGCTCGCCGCCGATGCGGTCGTGCACCTCACGCGCCGCCGCCGGGCCGGTCGGGCACACGACTATCCAGTTGGGCCCGAGCACGGACGGGAACTGGTCGGCGAGGTGCTCCCACGCACCGCGATCCGACGTCATGTAGATGTCGACGTTCTTCCCGGGCTCGACGTAACAGACGCCGAACGCGGTCAGCCCCGGGTTGCCTCCCGTCCCGACGTCTTCCACGTCGCAGCCGAGGGCGGCGCCGATCTCGTCGAGGCCCGCGTACGCGATCGCCGCCGGGGTTGCGGACGGGGCCGACGCGGCCCCCTCGTCCGCGCCACCGCACCCGGCCCCGGCGACGAGGAGGGCCGCGACGATCGCCGTGTGGGCGCGCGAGAGGCCTCCCCCGGAGGGGAGGCCTCGCGAGAAGCTGCGCCGGTTACTTCGAGCCGCCGAGGCGGCCGATCTTCTGGTAGAACTCCGAGCCGTAGCGCTCCTTAGTGGTCTCGCCACCCTTCTTGCCGCCGATCTTGCCGATGCGGCCGAAGTGCTCCTCCCCGTAGCGCGCCTTCGTGGTGCGGCCGCCCTTCCGTCCGGCCTCGGCTCTGCTCATCTTCTTGGTCTCTTCCATCGAGAAATAACCCTTCCCCCGGCACCCTGGTCCGGAACGACTGCGCCTGGCGGGAGCTTGCTTACCCTCCCCCCCGGCGGGCGAAACGGAGCAATCTCCACGAAATCCGGAAGCGCGGGCCCGCCCGGGCGCAGGGCTAAATGCCCCCCCTGGGGATGCCGAAGGTGTACGTGACAGAGCTTCCCCCGACCGCGACCAGAGGAACGACTCCTACCGACATGGCCAGCGTCCACGACTTCTTGCGGTTCGTTGTCGACAAGAAGGGCTCCGACCTGCACGTGAAGGCGGGAGGCCCTCCCTACGTCAGGATCAACGGACACCTCGTCCGCACCGAGTTCCCCGCGATGACCGCCCCCGATTGCGAGCGCGCGGCGATGGAGCTCATGAACGACGAGCAGGCACGGATGTTCAAGGAGAAGGGCGAGGTCGACTTCGCGTACTCCGAGCACGGGCTGGGCCGTTTCCGCGTGAACGTGTTCCGCCAGCGCGGGTCGCTCGGGATCGCCTGCCGGCGCGTCCTGCCGGGGAGCCCGGCCTTCGAGACGCTCGGCCTGCCGCCGGTCGTGAAGTCGCTCGCCGACGAGCACCGCGGGATGCTGCTGGTCACCGGGCCGACGTCGTCGGGCAAGACGACGACCACCGGGGCGATCATCAACCACATCAACGCCACGAGGTCCTGCCACGTGCTGACGATCGAGGACCCGATCGAGATCCTGCATCCCGACCGCATGGCGATCGTGAACCAGCGCGAGATCGGCCACGACACCGCTGACTTCGCGACGGCGCTCCGGGCGGCGATGCGTCAGGACCCCGACGTGATCTTCGTCGGCGAGATGCGCGACGAGGAGACCGTGCGCGCCGCCCTGTCCGCGGCCGAGACGGGCCACTTCGTCATCTCGACGCTGCACACGACCGACGTCTCGGAGACCGTCAACCGCATCATCGACTTCTTCCCCCCTCACCAGCAGAAGCAGGTGCGCGTGTCGCTGGCCGCGTCGCTGAAGGGGATCGTCTCGCAGCGCCTGATCCCGCGCCTCGACGAGAGGGGCCGGATCCCCGCGGTGGAGGTGCTCGTCATGAACGGGCGCATCCACGACCTGATCCTGAACCCGGAGCAGACGCACATGATCCACGACATCGTGGCCGAGTCGTCCTTCTACGGGATGCAGACGTTCGACCAGGCGCTGCTGTCCCTCTACCGCTCCGGCCTCGTCACTCTCGACGACGCGATGCGTGCGGCGACGAACTCGCACGACTTCACGATCGCCTTGCGGCAGGAGGGTCTCCAGCCCGTCTCGTAGGCTGAGGCCCTCATGGCCTCCGTCCCGAATCTCGACGAGCTCCTGGCGGAGGGTTCCCCCGTCATGGACCTCGCCGCGCACTTCGAGAAGGCGGGCCACGAGCTGTACCTCGTGGGCGGCCCGGTGCGCGACGCGCTGCTCGGCCGGACCCACGCCGACCTCGACTTCGCTACGGACGCGACGCCGGACGAGACGCTGTCGGTCGTGAAGCCCCTGGCGACGAACCTGTGGCTGCAAGGCCGCGAGTTCGGGACCGTGGGGGCCGAGATCGCCGGGCTCCACATGGAGATCACGACGTTCCGAACCGAGGTCTACGTGCCCTCGTCGCGTCACCCCGACGTCAGCTTCGCGGCGGACATCGAGACCGACCTGTCGCGCCGGGACTTCACCGTGAACGCGATGGCGATACAGCTGCCGGGAATGAACGCGGTCGACCCGTTCGGGGGCAAGGCCGACCTCGCCAAGAAGCTGCTTCGGACTCCGGTCGACCCCGACGACTCGTTCTCGGACGACCCCCTGCGGATGCTGCGCGCGTTCCGCT
>DATADL010000076.1:0-18390 GCA_036258555.1 Actinomycetota bacterium | reverse complement strand
GTATCTGCTGCGGTCCAGGGGTGGTGTTGCTCCTCATCCTGAAAAGCGGGCCTCCCGAGCCTCCCTGGCCGCCACATACCAGGGGACCGCTGCAGGAGGCGGTCCCGCGGCCCATCTTGCTCGTATCCGCGAGGACGCAGTCCTTCGAAGGCTCCTTCGCCGGCATCGAGACCGAACGCGAGCTACGCGTCGGGACCGTCGTCAATGCTCTGATTGCAAGTTGCTCCTTCGGGCGACGGCCGATGAGCAAGGTGCCGTCGCCCCCAAGTGCGACATCGCCGAAGGCCGTCATGTCACTAACGGCGCCTTCTGCCAGACCACAGTATGATTCAGCGGCGCGGAAGGACGAGCCCGAGCAGCGCCGACGTATGCCACGACGCAACCTGCCTCGAGGAAAACCTGCGGCTGTCGATCAGGGTCGTCGACCTCGAGGAGCATAGTTCAGGGTTTTGATGGATCGCGCGGACCGTCCTAGCATCCGGGTCGTTAAGCGGACTGGGAAAGGGGGTTCTTGTGATCAGTCAGGACGCTGGGCCGGTAGGGGCGCTTCGCACCCTCGGAGTGTTCTCGCTCATCGCCGGACTGGTCGCAGGAATCGTCTTGATTTCGAACTCAACGCAGGAGGTAGTTACCGAAGATTTCCTCGGAGGCTTCGATGTCGAGGAGGAAACGAATCCGTTCATCGTCGTCTTGGGCGTGCTCGCCTTCCTCCAAGGATTGCTTGTGTGGGCGGTCCTCCACGTCCTTGCATCGATGGGCGAGAACATCGCGCTGATTGCGTCGCACACCGGCCGCTCATCGAGCGATGAGGTCGTAGACACCCCAGATTCGAGTTCCCCAGAAGAGCAACCGTCAGCACAACCTGACGAGCGCGACGGATGGGGCGGGACACCCTGACCTCCTAGCGACATGCCGACGTCTGCGGAGCTCAACAAGGCCGTGGTAATGCGCTCCTCGGCTCGGCCATCTGGTCCTGGACGCCGCGGATTCGAGCGCGGAGTCCCCGTCCTCTATGGCGATTCAAGGAGGTAGACGAGGTTGCTACCGGGACGGCGTCCTTCGCGGAAGACGTCAGATCTCAGGCGGCCATTTGGAAGACGAAACGGCAAGCGCCAGCACGATGTCACGTGGAACTCGCCGATCCACGCATTGCCGCCATCGACGCCCGCATCAGCCCCAAACGAACGCGGCCATCTCGGTTACTCGGCATAGCTTCGGGACGGTCTTCGAGGACGCTCAGGATCCGCTTCGGGCCACGTGCGGGAATGGACAAGTTGAAGGAGACGAATCCAAAGAGATTACGCGTTCAATTCAAAATCCACCGTGCAGAGAAGCACGTCCTCGCTGCTCACCCACGTTCGGGGCCATCCCGAACACGCCCTGTGGGTAGGGACGGGGCGCTACTGCGACGGTCCAACTTCCGGCGCCGTCAATAGCTCCGGGGGAAGCTTGACGACGCGCTCGCAGAGGTCCCCGGAAACGCATTGGTCGACACTCGCGGCCTGACCGCGGCCTGGCGGTGTCAAGGCTTTCCGAGTCGAACGCATCATCCCTCCTATGACCTGCGCCTTCGCGGTGGGCGGTATAGATCGGGGTTGATCCGAGGATTAGGCGGAGCCCAATTCGGCCCCGTTCAGATGCACTGTTTCAGCGCTCGGACATCGCTGGTCGTTCCTTCCGATTGCGGTCGCCCGCGGTCCTCTCGCGCTCCACCACTCCCTTACACCCGCGCGGACAGGGACGTCGAGGAGTCGTAAGCGAACCATTTGAGCTGGTTGGATTCGGAGCGCGTCTCCTGTCGCGTCGTAGTGGAGTGTGGGAAAGGCTTGGATTGCTCCTTGCTGGAGGAGCCATGCCCAGTGGATTACCGCTCATCACGAAGCTCGACCTTCGAAGCCGACTATTTAGCGAGCGGCGCCGAACTCGTGACGTGATGGCTGTAATCAAACTCAGAAAAACACCTTGGATGTACTCAATTGGAGGCGACGGGGGTCGAAGGTGCCAGCGATCGCCAATCTCGGTCCGGTCGGGGGTCGCCTCGCGAGGCGAATAAACTCTCGCTACTAACCCAATCGCCATCGGGACGGCATTGCTGCCCTTTGTCCGTTGAATTGTTTCGAGACTCGTTCGGACACATCGTGATCCCCTCACAGTGGAGCGCGGCCTGTGCCCGAGATCCTGAGACGCCCTTGGAGCCATTGGGCAGTGATGTGTGCTCGCCCCGTACGTCCGTCGCTCTTGCCATCGCCGGTCATCATCCGGGACGAAGGATCCTCCACCGGACCCCGGTGCGGCTTCCCGTTGTCCGGTGGAGGATCACCCCTTGTGCAAAGTCGGTCCTAAAGCGTCACGATCGAACAACCAGACGTCGTCACTTCATTGACACCGCCCAGTACCTGGGGGAAATAACCTGTGACGGTCCAGCACACCTGCTGCCTTTGGAAACCTGTGGCCGGCGCCCTGACGTATGCGGCGCCCACGGGCCCCGGCAGACTCTTGGTCGACGAGTATCCCGCAACGGAACAGGTCACTTCCATTAGAACCGCCCCGTTCGAGTCCCCGTGGCATACCGCCGTGGCAAACCCGCCCGTGGTGCTCGATCCGGCGTTCTCGGACTGCCCCGATCCGGTGACGCAGTGGGGTCCGGTCAGTTCACAGCTCACGCTGGCGCCCGCACTCGCGGCGGCATTGGCCGGCATCGCAGCCACGAGTGACCCGAGAACGAGCGCAGCCGTCAGGACAACGCCGACAACCTTTTTCATGAGATTCGTCCTTTCTCGACTTGTATTCGCTGAACGCCTTCGGGATCGAATCGAGGAACCACCCCCTCCGTGCATGTCAGAGGTCCGGTCGTGGGCGGGACCGGCGTAGGAGTTTGGGAAGTGTGATTCGTGCCTAGCTAACTGGCATCGATCCAGAACCCGACGAAACCAGGGTCGAAGATTCCGCTATGAACAGCGTAGTTCCCTAGCCCGTAGGTCCCGGGTGCGACTCCTCCGAGCTGGTTCCACTGAAGGAAACCGAAATCGTCGAAGACGCGCTGCGTAGCGAACGTTCCCACCTCGCTCCCTCCCGGACACCCCGGCGCGAACGCTCCGACGGCTGGAGGACGATCGAAGTAGGCGCATGCGCCGGCAAAGCCAACCTGTGCCAGTGGCTTGTCCGCCGGAGACACAGGGCCGACGCCCTCCCGCGCGCCGCGGAACCAAAAGGCGGAGAAAACGATTGCTCGGCCCGTCGTGTCGGCGGAGAATCCGGCTCCGACGGCGTTGAGACCGGTAACGGTATAGGGGAGACCGTATGAGTACTCCGGCGCCGGTCGAGCTATGGATCCCGACACAGGCTCGGTCGGCCGGACCGTCGCTCGCCCGGCGAGACCCTCGAACTCGAGACGGACCGTCACGTTCGACTCTGTAACGAGAAACAGCCGGTACTCCCCGGCGGCCACCGGGCAGCCGGTCGCGTCCAGCATGCAGTTTTTGGGGCCGAACGAAACCAACCGCTGCACTTGGCCCGGCGCCTTCGGCAGCCGGACCGCCGACAGCGCCCGGGCGGCCCCAGACTCAGTGGCAGGCGTCAAGACGACCGCGGCCAACCCAGAGCCGCTCGAAAACGTCGGGCCAGGCTTTCCAGAGTCGTCGAAGTAGTTCAGCGACAGGTGTGTGTCTTGAGAGATCTCGAGCGACGCACTTCCCGTAACCGATCCTCTCACCAGGACGGTTCCCGCAGCTGTGACCACTTCTTCAGCAAGCGCTATGGGAGTTGCCATCAGGGCGCTGAGGGACCCCAGGATCAATGAAATGACGAAACGTCGAGGGGCTCTTCGCCCGCTGAAGCGCCGGCTCATAGGGCGAGAAGGGCGCAGCCACTAGTAGAGACTTCGTAGTGCTCGCCCGACGGGTTCGGGAAGTATCCGACGACGTTCCAGCACACTTTGACGCGACTGAGCGTCGAAGTGTCGGTTGCGACGGGAACGATCCCTGCCGTTCCGGGAAACGCGATCGTCTGTGAGTTGGCCCCGATGCTGCAGGTCACTTCGAGCAGTATCGATCCGTTCGCGGTCCCTTTGCACGCCGCCAGTGCCGCACCGAGACCAGATGCAGCGTTGGTCAGGTTGACGCCCCCATTCGCTGAGAACGCGCTCCCGGCAACGCAGTGTCCGTGTGCGTCGCACTTCTGCGACACGCCTACGCTTGCCGTCGCGCGAGCGGCATCAGCAGTTCCGACGATACCTAGCACCACTAACGTCAGGGAAAAGAAGACGTTCATGCCCCACAACGACTCACCCCGAAGTCGCGCCATCGACCCCCCCACCTCGGGGGCCGCGTCACTTCACGCGGCCCCGTCCCGTCCGTCCGCTGCGGCAGTGTTCGCAGTAGTGTGACAGATTCCTTCTCCCGATGTTACTTTTTTCTGGAGAGGGGCGCCCCCACCGTCGATGGGCTCCGCCCTAACCGGATAAATCTGCCAATCCTGTCACTGGGGGCCAGGCCTCCGCGAGTCGTATCAGCGGCGACGGTATCGGAAGTCGGGAACGCGCTCGACGCATCCAGAGAAAGCATCAGTTGGCGTCCCCTGATCTAGCCGCCGAAGCAACGGCCCCGGTTGCCACGACAACCTAGCGGATGAGGTTGGTGACGTCCACGACGTATCAAGAGATCGCGCACAAGTGATCGTTCGGGAAACGACAGGTTCTATGCGAAGGGCCTCGCTGTTCTCGCGCGATAACACTTGTGTCGGGTTTGCGTTGGCTCGGTTACGTGCACTCTGACGCGTTCCCCACTCCTGTGCCCGCCGGCTGGAATCGTCAATCAGAGACAGACTGTCACAGTCCCCGCTCGTCCTGGAACCCTCACGGACTCGCTACAGCGGCAGAAAACGTCCTCGCCGACCAGGGAAACGTATCGTGGGCGGTACTGGGATCGAACCAGTGACCTCTGCCGTGTGAAGGCAGCGCTCTCCCGCTGAGCTAACCGCCCCGGGAGCCGCATTCTAGCGGCGCCCGGCGGGGCCTCCTAGGGGCACTCGGTCTTCAGCCGAGGGATCCCGTTCTCGTCGAAGTAGATGCCGGTGATGCGACACGGCTCGCAGGTCGAGGGCTTCTCGGGGTGGCACGTGGCGTGCGCGGGGGCGGCCGCGCCCACCATCGGGACGGCCAGCAGGGCTACCAGGAGCAGTCGGGTCCGCACGATCGCATCCTTTCTCTGGGACGACGTCCGCCAAGGATTCGACCGTAACCCTCTCAGGCCCTCCCGGGGCAGCTCTCGACCACCTTCTCGGCGAGGTCGAAGAAGCTGATGCCCTTCTCGAAGTAGAGGTCCGCGCCGAGCGACAGCGCGCGCTCGCACATGACGCTCTCGTCGAAGCCCGACAGCACGATGATCTTCGTCGCCGGCGAGCGGCGGCGCACCTCGGGGATCGCCTCGAAGCCGTCCATCACCGGCATCGCCAGGTCGAGCACGATGGCGTCCGGCTGCAGCTCGCTCACGATCTCGACGGCCTTGGCTCCGTCGCCGGCCTCCCCCACGACCTCTATCCCGCCCTGGTCCTCGAGCGTGAGCCGCAACAGGGTCCTGATCTCCGGCGTGTCGTCGGCGAGGACAACCCTGCACTTGTCGCTGCGCCCGCCCCCACGACCCGGCCCGGCCCCCGAGGTCATTGCCGGCTCACGGTCGCGGCGTCGTCCCTCACCAGCGAGCCGGGCTGCAGCGCGGAGTCCTCCTCCTCGCCGAGCAGATCCGAGACCAGACCCTTCGCTCGGCCGAGGGTGGCCTCCAGCGCCTTGCGGCCGCCCTCCGCGTCGCCGAGCTCGAACGAGGCCTTGGCGACGACGAGGCCCTGCACGACGTGGTCGTTCAGCTCTAGGGCCTCCCTCCTCCTCACGCCGTGCTCGACGATCTGCGCGGCGTATTGCTCGCTCTTCTTCCACGCGACGAGGCAGGCGACGCTCTCGGCGAGGATGAACCCCGCGTGGATGGCGGCCCAGCCCCAGGGGTTGGCGATCGCGGCCGCGCTCGAGTACACGTCCTCCGGCGCGATCGTGCCCAGGACGCCGTGATGGAACAGGACGAAGGCAATCCCGACCAGGAACGCGAACCAGTCCTGGTAGAGCGCGACGACGACCACCATCACGAAGAAGTGGAAGTGCATCTCGGTCACGCCGTTGGAGAAGTGCACGAGCAGCGCGGAGCACGTGAACAGGCCGAACGTCGCCACCGCGGCGCGTGCCGAGCGCTCGAGGGCCTTCCACTGGGCGAGGAGGGCCGCGGCGGCGACGATCCCGATCTCGAGCAGGACGTGCTCAGGCGAGTACCCCTCGGCGGCCGCGAAGATCGCGAGCCCGAGCGTGTGCAGCCAGAGCAAGGCGACGATCCCCCGGTGACGGGCCGCCCACACCGATTCGGGAAGTGCTCGCCCGCGCGGGAGCGCGGCCCGCACGCGCGGGAGCGCTCGGAGAACCCCCTCAGCCCTCATACCCCGACTATGGGATAACGGACATTGCAGGAGAAATACGTGGTTTACGCAGAGTCAACCGGCGCGGCGCGCCGTGTCGACGCGCCTGCCTTCCTTGCCGGCGGCAGCCGTCTTGCGCGCCGGGGCGGCCCGTCGCTCGAGCAGCGGCGCGAGGAACCGTCCGGTGTAGGAGTCGGCGCACGCCGCGACCTCTTCGGGCGTCCCCGCGACGACGACCGATCCGCCTCCGGCCCCGCCTTCGGGCCCCAGGTCGACGATGTGGTCCGCCGTCTTGATCACGTCGAGGTTGTGCTCGATCACGACCACCGAGTTCCCCGCGTCGACGAGACGGTGCAGGACGCCGAGCAGCTTGGCCACGTCGTCGAAGTGCAGGCCGGTCGTCGGCTCGTCGAGTATGTAGAGCGTCTTGCCGGTCGACCGCTTCGCGAGCTCCGTCGACAGCTTGACCCGCTGGGCCTCGCCGCCCGAGAGCGTCGGTGCCGGCTGGCCCAGACGGATGTAGCCGAGGCCGACGTCGCGCAGCGTCTCCATGTGGCGAGCGATCGGCGGTATAGCCGAGAAGAACTCGGCCGCTTCCGCGACGCTCATCTCGAGGACCTCCGCGATGTTCTTGCCCTTGAAGCGCACCTCGAGGGTCTCCCGGTTGTACCGCTTGCCCTTGCAGACCTCGCACGGGACGTAGACGTCGGGCAGGAAGTGCATCTCGATCTTGATCGTCCCGTCGCCGGCGCACGCCTCGCAGCGGCCGCCGCGCACGTTGAACGAGAACCGCCCCGGCTGGTACCCGCGCCGCTTCGCATCCTGCGTCTTGGCGAACAGCTTGCGGACGTGGTCGAAGACGCCCGTGTACGTCGCGGGGTTCGATCGGGGGGTCCGCCCGATCGGCGACTGGTCGATGTCGATGACCTTGTCGACCCGGTCGAGACCCTCGATCGCCTTGTGGCGTCCGGCGACCAGCCGCGCGTTGCGGTTGAGCCTCTGGTGCACGGCCCTGTAGAGGACCTCGTTCACCAGCGTGGACTTGCCGGAACCCGAGACGCCCGTCACCGCCACGAAGCAGCCGAGCGGGAAGGCGACGTCGATGTCGCGGAGGTTGTGCTGGCGGGCGCCTCGCACGACGATCGCCCCCGCCGCGTCGCGGCGGCGCTCCGGCACGGGGATCGTCTTCCGTCCGGCGAGGTAGTCCCCGGTGACGGACTTCCGGTTGCGGACGAGGCCGTTCACCGGGCCGCTGTAGACGACGTCCCCGCCGTGCTCGCCGGCTCCGGGGCCGATGTCGACGACGTGGTCCGCGACCCGGATCGTGTCCTCGTCGTGCTCGACGACGATCAGCGTGTTCCCGAGGTCCCGTAGCCGCACCAGCGTGTCGATCAGCCGCCGGTTGTCGCGCTGGTGGAGCCCGATCGACGGCTCGTCGAGGATGTAGAGGACGCCGACCAGCCCGGACCCGATCTGCGTCGCGAGCCGGATCCTCTGCGCCTCGCCGCCGGCGAGGGTGGCGGCCCCCCGCGCGAGCGTGAGGTAGTCGAGGCCGACGTCGAGCAGGAAGCCGAGCCGAGAGTGGATCTCCTTCAGCACGCGCTCCGCGATCGTCGTCTCGCGGTCGTCGAACTCGATCTTGCGGAGGAACTCGTCGACCTCGCCGATGCAGATGTCGCACACCTCGTGGATGTTCTTGCCGCCGATCGTGACGGCCAGCGACTCGGGACGCAGGCGCGCCCCGTTGCACGCGGGGCACGGCACCTCCCGGAAGTACTGCTCGTAGCGCTCGCGCGCGTACTCGGAGTCGGTCTCGGAACGCCGGCGCTCGAGCCACGGGATCACGCCCTCGAAGTTCGTCCAGTAGGAGCGGATCCGGTTGAACCGGTTGCGGTAGCGGACGTGCACCTGCTCGTCCTCCGACCCGTACAGCACGATCTCGCGGGCTCTCTTCGACAGCCGCTTGAAGGGCACGTCCGTCCGGAACTTGAACGTCTTGGCGGTGGAGTCGAGCAGACGGTCGAAGTACTCGAGCGTCCGGCTCGACCACGGCGAGATGGCACCCTCGTCGATCGACAGGTCGGGGTTCGGGATCACGAGGTCGGGGTCGACCTCGAGGTGCGTGCCCAGCCCGTCGCAACGCTCGCAGGCGCCGTAGGGCGAGTTGAACGAGAAGTTCCTCGGGGCGAGCTCGTCGAACGACAGCCCGCAGAACGTGCAGGCGAAGTGCTGGCTGAACAGGATGTCCTCGCCGGCGTCGTCGACGAGGTCGATGGCGGCCGTCCCCTCGGCGAGCTGGAGCGCGGTCTCGATCGAGTCGGTCAGGCGGCTGACGATCCCCTCGCGCAGCACGAGGCGGTCGACGATCACGTCGATGTCGTGCTGGAAGTAGCGGTCGAGGCGGATCTTCTCCGAGAGCTCCCGGACCTCGCCGTCGACGCGGGCGCGCGCGTAGCCGCGCCGCGCGAGATCCTCGAACAGGTTGGTGAACTCGCCCTTCCGGCTCCGGACGATCGGAGCGAGCACCTGGAAGCGCGTGCCCTCGGGCAGCTCGAGCACCTGGTCGACGATCTGCTCGGGGGTCTGGCGGGCCACCGGGCGGCCGCAGTTGTGGCAGTGCGGGCGGCCGATCCGGGCGAACAGCAGCCGGAGGAAGTCGTAGATCTCGGTGATCGTGCCCACGGTCGACCTCGGGTTGCGCGACGCCGACTTCTGGTCGATCGAGATCGCCGGCGACAGTCCCTCGATGAAGTCGACCTCGGGCTTGTCCATCTGGCCGAGGAACTGCCGGGCGTAGGACGAGAGGGACTCGACGTAGCGCCGCTGGCCCTCGGCGTAGATCGTGTCGAAGGCGAGGGACGACTTCCCCGAGCCGGAGATCCCGGTGAAGACGATCAGGGCTTCCCGGGGGAGCTCGAGGTGGACGTTCTTGAGGTTGTGCTCGCGGGCCCCCCTGATGACCAGGTTTCCGGAGGCTGAGGACGATTTCGGCACGACGAGGATGCTAAACGACGCGCCTGTAACTTCTAGTCCCGGATTCGCGCGCTACGCTCCGTAGCGTGACGGATTTCGCCGCTTACAGGGCCGAGTTCCCCGTCGTCCGGGAGCGGACCTACCTCATCTCGGCGTCGCTCGGCCCCCTGTCGAACCGCGCGAGGGCCGCCGCCCTCGAGCACCTCGACCTCTGGGGCCGGCTCGGTCCCGAGGAGCTGTGGTTCGACCACGGGCTCCCGAAGGTCGCGCAGTGCCGGGAGCTGTTCGCCCGGCTGATCGGGGCCGATCCCGACGAGACGGCGGTGGTGCCGTCGGTCTCCGTGGGGCTCTCGCAGGTCGCCACGTGCCTCGACTTCTCCCGCCGGCCGAAGGTCGTGCTGACCGACATGGACTTCCCCACGAACCACTACGTGTGGCGGGCCGCCGAGAGGGCGGGCGCGAAGGTAGAGGTCGTGACGTCCCGCGACGGCGTCACGGTCCCGGCGGAGGACGTGATCGCACGCATCGACGACCAGACGGCGGCGGTCAACCTCAACCGCGTCCTGTTCGAGTCGTCCTGGATCATGGACGCGCCGGCGATCGTCGAAGCGGCCCACCGCCACGGGGCGCTCGCCGTCGTCGACGACTTCCACGGCTCGGGCGTGCTCCCGATCGACGTCCACGAGCTCGGCGCCGACGTCCTGCTGACGGGCGCGCTCAAGTGGCTGTGCGGCGGCCAGGGCCTCGCCTTCCTCTATTGCCGCCGCGACCTGATCGAGAAGATGGAGCCGCTCGTCGTCGGCTGGTTCGGGACCAAGGACTTCTTCGGCTTCGACCGCACCTCGTTGAGGCTCCGGGACGACGCGCGCCGCTTCGAGACCGGGACGCTCACGCTCCCGCAGGCCTGGACGGCCGCGGCCGGGCTCGAGATCGTCCTCGAGGTCGGCGTCGACGCGATCCGACGGCGGAACCGGCAGCTCACCGAAGGAATCGTCGCCCGCGCCGACGACGCGGGCATAGAGGTGCGGTCGCCGCGCGACGCGTCCCGGCGAGGGGGCCTCGTCCGCCTCGGGATCCCGGGCGGACCGTCCCGCGCGAAGGAGATCCTGCACGCGCTCTTCGAACGCGACGTCGTCCTCGACGTCAGGGGCGACGCCGTGCGCGTCTCGCCCCACTTCTTCAACGACGAAGACGACCTCGACCGCTGCTTCGCCGGGTTGCGCGAACTGCTCTAACCCGCCGATCCCGTCGCGGGGCTAGCCCGCCAACCCTCCCGAATCGGGACACATCGCAACGGGTGACTAGTGCGTTCGCAGCGCGCGAGGAATGACATCGAAGAACCATATGGAAATCCCGATCGGGTGCCGATGTTCGGAGGGCGGGGGCAGGAGTAACACCGGGAGGGTGGTCGTCATGTGCCGGTGCAGCACCCAGGAGGGGGATCGCGTATGAAGATAGCTTTCGGGATCAGCTGGAACGATTCCAAGAAGGGCCAGCTCCTCGCCGCCGTAGGCCTCACGTTGGGCCTTCTTCTCGCGTCTACGCCGGGATTCGGCGAGTCCGCCGCCCGCGCGGCGTCGCAGATGGTCGACGTCATCGTCCGCGAGCTTCCCGGCGCCGGATCCGCCCCCGAGCAGATGGTCGAAGACCTCGGCGGGGACGTCGGCCGCCACATAGACATCATCGACGGCTTCACCGCCACCGTCCCCGAGGCCGGCCTCCCGGCCCTCGAGTCCGTTCGCAAGGTCCATTCGGTCACGCCCGATCAGCGCGTCTTCCTCCAGCACTCGGTCGACGGCTACGACGCCAGCAGCGCGTCGAACCCGGGGTCGATCTTCAACACGACCAACGCCGTCAAGGCGCGGGACATGTGGCGTGAAGGCTTCACCGGCAAGGGCGTCGACGTCGCGATGATCGACTCCGGCGTCGTGCCCGTCGAGGGCCTCACCGTCCCCGGGAAGGTCGTCAACGGTCCGGACCTCTCGTTGGAGTCCGGCTCGCCCGCCCGCCGCTACCTCGACACGTTCGGCCACGGCACGCACATGGCCGGCATCATCGCCGGTCGTGACGCCGCGGTCGTCGCCGGGAAGGAGAACGGCGACCACGACAACTTCGTCGGCGTCGCTCCCGACGCGCGGATCGTCAACGTGAAGGTTGCCGCGCACAACGGCGGGACGGACGTGTCGCAGGTCCTCGCAGCGATCGACTGGGTCGTCCAGCACCGCAACTCCGGCGGGCTGAACATCCGGGTCCTCAACCTGTCCTTCGGGACCGACGGTACGCAGAGCTACCTGACGGACCCCCTCACGTACGCGGTCGAGAACGCATGGCACAAGGGGATCGTCGTCGTGGTCGCCGCGGGGAACTCGCAGTTCGGGTCCGCGGCGCTCAACAACCCCGCCTACGACCCGTACGTCGTCGCCGTCGGGGCCTCGGACACGAAGGGTACGTTCGACACGAGCGACGACGTCGTCCCGGACTGGTCGGCGCGCGGTGACGGCGTTCGCAACCCGGACCTCGTCGCACCCGGCAAGTCCGTCGCCAGCCTGCGCACCCCCGGCTCGTTCCTCGACGTGAACCACCCCGAGGGCCGGGTGAACTCGAGGCTCTTCAAGGGCAGCGGCACGTCTCAGGCGGCCGCAGTCGTCTCGGGCGCCGCCGCGCTCCTCGTCCAGCAGCGCCCGAACGCGACGCCGGACCAGATCAAGGCGTTGCTGAAGTCGACCGCATCGACGATGCCGGCGGCGGACGCGCAGGCCCAGGGGGCGGGCGTCGTCAACCTGAAGGCCGCGCTCAAGGCCCCGACCCCCCTGCCGCTCCTGGCGGCCCAGACGTGGCCCCGCGCCACCGGGACGGGGTCGCTGGAGAAGTCCCGCGGGTCGGTGCATCTCGTCATGACGCACCCCAGCAAGAGCTGCGTCGAGCAGTACATGGAGCAGAAGGCCGCAGCCGAGAAGGCCGCAGCGGACCAGGGTGCAGCCGAGCCGGCGCCGGCGGTCGAGGAGACGGTCGCGCCGGTGGTCGAGGAGACCGTGGAGCCCGCCGTCGAAGAGACCGTGGAGCCCGCGGTCGAAGAGACTGTGGACCCCGCGGTCGAGGACACAGTCGAGCCGCTCGTCGACGAGACGGCCGAGTCCGTTACGAACCTCGCCGAGACGGCAGGCGCGACGCCGCCCGACAAGGAGTCGGTCGAGCCCGCCACGGCACCCGCGGAGACGGTCGCCGAGACGAGCTCCCCCGCGACCGAGCCCGCCCCTCAGGCTCCCGCGCAGACTCTCGAAGAGGCGTGTCCTCCGGTCGACCACGTGCTCGAGGGTGAGCGCGACATCTTCGGGAACGACTGGAACGGGGCGACGTGGTCCGGCGCCACCTGGAGCGGCCGTAGCTGGTCCGGCGGCGAGTGGAACGGGGCGACGTGGTCCGGCGCCACCTGGTCCGGCGACAGCTGGGCCGGCGCCACCTGGTCCGGGGCGACGTGGAGCGGCCGCACGTGGAGCGGCGCCACCTGGTCCGGGGCGACGTGGAGCGGCCGCACGTGGAGCGGCGCCACCTGGTCCGGGGCGACCTGGAGCGGAGCCACCTGGTCCGGAGCGACGTGGTCCGGAGCGACCTGGAGCGGCGCGACGTGGTCCGGAGCGACGTGGTCCGGGGCGACCTGGAGCGGCGCGACGTGGTCCGGAGCGACGTGGTCCGGCGCCACCTGGAGCGGCGCTACCTGGTCGGGGATCGACTGGTCGTAGCACCGTCCGACTCGGAGGGTCATGAAAGCAATCGCACGACGTAGCTCACAGCCGAAGGAGCGGGGGGTCCGACCCCCGCTCCTTCGGCTGTCCGGAACGGCACGTGTCTGGGTGCTCAGCGTGTCGGTGGCCGCGCTCGCCGCGGCCCTGACGGTCGGCGTCGGCGCGGCCCGCATCGACCACGTCGCCAACCCGTTCGACATCCCGTGGTGGGCGATCGCGGGGTTGTTCCTCCTCGCGGAGGTCTGCGTCGTCCACCTGCAGTTCCGCCAGGAGGCGTACTCGTTCTCGCTGAGCGAGATCCCGCTCGTCCTCGGGCTCTTCTTCCTGACGCCGGCGGCGCTGGTCGTGGCGCAGCTCGTCGGATCCGGGGCCGCACTTGCGTTCCACCGGCGCCAGTCCCCGCTGAAGCTGGTCTTCAACCTCGCCCACCTCTCCCTCGAGGTGATCCTGGCGTCGTTTTTGTTCCAGGCGCTGGTCGGCAACGGCGACCCGTCGAGCGTCTCCGGGTGGATAGGGACCGGTGCCGCCGTCGCGCTGACGACGTTCCTGTCGACGGTGATGATCGCGGTCGCGATCTCGCTGTCCGAAGGCAAGGTCCACCTCGAGGCCCTCACCGAAGGCCTCGCGCCCGGGATGATGGCCGGCATGACCAACACGTGCATCGCGTTGGTCGCCGCGACCCTCATGTGGGTCCGCCCCCAGGTCGCGTGGCTCCTGCTCGTGCCCGTGTCGACGCTGTTCTTCGCCTACCGCGCCTACACGTCGGAACGTCAGAAGCACAAGAGCCTCGAGTCGCTGTACGAGTCGAGCCGTATCGTCCAGGGCTCGCTGCAGATCGAGGCCACGATCTCGGAGCTACTGGCGCAGGCCCGAAAGATGTTCCAGGCAGAGGTCGCGCAGATCACGTTCTTCTCGACCCCGGGCGAGCCCGCCTACCGCAGCTCGCTCGGTCCCGACGAGGACGGCTACCTGATGCGCGAGCTCGACCTCGACCCGCGCGACGGCGTCTGGGCCCGCGTGGCCTCGGAAGGCGAGGCGCTCCTGATCCCGAAGCCGATCCTCAACGAGAACATCCGCCGGCATTTCGAATCGCGGGGGATGCGCGACGCGATCGTCGCCCCGCTGCACGGCGCGGACGGCGTCATCGGGACGTTCGCGGTCGGAAGCCGTCTCGGCGACGTGAGCACGTTCGACGAGGCCGACCTCAAGCTCTTCGAGACCCTCGCGAACCATGCGAGCGTCTCGCTGGAGAACGCGCGGCTCGTCGGACGTCTCGAGGAGTCGCTCGCGCACCTCACGGAGATGAACCGGCTCAAGGACGACTTCGTCGCGGCGGTCTCGCACGAGCTGCGGACGCCCTTGACGTCGATCCAGGGCTACGTCAAGACGTTGCTACGGCCGAACGTGGAGTTCTCGGAAGACGACCGGCGCTCGTTCATCGAGGCCGTGGACCGTCAGAGCGAGAGGCTCCGCCGGCTGATCGAGGACCTCCTGGTCGTGTCGCGCATCGAGTCGGACACCGATAAGCTCCTCGTCACGCCGGTGCTGCTGCAGAAGGTCGCGCACCACGTGGTCGACGAGTTCCGCGCCCGCACGGGCCGGCGCAGCTTCGACTTCCGGTTCGAGAGGAAAGCGCTCGAGATCGACACGGACGAGACGAAGGTGCACCAGGTCGTCTCGAACTTCGTGGACAACGCCCTCAAGTACGCGCCCGACGGGACGACGATCACGATCGGGGGCCGCGTCGAGGGCGATCACGCCGTGATGTGGGTCGCGGACGAGGGGCCCGGGATCCCCGACGTCGAGCAGGCCCGCATCTTCGACCGCTTCTACCAGATCGACCAGTCGTCGACGCGGCCGGCGGGCGGGACGGGGCTGGGCCTCTACATCTGCAAGAAGCTGGCCGAGGCGGTCGGCGGCGACGTGCGCCTCGAACGCTCGGACGAGACCGGCTCGGTGTTCGCGCTGTGGATCCCGCTGACGCCGCCGCGCGACGCGGTGCGGCGGCAGGGGCCGTTCCCGTCGCTGACGATCGGCCGGCCTCCGGCACAGCATCCGGAGCACGCCTTCTCGTTGCGCTAGCGGCGACGACCGGGACGTACCCCGCTCATGCTGTTGTGGCGAGCACCACAAGACTCTTGGTGACGTTCCGCTACGCTGGGCCTTAACTCGTCGTTACTCGAGTTCGGGGGCGCGTCGATGGGGTTCGTACCGGTGTTGATCGTCGATCTCGTCGTCGCGTTCGGATCCTCGTTGCTCGTGGCGCTCGTCCAAGGGCGCGGCGACGATCCCGTGGTACGCGCCGCGTTTGCGGCCTTCTTCGTGGGCGCCCTGTTGATCAACCGCCAGGAAGCGATCACGAAGATGATCACACCGAGGAAGCGGCGGCTCCCGAGCCGATTCCGCACGACATGGACGTACGACGCGGACGAGACAGACTCCGGCGACGCCTCGCCGTCCGTTGAGGGCGAGCTGCGCCTCCACCAGGCGAATTCGTACATCTGGGGGAAGGGAGACGGGAAAAGCAGTGCGCCGATCCCCAAGCGCTTCGAGTACCGCGTGAGCGGGAGCGTGAACGGCGAAGGCCTCGTGGAGGGGACGTGGCGATCTACGCGCAAGCATGCGAACTACTACGGTCACTTCCAACTGTACCTGTCGCACGCCGGCACCTCCCTAGAGGGAAAGTGGATGGGCAACGCGGAGGGCAACCGCGTTCGTATGGGGATCTGGCGCTGGGATTCCATCGACGACGAATAGGATGCCGTTGTGACACGAACTTCCTCGAGCGCTATCGAGCCCTATCAGACCCTCTTCGCTCGCTACCTCGACAACACGGACGGAAAGGACGCCGTCGCCGAAGCGCTCGCGTCGCATGCCCGCGCGCTCGGACGGCCTCGCATCCTCGACGTGGGCGCCGGCCCGGGCACGATCGCCACTCGCCTCCTCGACGAAGCGGAGCACGTCACGGTCGTGGAGCCCAGCCCGGACTTCGCAGGCACGCACGAGAGTCGCGCCTCGGGCCGCTACAGGTTCTTTCAGCAGACGATCCAGGAGTTCGAAGCGCCCTCCGGCTCGTTCGATCTGATCGTCCTGTCCTACGTCCTCGAATCGATCCCGGGCCGGGATTGGTCTGCCGTCCTCGCCAAGCTCGACGAGCTTCGTAGCGATCGCGGGGTCATACTCGGGGTCACCTACGTGGACGGGTGCGCGTGGGAAGCATTCGCCGACTTCGTCGACACGACGATCGGGGCGTCGGGGGCCCGCGAAGGCGGAACGGACCGCATCATCAGGCAGCTCCGGGACCTGGGTTACGCCCCCGTGATCGACCGGGTCCTGGAGACCAGCATCTGGGGTCGCGACGTCGACGAGCTGTTCGACGTACTCGAGTTCTTCTTCAGGAACGAGGCGGACAAGTACGAATCCGCGCGGCCTCGGCTGCTGAAGGAGCTGGCCCGCCTCTCGAAGGTCACGAGGTCTCGGGTGTCGCTGCCGGTCCTGGAGGCCGTGTTCCAGGTCCGTTCCTGAGGGCAAGTCACGCGGCGGGCCGCAGCCAGCGGCCGTTCCCGAATCGCCACCCGGTCAACACCGAGCGCAGGACCAGCCACAGCGCGAGGCCCGCCGCCAGCCCTCCGGTCCCCCATCCGGTCCCCACGGAAAGCAGCGCCACCGGGACGAAGCACGCGCTGCACGCGGCCATCGCCGCGGCGAGGTACCGCATGTCCGACGCGCCCATCAGGATCCCGTCGAGCGTGAACGCGACGGCGGACACCGGCTGCAGCAGGCCGATCCACACCAGGAGTCCGGCCGCCGCGTCGACGACCGCCCGGTCGTCCGTGAAGGCGCTCGCCAGAGGACGCGCGAGGGGGACGAGCACGACCAGCAGGGCCACCCCCAGGCCGGTCCCCCACCACAGCAGCCGGCGTCCCACGACGGTCGCGTCGGCAACCTTCCCCGCGCCGAGCCTGTTCCCGACGAGCGCCTGCGCCGCGATGGCGACGGAGTCGACCGTGAACGCGAGCAGGGAGAAGACCTGCATCGCGATCTGCCACGACGCGAGCGGGACGACGCCCATGCGTGCGGCCGCGGACGTCGCGACCGTGAGCGCCCCGAGCAGGACGCCGGTGCGGATCACGAGGGCGAGGCCGACCCTCAGCAGCTCGCGCAGTGACGGTCCGTGCCACCGCCACGACGGCGGACGCATGCGCCGGCGCAGCACGAACACGAAAGCGAGCGCGGCCCCCGTCTGGCCCGCCACCGTCGCCCACGCGGCCCCGGCGACGCCCCACCCGAACGGATAGATGAAGAGGTAGTCGAGGATCGCGTTCGCGACGGCGCCCGCGGTCACGATCAGCATCGGCGTCTTCGTGTCCTGCGCTCCCCGCAGCCACCCGTGGCCCACCGTCACGAGCAGCACCGGCACCGACGCGAGCACCCGGATCCTCAGGTAGTCCTCGGCCAGGCCGGCGATCTCGGGCCCGGCCCCCAGGCCGCGCACGATCGGCCCCGCGAGCAGCACCCCGGCGACGGTGACGGCCGCCCCCATCGACAGCGCCAGCAGCAGCGCCTGGACGCCCACGACGCCGGCCCGGTCCCGGTCCCCCGCCGCGAGCAGCATGGCGACCTTCGGCGTCACGCCGAACGCGAGGAACGAGAAGACCCAGAACGAGACCGTGAAGGCGGCGGTGCCGATCGCCAGCGCGCCGAGGGGCCGCGGCCCCAGGTGCCCGACGAGGATCGTGTCGACGAGGGAGTACAGCGGGTCGGCCGCGAGCGCGCCCAGCGCCGGGACGGCGAGGGCGAGGATGGCCCGGTCGTCGGGATGACGCCCGGGCCGGGCGATGCGGGGCCTAACGCTTCCTTTGGGCGTATCGCCGAGCCGATCCGCGCTCAGCCGACGTCCCGCAGCTCGCGCTTCAGGTCGGCGATCTCGTCGCGGATGCGAGCGGCGTACTCGAAGCGGAGGTCTTCGGCGGCCGTGTGCATCTCCTCCTGCAGCTGCAGGATCAGCCTCTTGAGGTCGTCCGGCGTCCCGCCGATCGGATCCCGCCGGCGGCTCTTGGACTTCGACGGGACGGTGTCCCCCTCGCGCTTGCGGCCGAAGCCGGAGATCAGGATGTCGCTGACGGCCTTGCGGATCGACTGCGGGTCGATGCCGTGCTCGGCGTTGTACGCCATCTGGATCTGCCGCCGGCGCTGGGTCTCGTTGATCGCGTGGCGCATC
>DATADL010000075.1:0-7028 GCA_036258555.1 Actinomycetota bacterium | reverse complement strand
GACCCGCCCAACCCGTGCACGCTCGCGGCCAACACCGCGGTGTGCCAGCCGGTCGTGGTCGCGACCGATCCCCCGCCCGTGGGGGGCAACAACCTGGGTGGGCTCATCGGCGATCCCTCGCCGATCACGGTCGACCCGCCGCCCGTCGGCGGCCACGACCTGGGCGGATTGATCAACGACCCGCAGCCGATCGAGATCGACCCCGATCCGATCCACATCCCGGGCCCGCCCCCGCGCGAGGTCTGCCTGCCGACCCAGGCGCTCGCCGACTTCCTCGAGGGCGTCATCGGCGACGTCGATACCGACGACGTCGAGCAACAGGTCAGAGACTTGATCGCAAGCTTGCTCAACGGGAACGTCGGACCCGTCGACACCGACGAGATCGTGGCAGCTCTGGAGAGCCTCGCCGCCCCTTCGGAGGAAGGGGGGTTGACGTCCGAGGACGTCATCGGCTTCCTGGAGCTCCTCGACACCGGAACGGCGTCTTCCAGCTCGGGTGAGATCGACGTCGGCGACATCTGCGTCGAGTCGCCGACCTTCCCCGACGAGGATCTCGACGTCGGGCCGATCTACTACGACCCCGCTCCGCCCTGCGACAACCGTCTGTGCTCGGTCCCCGCGATCGATCCCAGCCCGATCTCGGTCGACCCGCCGGGCGCGTGCGATCACCTCAGGAACATGCTGTGCCCGGTGCCGGTCGTCGACCCGAGCCCGGTGAGCGTGACCGTGCCGGCTCCCTGCGGCGGCGACATCAAGTGCGACGTCAGCCCCCAGACGGTCGACCCGCCGGGCGCGTGCGATCACCTCAGGAACATGCTGTGCCCGGTGCCGGTCGTCGACCCGAGCCCGGTCTTCGTCGATCCGCCGGACGTCTGCGCACAGCTCGACATGCTCGTCGATCCCTGCTACGTGCCGGTCGTCGACGCGCCACCGCAGACCGTCGACGTTCCGAACCTCTGCAACAACGGCCTCGACTTCGATACGGCTGCCGGCGGATGCACCATCCCGAGCTACGACCCCTCGCCGGTGATCGTCGATCTCGAGGATCCGTGTGAAGGGCCCTATCCGCTGCGGCCGGGTTCCTGCGTGCTGCCGACCGTGGACGCCTCCCCGATCTCCGTCGGCGGGGTTCCCGAGGAACCGGTAGTGATCGACCTCGACCCGATATGCATCGATCCAGACAACCTGGAGAGCCCTTGCCCCGAAGAGGCGACGCCTCCGACCACGGCGCCTCCGACTTCGGCTTCGCCCTCGTCGTCGCCGACGTTCACGCCGAAGCCGAAGCCCTCGTCGTCCACATCACCTACGCCGTCGCCCTCCGTATCTCCGACCCCGACGACGAGTCCTTCACCAACGCCTACGGAGTCGTGCTCCCTGACGGGCGCCGCGGCCTCCGACGACGTAGAGGATCCCCAGGACGCGGTGCCGTTCTGCGCGCTCGAAGACCCGGCGTTCCCGGCCAAGCGTCTGCCGTTTGCTCCGCCCGACGACATCCTCGTGCTGACGGCAAACGTCCTCCAGGCGAACGGGGAGGACACCGCCTGCCCGACATCAGGAGCGGCAGCCACCCCCGGCACGGACGCCTACAACAAGGCCAAGGGCTGTGAGGCCGAACGACGCGAAGGCTCCTTCGCGCGCAGGGTGCGCGACCTTGCGGAGAAAACCCTGAACGACATCGACGGCATGGGCGCGATCCCGGATGTGATCCTTGTCAACGAGGTCAGGCGCGACCACCCGAATGGTGACGACGACGTCTTGAGCCTCGTTCGCCGTCTCGAGGGGGCGATCGACACCGACCTCGACGAGAACGACGACGGCATACCCGACGACGCCGACTTCCGCATTGCGAAGTCTCGCCGTGCAGCGTGGATCTTCAACAAGACCTACGGCCCCAACCAGGAGGAGGGCAAGGATCCCCCTCGGACGGTGACAAAAGCAGACACGGCGATCATCTACAACTTCGACACGATGCGTCGTCTTCCCATGAACACGGATAACGATCCAGAACTCGAACGGGATCGAGGCATCGCCGTCGACACGACGTACTCGAGCGAAGACCAGGTCCAGGGTCGAGAATGTCGGGACAACAATACGGGGCTGGCGATCGCGCTGGACTTCGACGGTGATGGAATCGACGAATGTCGGACCAGAACGTTCAAGCGCCACTTCCTCATTGCCTTCGAGAAACTCGACTCGGACCTCTCGGCAGCCGTTGCCTCTCTGCACTTCGTGCAGAAAGAGTTCCTCGACCAGCACGACGACAGGGAGGTCGAGGAGGAACGAGATCGAGCTCAGACGGACACGAACAACTCCAAGAAGGACGACTGGGCTCGCCAGGTCGCGACGGAAATGCTGCAGCGCTACGAGAACTCCGTCACTCACTTCTTCCTCGGAGGTGACTTCAACATCGAGCGCTGCATCCCACCCAAGTACGAGCCTGATTACGAGGCGCGGCAGCTCCTGGGGATCGAGGAGCCACCCGAGCGTTCCGACTGCACGGAACGCAGATGGTGGACTTCGCTTACGGGCTTGACCTACGCCGACTCGGTTTTCGCGGTACACGGTGGTTCTCAGGAATCTCTAGACGCCCAATACCAAGACGGCGACGTCGTTCGCGATCGCCGGATCGACTTCGTCTTCGCACGACGGACGGCGGGCACTCCGCAGTTCGCCGGCGCCTCGCAGGACCTGACCTGCGGCTTTCCTGACAACTGCCTCGATCTGAACGAAACGGAGCGGTACTCCGACCACCGCATCGTGTGGGCAAGAACGCGTGAACCAGAGGACGACCCCCCGATCCGATGACTTAGCGCGCGTTACGTCCTCCATTTACGTAGTGTGTTGCCCGTGACGACGAGAACCGTCCGACTTGTCGGAGTCCTTGCACTTGCGCTGTTCACCGCCGACCAGGCGGGTCTCCACGCCGGCATAGCCGTGCGGTCGCTCGACCTCCGCGAGTATCGAGGAACGAGAATCGTGGGGGCGGCGACTGTCGCAGCCGCCGGGGACGTCAACGGGGATGGCACCCCAGACGTGCTCACGTCCAGAGGCGATCTGGCGAAGCGGCCTAGTCGAGGCCGGGTATGGGTCGTCTTCGGCTCGGACGCACTCGGCGCCGTAGTCGACGTCCGCGATCTCGGGGATCAAGGATTCGTCATCGAGGGTGCCAACGACGGCGACTGGGCCTCGGAGATCGCTCCGGCCGGCGACGTGAACGGGGACGGGTTAGACGACGTTCTCGTCGGTGCCCCCGGAGCGGACAACAACGACAGGTATTCGTCGGGCACCGCGTACGTGGTCTTCGGAAAGCCCGACACCGCTCCAGTCCTCCTCGCAGAGTTCGACAACGGAACACAGGACACGCTGGGGTTCCGCATCGACGGCGCCTCCGCGCGAGACCTCGCAGGTCAGGACGTCGCAGGGCTGGGAGGGGATGTCAACGGTGACGGTCTCGACGACCTGATAGTCGGGGCGCCTTTCGCAGGGGCGACCTACGTGATTCCTGGGAAGACGGATTCCCTCCCGGTCGACTTGCTCACGCACGACTTCGGCGGGCCTCTGACGGGCGGGTTCCGCATCGACACGCCCTCCCCCACTTACAGCGACGCCTACTCCGTCGCCGGGGCCGGTGATGTCAACGCGGACGGTCTGCCTGACGTGATCGTCGGTGTTCAGGCCGCCACGGGGGCGAAGGGATCTGCTTTCGTCGTGTTCGCGACGTCGAGCCAAAGACGGATAGATGTCCGTGAACAAGGTGCATGGGGATTCCGGATCCGAGGCCACTACGGTGGGAGCGCCACGGGATACGCCACGGGCTCGGCCGGCGATCTCAACCGGGACGGTCTCGGTGACGTGGTAGTTGGGGCGCCGGCACTCTACTTTCCGCTCGAGGGTCAGACGTTCGTCGTCTATGGAACAGCGGACAACGACCCTATTCGACTCGATGATCTCGGGAAACAGGGCTTTGTCGTCAATGGGGCGTATCCCGCCAACGCCTCGGGGATGGCCGTCGGAGGAGGCGCAGACGCCAACGGCGACGACATCCCCGACCTCGTGGTGGGAGCAGGGTACGCGGGATACAGGCGCAGACCCGAGGCAGGAAGGGCATACGTCGTCTACGGCAGCAGGCGGAGGGCCGACATACAGCTCCGGACACTAGGGGATGGGGGGGTGTTGATCGGCGGAGCAAGAGGAGCCCCGGCGACGTGTCCGCGCGATTTCACTGATTGTCCAGGCGACCGGGCCGGGACGTCGATGGCATTCGTCGGAGACATCGACGGGGATGGGCTGACCGAGATCGCGGTCGGTGCGCCGTGGGCCGGTCGCCCTTCCCAGCGCGGCGTGGTTTACGTGATCTCCTCGGCGGCAGTCGACTAAGCTCCGCCCGGTTCGCGGGTCATGAGACCGGGCCCCCTCCTGTAGCCCTAGGGAAGATGGCACTTCCGGCGAACCTCTCGGACAGGATGTCCGGTTACATATCCCGTCCGGCGCGTCGCAGGCGCGCCCGCGCGGCAATCGCAGCAGTGGCCATCACGATCGTCTCGGCTGCGCCGAGCCTGTCGTCGATCCGCGCGCGCTCCGTCGACTCCCTCGGGGGGCCGGTCCTAAGGGGCGCGACGAAGGTGGCGGCAGCGGGCGACGTGAACGGAGACGGCACGCCCGACCTGCTCGCCTCGGCCGGTGACTACACCGGTCCGACCGAGGGAGTCGTCTACGTGGTGTTCGGATCGGCGGAGCTCGCCAGCATCGATCTGGAGGAGCTCGGCGAGGGGGGGTTCACGATTCGGGGCGCCTCTGAAGGCGACCGAGCGTCCTATGCCGCGCCCGCGGGTGACGTGAACGGAGACGGCCTCGACGACGTCGTCGTGGGCGCGCCGCGTGTGGACCTTCTTGCGACCGGGATGAGTCAAGTCGATGGCAACGTGAGGGCGGACGCCGGACGTGCTTACGTCGTGTTCGGCAAGACGACGACCGATCCGGTGGAGCTCGCAGAGTTCGACGGCGGCACTCAGGGCACGCTCGGGTTCCGCATCGACGGGCCGTCGGATCACGCGCTCGCCGGCCGCACCGTGGACGGCGCCGGCGACGTCGACGGGGACGGGCTCGGAGACATCGTGGTCGGCGCCCCCTTCGCTCGGGCTGCCTACGTCGTGTTCGGCCAAACCCACGGGATGCCCGTCGATCTTGCAGTGTTCGACTCCGGACTGGGCGCGTCGCGTGGGTTCCGGATCGACACACCCTTGCCGGTTCTCGACGACAGGATGTCGGTCTCGGATGCCGGTGACGTCAACGGTGACGACCTCGGCGACGTGATCGTGGGCGTCGTTCCCTACGACCGCGCCTACGGCTCCGCGTACGTGGTCTTCGGCAAGCCCGACGGCGACCCCGTCGACGTTCGCAGCTTGGGAGATGCCGGTCTTCGGCTCAAGGGCGGGACGAGAGAGAGCGCGACGGGATACGCCGTGAACGCCGCAGGCGACGTCAACCGGGACGGCTTCGGGGACGTGATGGTGGGCGCTCCCCACATCCCGTACAGCCACCGTCCCTATGCCTACGTCGTCTTCGGACGTCGGAAGCCGGGCGAGATCCGGCTGCGCAGGAGCACCCTTCCGGGCTTCGCCATCAAGGCGGAGCGGCGGATGTCAGCCTTCGGCGCAGCCGTCGCGGCGCCGGGCGACGTGAACGGTGACGGAACGGGTGACTTCCTCGTGGGGGCCCCCAGGTCCGACTTCCGGGGTCGGGAGTGGTCGGGCGCGGCATACGTCGTCTCCGGTGCGATCCGAGCGGGCCGCACGGTCGACCTCACCGACGATGCTGCTCCGGCCTTCCGGATCCACGGCTCCGTCGGGATCCGGTCGCCCTGCCCGCCGGACAACGACCGCTGTCACGGCGACGTAGTGGGCGAGACCCTGGCCCCCGTGGGCGACATGAACGGCGACGGCTTCGACGACTTCGCACTAGCCGCGAGGGCGAGCGGACGCCAAAGAGAGGGAGCGGTCTATCTGATTTGGGGATCCCCGCGGCTGCTCACGGACTCGAACGCCTAGACGAACCGCGCCGCCGACGGGGACGACATGAGCTGCCTCGGAACGGCGCTCCGCCCTCGGGATATCCGACAGTTCTCTTTGCTCTTAGAGAACGCCGCTTGGTCCGTCGTCAATCGCGACCCCCGCCCGACGGCCACCTGCGCCCCTCAGTCGGGGCCCGGAGGCTCTAACGAAAAAGAGGCGCGGCGTTAGCAGGAACGCGAATGCTAGACTTCAATATCCAATCGCGACTCTCGCTAGAGATGTGTGAGCCCTCATGACCGATGCAGTGGACGCCGTCGCCCTGTTGGGAGAGCCCGTCAGACGGAGGCTGTACGACTTCGTCGTCGCGCAAGACGACGCCGTGAGCAGGGAGCAAGCGGCCAAGGCCGTCGGCATCAAGCGTCCGCTTGCCGCATTCCACCTCGACAAGCTCGCCGAGGAAGGCCTGCTCGACGTCGAGTTCAGGCGGCTGTCGGGCCGGCGCGGTCCCGGCGCCGGACGACCGGCGAAGCTGTACAGGAGATCGAGCGACGAAGTGAACGTCTCGCTCCCCCACCGCGAGTACGAGCTCGCGGCGAGGGTCTTCGCCCAGGCTCTCACCACCGGCGACGGTCCCGTCTCGGTCCGCGAGGCAGCGCGCGGTCTCGGGAAGGAGATGGCGGCGCAGGTAAGGCAGCGGGCGGGACGGCAACGGGGCGCCAAGCACCTGACGCGTACTGCCGAGGAGGTGCTCGTCGGTTACGGGTTCGAGCCCTTCCACGACGCGGACGGGAACATCCGGCTACGGAACTGCCCCTTCCACCAGCTCTCGCAGCGGTACACCGACCTGGTCTGCGGGATGAACCTCGACATCATGCAGGCGATGCTCGAAGAGCTCGACCTCGAGCGGCTCGAAGCGCGACTCGAGCCCCAGCCGGGGATGTGCTGCGTCGCGTTCCGCAAGACCTGAGCCGCTCCGCCTTCGACTACCGGGGGCGGGGGGGGGGGGGGCCCCCCCCC
>DATADL010000074.1:0-5955 GCA_036258555.1 Actinomycetota bacterium | reverse complement strand
CGACGAGGCCCGCGACGTCGGGCTCCTCGAGGACGCGGGCGTGAACCTCGTGTTCCTCCCGGCGGTCGAGCAGATGTACCCCGACGGCGCCGTCACCACGGTCCACGTGGACGGCCCGCTCGGCTCGACGCTCGAGGGGGCCGCGCGGCCCGGTCACTTCGACGGGGTCGCCACGGTCGTCGCGAAGCTCTTCAACGTCGTCGACCCCGACTTCGCGGTCTTCGGCCAGAAGGACGCGCAGCAGGTCGCGGTCATCAGGCGGATGGTGCGCGACCTCAGCTACCGGACCGAGATCGTGGTCGCGCCTACCGTGCGCGAGCGCGACGGGCTCGCCGCCAGCAGCCGCAACGCGTACCTGACGGCCGCCGACCGGGACGCGGCGCTCGCGCTCCACCGGGCGCTCGTCGACGGCGAGGAGGCGTGCCGGGGCGACGGGCCCGGCGCGGCCGCCGAGCGGATGAGAGACGTGCTGGCGGAGACCGCGGGCCTCGAGCCGGATTACGCCGCGGCCGTCGACCCGTATAGCTTTGAGACCCCGTCCGACGGCGGGCCGGTCCTCCTCGCGGTGGCGGCGCGCGTGGGCCGGACCCGGTTGATCGACAACGTCCTGGTGCAGCCCTAGGAGGGTCCGAGAAGCGTGCTCCTCGCGGTGAACGTCGGCAACTCGCAGACGCACATCGGCGTGTTCGACCGCGCCGAGCTCGCGCACGAGTGGCGCGCGTTCACGGACCCGCGGCGGACCCCGGACGAGCTGGCGCTGTTGTTCGCCCACTTCCTGGACCTGGCCGACCTCTCGTTCTCGCGGCAGATCACGGGCGTCGTCCTGTCTTCGGTCGTCCCGCGCGCCACGACGGGCTTGCGCGAGATGACCGTGAAGTACTTCGGGTTCGCGCCGGTCGTCGTCGAGCCTAAGACGAAGAGCGGCATCGACGTCACGGCGTATACGACGATCCTCGGCGCGGACCGGCTCGCGAACGCGGTCGGGGCGCACGCCCGGTGGCCGGACGAGCACGTCGTGGTCGTCGACGTCGGCACCGCGATCACCGTCGACGCCGTCTCCTCGGACGGCAAGTTCCTCGGAGGCGCGATCGCTCCGGGAGTCGACGCGGCCGCCACCGGGCTGTATTCGTCGACGGCGCTGATCGCGCCCGTCGAGCTGCGTCCGCCCGTCGCCGCGCTCGGGACGAGCACGAGCAGGGGGGTCGAAGCGGGCATCGTGTACGGCCTCGCCGCTCTGACAGACGGGCTCGTCGAACGGATCGTGGACGAGGTCGGGGGCCGCGCCCACGTCGTGGCGACCGGTGGCGCCGCGGGGATGGTCGTGCCGCACTGCCGGCGCGTCGACGCCGTCGACCCCATGCTCACGCTGAACGGGCTGCGCCTCATATACGACCGCAACGCGGGACGCGGCGATGGTTGACCGCGCGCCGTACCCGTACGCGTTCGACCGCACGGCCTTCGCGGGGGACCTGCACCACCGCTTCGGCTCCCTGGAAGCGGGAGCCGAGACCGGGCAGGACGTGCGCGTCGCCGGCCGTGTCATGACGACGAGGGCGCACGGCAAGATCGCGTTCGCCGACCTTGCCGACCCGACCGGACGCATCCAGCTGTTCGCTCAGCACGCGGTCCTCGGCGACGAGGGGATGGACGCGTTCGCGCAGCTGAACGTGGGCGACCTGGCCGGCGCGGACGGGGAGGTCGTGATGACGCGGCGGGGCGAGCTCTCCGTGCGCGTCACGGACGTCGTGCGCCTCGCGCCGTGTCTGCGGCCGATGCCGGAGAAGTGGCACGGCCTCACCGACGTCGAGGCGCGCTACCGCCAGAGGTATCTCGACCTGATCGTCAACCCGGACGCGCGCCGTGTCCTCGAGGCACGCGCCGCGGCCAACGCCGCGATCCGGCGCTTCTTCGACGACCGCGGCTTCCTCGAGGTCGAGACCCCGCTGCTCCAGCCGGTCGCCGGCGGGGCGATCGCGCGCCCGTTCGTCACGCACCACAACGCGCTCGACATCGACCTCTACCTGCGAATCGCTCCGGAGCTCTTCCTGAAGAGGCTCCTGATCGGTGGCGCCGAGCGCGTCTACGAGCTCAACCGCAGCTTCCGGAACGAAGGCGTCTCGACGCGTCACAACCCCGAGTTCACGATGCTCGAGGCGTACGAGGCCTACGTCGACTACGAGCACACGATGGCCCTCGTCGAAGACCTCGTGCGAGCGATCGCCCAAGGCGTTCGAGGAGTGGCCTCGGCTGGGCCGCAGACCGGTGGGACGCTCGAGCTTCAGGTGGGCGAGCGGACCATCGACCTCGCGGCCCCCTTCGCGCGCAAGTCCATGTTCGAGACGATCGAGGAGACGACCGGGGCCTCGTTGTCGGACGCGTGGACGGCCGGCGACGAGACGGCGATCCGGAACGAAGCCCGCCGGCTCGGCGTCCGAGTGGAGGAGGGCTGGACCGCCGGGAAGGTCGTCGCCGAGATCTTCGAGGAGCTCGTGGAGAAGACGCTGTTCGAGCCGACGTTCGTCATGGGCTACCCGAAGGAGGTCTCGCCGCTGGCGAAGGACCATCGGTCGCTGCCGGGGTTCACCGAGCAGGCGGACCTGATCGTGGGCGGCGTCGAGATCGCGCCGATCTACTCGGAGCTCAACGATCCCGACGAGCAGCGCCGGCGCTTCCAACAGCAGGCAGCGGCTCGCGCGGCGGGCGACCAGGAGGGGATGGTCCCCGACGAGGACTTCCTCGAGGCGCTCGCGTACGGCATGCCGCCGGCGGGGGGGTTCGGCCTCGGGATAGACCGTCTGCTGACACTGCTGCTCGGCGTCCCGAGCATCCGTGAGGTCATCCTGTTCCCGACGCTCAAGCCCGGGACCTGACGTGCCCGGCCGCTCGGCGCGGGTTGCGGCGGCCGCAGTCGTCGTCGTCCTCGGGCTGACGGCGTGCGACTCGGGAACGCGCGACGGAGGAGCGCCGATGCGGCGTCCCGTCAGCTCGCCGGCGAGCGAGGACACGACGATCGTCGGCCTGGTCGGGACGATGACGGGCGAGGACTCGTGGCGCGGGGAGGACGCGTTCGAGGGCGCGGACCTCGCAGTGCACGAGCTCAACCGCGGCGAAGGCCGGGAGTTCGAGCTCGTGACGCTCGACGACGAGGGCGACCCCGAGCGCGCGACCGACCTCGTCATGCAGCTCGCGCTCTCGGACCGCACGGCCGGGATCGTCTACGCGGGCCCACCGGAGGGGCTCCCGTCGGCGGAGCCGGCGCTCGAAGAGGCCGGCGTCCCCGCGATCCTCTGCTACGGCGACCTCTACAGCGCCCGGTTGTTGAGGCCGAACCTCTTCCAGGTCTCGCCGCCGTACCTGTGGCAGGCGCGCCGCATCGCGTCGTACGTCTATCGCGACAGGCGCTACGCCCGCGTGGGGCTGCTGGTGCCGCGGACGCTCGGGGGCCGGACCGCGCGCGCGTCGTTCGCGTCGGCGGCGCGGGCGTTCCGGCGACGGTCGGCCGCGGTCGCGAAGTACACGCCGGCGGCGGACACGTTGAGACCGCAGCTCGACGCGCTGGCGCGGGCACGGGTCCAGGCGGTGGTGGTCGACGGCGACGGCGCGTCGTTCGCTCTCGCCCTGCGCGAGCTGAGGGAGATGGGGGCCGCGTACCGGACGACGGCCGCGGCGCGACGGGCCCGGCCCTGGCGCCCACAGGTCGCGGGGTTCGACCTCGCTGTGGGCCCGAACGTCCCGCCGGGCCTCGCTCCGCCGGGAACGGTCGCCGCGGACGACTACGCGCGCGGCGCGCACTACCTTCCGGTGCCGAGCTTCCGACTCTTCCGCCGCGCCTTCGAGGACTGGTGGAGCGAGCCGCCGCTCGGGTGGGAGCGCCGCGCCTACGAGGCCGCTCGGATGATCGGCTGGGCGACCGAGCGCGCGGGCTCCGGGGACACCTCGATCGCGGCAGCCCTCGAGGAGCTCCACGCACGGCGCTTCGGTGGTCTCGACGTCGTGCTCGGCCCGGACGACCACACGTCGGTCAACCAGCCCTACGTGGGGCTGTGGGTGACGCCGCGGCCCGGCCTGCGGGTCCGCGAACGAACGTCGCTGCCGGAGTCCCTCCGGTGGGTGCCTCTCGCACGCGGGTTCTCGATCGACGGCGAGACCACAGACGTCGCGAGCCGCGACTGGCGCTACCTCTTCCGCTCGGCCCCCCCGCCCCGGTCCCCGGCGCCCAGGAACGCCCGGTGGCTCTTCGGCGTCACGACCCCACGATCCGACCCCGTCCACTGAGCCCGTGCCAGGATTGGCTTACTAGACGAACCCGGCGAGCCGATGCAGGTTAGGACCGGTCGCCTCGGCGAGCGGCCCGGCACAAAGGACCGGTCGCCTCGGCGAGCGGCCCGCACAAAGGACCGGTCGCCTCGGCGAGCGGCCCGCACGATCGGGGAACTTTTGTCCTCCGAGCGTTGTTCTATGTGGAAGTCGTCTGAGGTCTGGGCGACGGGGTAAGAGATGGCCCCTCCCTATACTTGGAGGGTCCGGAAGAACAAAGGAGGCTGGGCCCGTGTTCGAGAGGTTCACAGATAGGGCCCGCAGGGTGGTCGTCCTCGCTCAGGAAGAGGCGAGGCTCCTCAACCACAACTACATCGGCACCGAGCACATCCTGCTCGGGCTGATCCACGAAGGCGAGGGCGTCGCCGCCAAGGCGCTCGAATCGCTGGGGATCTCGCTCGACAAGGTCCGCCAGCAGGTTGAAGAGATCATCGGAGCGGGTCAGTCGCCCCCGTCGGGGCACATCCCATTCACCCCCCGAGCCAAGAAGGTGCTCGAGCTATCGCTGCGCGAAGCGCTGCAGCTCGGCCACAACTACATCGGCACCGAGCACATCCTGCTCGGCCTGATCCGAGAGGGCGAGGGCGTCGCCGCCCAGGTGCTCGTCAAGCTCGGCGCCGACCTCAACAAGGTGCGCCAGCAGGTCATCCAGCTGCTGTCGGGATACGCCGGCTCGAAGGAGAGCTCGGCCGCCGGAGGCGGCGGTGGCGAGCAGCCGCAGGGCTCGCTCGTGCTCGACCAGTTCGGCCGCAACCTCACGCAGCTCGCGCGCGAGAACAAGCTCGACCCCGTCATCGGGCGGGCGAAGGAGATCGAGCGCGTCATGCAGGTCCTGTCGCGGCGCACGAAGAACAACCCCGTGCTGATCGGCGAGCCGGGCGTCGGCAAGACCGCGATCGTCGAGGGTCTCGCGCAGAACATCGTCAAGGGCGAGGTGCCCGAGACCATCGCCGGCAAGCAGCTGTACACCCTGGACCTCGGTGCGCTGGTCGCAGGCTCCCGCTACCGCGGCGACTTCGAGGAGCGCTTGAAGAAGGTCCTGAAGGAGATCAAGACCCGCGGCGACATCATCCTGTTCATCGACGAGCTGCACACGCTCGTCGGCGCGGGTGCGGCCGAGGGCGCGATCGACGCGGCGAGCATCCTCAAGCCGATGCTGGCCCGCGGCGAGCTCCAGACCATCGGCGCGACCACGCTCGACGAGTACCGCAAGCACCTCGAGAAGGACGCCGCCCTCGAGCGGCGGTTCCAGCCGATCAAGGTGCCCGAGCCGACCGTCGCGCACACGATCGACATCCTGAAGGGGCTGCGCGACCGCTACGAGGCGCACCACCGGGTCCACATCACGGACCAGGGCCTCGTGGCCGCCGCGAACCTCGCCGACCGCTACATCTCCGACCGGTTCCTGCCCGACAAGGCGATCGACCTGATCGACGAGGCCGGGTCGCGGCTGCGCATCCGCCGGATGAGCGCGCCGCCCGACTACCGCGAGCTCGAGGAGCGCATCGCCGAGGTGCGGCGCGCGAAGGAGGACGCGATCGAAGCGCAGGACTTCGAGCGCGCCGCCGCCTTCCGCGACGACGAGAAGCGGCTGATCGCCGAGCGTGCCGAGAAGGAGACCACCTGGCGTGCGGCGGA
>DATADL010000073.1:0-7317 GCA_036258555.1 Actinomycetota bacterium | reverse complement strand
CGCGCCGCCGAGCCCCTCGACGAAGTACCCGCGGCGGCAGCGTCCGGATTCCTCGAACGCCTTCAGCACCGCGTAGACGCCGGCGAACCCGCCGGAGACGCGCTCGGCCATCGCGGCCCCCCTGGTCACGATGCCGTGCCGGACGAGCAGCTGCTCGGCGGTCGCGTGCAGCCGGCGGGTCGAGTCGCCGCGCCGTTCCGGGACCAGGCCCCACCGTCCCGCTCCCGCGGGCGGACCCATCCGCGACGGCATCAACGGGCCGCGCCGCCCCGACCCGGCCCGCCCCCGGGCCGCACGCGTCCCTCCGCGCAACAGGGCGCGCAGCGGCGCGAGCGTGTCGTTCGTTATCCGCCCGGCCCACACGAGCTCCCACAGCGCGAGCAGCAGCTCGGTGTCGTCCGAGCTCCCCGACGCGTCCGCGATCTGGCGGAAGAACAGCGCGCCGCCGGAGCCGAGGGCCTCGAGCGCGGCCTGGGCGGCCGGCGACAGCTCGGCCTCGGCGGGCTCCGGCAGCAGCAGGTCCGCGCTATCGGCGAGCGCCAGCGCGACCCATCCGTCGGAGCTCCCGAGCGGACCGGCGCCGCACCATACGACCTCGCCCGACGCGCCGAGCTGGTCGAGCAACGCAGGCGAGTAACCGGGCAACCGCGCCGGGAGGATCCGTGTCTCCAGAGCCGACGCCGGCAGCGGCGCACCCTGGAGCTGCTCCAGGACGGTCAGCAGCGCGTCGGGGGTCGCCGCGCGCGGCCCGTGCGGCCCGATGCCGTGCCACGCGACCGTGAAGCGCGCGAGCACCTCGGGCGCGACCGGCTCGACCTCCTTGCGGAACGCCGCGAGCGAGCGACGGCGCAGCAGCCTCAGCGCCTCGACGTCGATCCACTCGCGCCCGCTCCCGCCGGGCCGGAACTCCCCTTCGACGACCCGCCCGTCCGCCTCGAGGCCCTGCAATGCGCCGCGGACGACCGCGCGCCCGAGGCCGAACCTAGTCGCGACGTCGTCCTCGACGAACGGCCCGTGCGTGCGCGCGAAGCGCGCTACGAGGTCGGCCAGCGGATCGTCGACCGGCTCGAGGAACGCGGCGGGAAGGCCCACCGGCAGCGCGACGCCGAGCGCGTCGCGGTAGCGCGCCGCGTCCTCGACCGCGATCAGGCGCTCGTTCCCGGCGATCCTCACGGGCACGACCCGTCCGCGTTCGACCAGCGACGCGATCCACCCGCCGGGCGGGGCAGCCGAGCGCGCCGCGATCTCCTCGGCCGTCAGGTCGCCGAGCCGGCGCAACAGGTCGTGCAGACCGTCGTCGCTCGTCGCCCGGCCGCGCTCCCCCAGCGCCTGGAGGTCGATCTCGAGCTCGGCAAGGGCCGCGTCGTCGATCAGCTCGCGCAGCTCCTCGCGCCCCATCAGCTCCGCGAGCAGCGACCGGTCGAGGGACAGGGCCTGCGCGCGCCGCTCCGCCAGCGGCGCGTCCCCCTCGTACATGAACGCGCTCACGTAGCCGAACTGCAGCGACCCCGCGAAGGGCGACGGCACCGGGGTGTCGACCTCGACGACCCGCACCTCGCGCCGGCGCACCGAGGCCATCAGCTCGACGAGCGCGGGCAGGTCGAACACGTCCTGCAGGCATTCCCTGTAGGTCTCGAGCACGACCGGGAACGATTCGTGCTTGGCGGCCGCCTGCAGGAGCACCGCGCTCTTCTGCCGTTGCTGCCACAAGGGAGTCCGGGTGCCCGGACGCCTCTTCGGGAGCAGCAGCGACCGGGCCGCGCACTCCCGGAACCGGCTCGCGAACAGGGCCGACCCGCCGACCTGTCCGAGGACGACGTCCTCGATCTCCTCCGGCTCGAACAGCACGGAGTCCGCGGGCGGGGCGTCGTCGGCCTCCGGCACGCGCACGACGATGCCGTCGTCCGTGTACATCGACTGGACCTCGAGCCCGAGTCGCTCACGGAAGCGGGCCTCGATCGCCTGCGCCCACGGCGCGTGCACGCGGGCGCCGAAGTAGGAGTGGATGCAGACGCGCCAGTCGCCGAGCTCGTCGCGGAAGCGCTCGATCACGATCGTCCGGTCGTCGGGCAGAGCGCCCGTCGCCTCGCGCTGCTCCTTCAGGTAGGACACCAGATTGGCGCTGGCGAAGTCGTCGAGTCCGGCCCCCTTCAAGCGACGCTTCTGCGCCTCGGGCTTCTCCGCGGAGACCTCGCGCACGAACTCGCCCAGCGCGCGGCCGAGCTCGACCGGCCGCCCCGGCGCGTCGCCGTGCCAGAACGGCATCTTTCCCGGAGCTCCGGGCGCGGGAGACACCAGCACGCGGTCGTGCGTGATCTCCTCGATCATCCAGCTCGACGCGCCCAGCAGGAAGACGTCGCCGGGACGGCTCTCGTAGACCATCTCCTCGTCGAGCTCGCCGACCCGCGCCGACTTCTCGCCGACCAGGAAGACGCCGAACAGCCCCCGGTCGGGGATCGTCCCGCCCGACGTCACCGCGAGGTGCTGCGCGTTCCCGCGCGGGGTCAGCTCGTTCGTAGCGCGGTCCCAGTTGAGCCGGGGCCGCAGCTCGGCGAAGTCGCTCGACGGGTAACGGCCCGAGAGCATGTCGAGGACGCTCTCGAGGCCCGCGCGCGGGAGGTCCGCGAAGGGGGCCGCGCGGCGCACGACGCCCTCGAGCTGGTCCACGCCCCACGGCTCCATCGCGACCATCGCGACGATCTGCTGGGCGAGCACGTCGAGCGGGTTGCGCGGATAACGCAGCTCCTCGATAGCGCCCGCGCGCATCCTCTGGATCACGACCGCGCACTCGAGCAGGTCGCCCCGGAACTTCGGGAAGAACACGCCGCGGCTGACGGCGCCGACCTGGTGTCCGGCGCGGCCGACACGCTGGAGTCCCGACGCGACCGAGTCGGGCGCCTCCACCTGGACGACCAGGTCCACCGCGCCCATGTCGATGCCGAGCTCGAGGGAGCTCGTCGCGACGACGGCGGGGAGCCGCCCGGACTTGAGGTCGTCCTCGATCAGCAGGCGTTGCTCGCGGCTGACGCTGCCGTGGTGGGCGCGCGCGATCGTGTCGCCGGCGAGCTCGTTGAGCCGGGAGCACAGCCTCTCCGCGAGCCGCCGGGAGTTGGCGAACACGATCGTCGAGCGGTGCGCCTTGACGAGGTCGAGCAGGGCGGCGTCGACGTGCGGCCACACGCTGTTCCTGGCCTCGGGGCCGCTCACGTTCCCCTCCACGGGACCGGCGTCGTCCAATGTCTCGCCGAGCGCGGACATGTCCTCGACAGGCACCACGACCGAGAGGTCGAACTCCTTCTCGCTCGGGACGGCGACGACGTCGACCTCGCGGTCCCGGCCCCCGAGCCAGCGCGCGACCTCGTCGTGCGGCCGCACGGTCGCGCTGAGCCCGACCCTCTGCGCGGGCTTGTCGACGAGCTCGTCCAGACGTTCGAGGCTGAGCGCGAGGTGCGACCCGCGCTTCGTGCCCGCCACCGCGTGGACCTCGTCGACGATCACGGTCTCGACCGTCCGCAGCGTCTCGCGGGCCGCCGACGTGAGCAGCAGGAACAGCGACTCGGGTGTGGTGATCAGCACGTCGCTCGGGCGCGACGCGAACCTGCGGCGGTCCTCTTGCGGCGTGTCGCCGGTGCGGACGGACACGGAGATCTCGGGCGGCGGCAGCTCGAGCCGGACCGCGGCCCCCCTGATCCCGCTCAAGGGCGAGCGCAGGTTCCGCTCGATGTCGACCGCGAGCGCCTTCAGCGGCGAGACGTACAGCACCCGGACGCCGCGGCCCGAGTTCGGGGGACGCGGCCCCGACAGCCGGTCGATCGACCACAGGAACGCCGCCAGCGTCTTGCCCGACCCCGTGGGCGCGACCACCAGGGCGTCGCGGCCCCCGCTGATCGCGTCCCAGGCCCCGACCTGCGCGGCCGTGGGCGCGTCGAAGGCGGACGCGAACCACGAGCGCGTGGGGGCGGAGAAACGGGACAGGAGGGCGGGCTCGCTCATCCACCCATGATGACGGGCGCGGGCGCCCCTACGTCCCCCGCCCCGCCCACGTGCGCGTGAGCGGGGCATCGCCGTCGAGGAAGACGTAGCTGAGCTTCACCTCCGCCCCCTGGGGGATCAGCCCGTTTGCGTCGAGGGCCTCCGCGTAGAGCGCGAGCTGGTCGTGCTCGTCGTCGACCTCGAAGCGACGACCGGTCTTGAAGTCGACGATCTCGAGCCCCCCGTCTGGCCCCTCGTACACGGCGTCGATGCGGCCGCGGATGAACCTCCCGCCGCGCGCCAGCGTGAAGGGAAGCTCGACCATCGGCTCGCCGGAAGGGAGCACCGCGAGCGGCCGGTCGCCGTAGCCGGACGCCTCCCAGTGCGCGAGGAGGTCGGCCCGAACGTCGCCGCCGCCGACGGCGCCCGGCTCGTCGAGCTCGCCCTCGTCGGGGAACGCGGCGATCCCACGCGAGCGTTCCTCGATCATGCGGTGGACCTCGGTCCCGAGCCGCCGCGCCCTCGTAGGCCGGTCGGGCAACGGCCGGACGAGGTCCCAGGCCTCGATCTCACGCTTGCCGAGCCGGACGTGCGCGGTGGCGGAGACGAAGTCCGGGACGCTCGGCTCCGCAGGGGGCCGCGGCGTCACGGCGGCCGCGATCACCTGGAGATCGTCCTCGTACGCCGCGATCAGGCGCTCGGCCTCGGCTCGCTCGTCGTCGGAGAGGTCCGCGAGCCACGAGGCGGCCGGACGGGCCCCCGACACGACCTCGTCGGCCGCCCGGCCCCATCCGTCTACGAAGAGCTCGTCGTCCTCGCCGATCCGCGCCGCGGGGGGCCACGTGCGGCGGTCCTCCATCGCGACGAACAGCGGGTTCGCGTCCGGGACGTCGGCGCGGGCCACGCAGTCGACGAGGTCGTCGAGCTCGGCGAGCTCGGTCCAGAACGGCGACGGCCCCTTCGGCTGCTGGTCGCGCCCGTACCACCACGCTGCGGTCACGGCGAGGTTCTGCTTCGCCCGGGTAAGGGCGACGTAGAGCAGCCGGCGCTCGTCTTCGAGCACCCGGTCCCGCACGGCCTTCTGGAAGTCGGCGAGCTTGCCCTCGAACTTCGGCAGGTGCTCCGCGTCCTCGCGCACCTCGTAGGGAAGCTCGGAGTAGCTCGTCAGCGGGTTCGACGCGCGCGTGTTCGGGAAGATCGAGAAGATGGGCTCGCCGGTCTTGCCGACGCCGGCCGACAGCGAGGGGACGAACACGCACTCGAACTCGAGCCCCTTCGCGGTGTGGACCGTCATCAGCTTCACCGAGTCCTGATCGGCCGGCTGCGTCGCGTCGAGCGTCTCCTCCGCGGCGTCCGCGGCGTCGAGGTATGCGATGAAGCTCCGCAGCGTCGCCTCGCCCTCGACCGGGGCGAACGCCGCGACCTGGTCGAGGAAGTTCGAAACGTTCTGCTTCGCGCTGCCGGCCGTGCGCGACGACGACGAGTCGAGCGCGTCGACGATCCCGGCCCCCCGGATGACCTCCTGCACGAGCTCGAGCAGCGGGGCGTTCGACTTCCGCCGCAGCGACGCGAGCCGCTCGGAGAACGCGCGCAGACGCCGCTTCGCCTCGGCCCCCAGGTCCTCGATCTGGTCGACGTGCGCGAGCGCCTCGGTCAACGAGAAGCCGACGTCACCGGGCTCGACGTCGCGGGCCCGCTCGGCGTCGCCGGCGGCGAGCTGGAGGCGGAGGTCGGAGTTGCGCGCCGCGGCCCACCGCGCCAGCAGCGACAGGTCGCGGTAATGGATCCGCCAGCGGGGGCCGAGCAGGATGCGGCCTAGCCAGCGGTTCGCGCCGGGCTTCGTCTCGAGCGCCCGCAGCCACGCGACGATCTCGGTCACCTCGGGCGTCTTCAACAGCCCGCCGAGCCCCACGACCTCGACCGGGATCGCACGCTCCTCCAGCGTCTGCAGGAGCATGTCCATCGCCGCCTTGCGCCGGACGAGGATCGCGACGTCCTTCCAGGCGACCGGGTCCCGGCCTTCCGCGAGCGAGGTCCCGTGCAGCTCCTCGCACCGGTCGGCGATCCACTCGGCCTCGGCCCGCTCGTCGGCGAACAGACCCGCCTCGACGCGACCTTCGCCGTTCGAGGCGTGCGCGCGCAGCGGGTCGCCGGGGCGTCGCGACGGGTCGATCGACTCGACCACGCGGTTCGCGACCTCGAGGATCCGCCGGCCCGATCGGAAGTTCTCCGAGAGCGACACCGGGTCGTAGACCGCGCCGTCCGAGCGCGGGAAGTCGTACGGGAAGCCGATCAGGTTGTACATCGTGGCCCCGCGCCAGGCGAAGATGGCCTGCCGCGCGTCGCCGACTGCGGTGACGGCGCCGCCGGGCCCGACGAGCTCCTGCAGCAGCTTGCGCTGCGCGACGTTCGTGTCCTGGTACTCGTCGAGCAGCACGAACGGATAGCGCCGCCGGTACATGTCGCGGATCTCCGGGTTGGTCTGGAGCACCTGGAACGCTTTCGTCACCTGGTCGCCGAAGTCGATCCGGCCGGTCCTCTGCTTCGCCGCCACGTAGGCGGCGACCGCCCGGACGAGCTCCTGGCGCTTCGCCGCGGTCAGCGCGACCTTGTCGTCGACGGCCTTCATCGAGAGGATCCGCTGGGCCGCGGCGTCGATGTCGTCGAGGCTCGCCATGTGGTGCGCGACCGCCTCGGCGAGGTTCAGCGTCTGTCCGACGACGTAGGACGAGCGCACCTCGAGCGCGTCGAACGGCGGCAGCTCGTCGAGGCACGACAGCACGAGCTGCCACTGCTGGGCCTGGTTCAGGAGCCCGGCGTCCGGCTCGACGCCGACGAGCAGGCCGTGGTCGCGCACGATCCCGGCCGCGAACGCGTTGTACGTCTGGACCGTGACGTCCTCGCCCGAGTCGTGGTCGAGCTCCGCGAGCGCGAGCGCGGCCCTCTCGCGCAGCTCGTCCGCGGCCTTGGTCGTGAACGTCAGCCCGAGGACCTGGGCCGGCGTCAACGACTGCGTCTCGAGCGCCCACGCGATCCGCGCCGCCATCACCGCGGTCTTGCCCGATCCGGCCCCCGCGATCAGGTACACGGGCTCCAACGGGTGGGCGATCGCACGCCACTGCTCGTCGGTCGGGTCGAACCCGCGCAGCGCGGCCCGGACGGCCGCGGACCTCTCCGGCCCGCCCGCGCCCGTCATGCCGGCAGCTCCTTGCCCTCGGACCACAGCGGGCACAGCGGCTTGAACTTGCACCACCTGCAGTCGGCCTCCGGGTTCGGCCGGAAGTCCTCGGCCAGCACGCCCTCGATCAGGACCGGCAACCGCTTCAGGACCTCGCGCGCCTCCTC
>DATADL010000072.1:0-8021 GCA_036258555.1 Actinomycetota bacterium | reverse complement strand
GGCCGCGGGCGACACGCTGGTCGCGCGCTACAACGACCTCGAATCGGTGCGCGACGCGGTCGACGGCTCCGAGGAAGACCTCGCCGCGATCCTCGTCGAGCCGGTCGCCGCGAACATGGGCCTCGTCCTCCCCGAAGAGGGCTTCCTGGCGGGGCTCCGTGAGCTCGCCGACGCAACCGGCGCCCTGCTCGTCTTCGACGAGGTCATCACCGGGTTCCGGCTCGGGCGTGGAGGGGCACAGGAGCGCTTCGGGGTGCGCGCCGACCTCGTGATGCTCGGCAAGGTGCTGGGCGCGGGTCTTCCGGTCGCCGCGATCGGGGGCCGCGCGGCCCTCATGGACGAGCTCGCGCCCGTCGGCCCCGTGTACCAGGCGGGAACGCTGTCGGGGAACCCCCTGGCGATGGCCGCCGGGATCGCGTCGCTCGGCCTCGTCCAGTCCGACCCCGGTCTGTACGACCGTCTCCAGGACCGGGCGCGCTCCCTCGTGAAGGGGCTCGTGGACGCGGCGGACGAGTCGGAGGTGCCGATGGTCGCGGCCGCGATCGGGGGTCTCGCCGGGTTCTTCTTCGCGGGCGAGGAGGTCCTCGACTACGAAGGGGCGAAGAAGACCGACCAGGGCACGTACGCGCGCTTCTTCCGCGGCATGCTCGCGCACGGCGTGTACCTGCCGCCGTCGCGCTTCGAGGCCCTGTTCGTGTCGGCGACTCACACCGAGGAGCACGTCGACCAGCTCGTGGAGGCCGCCCGTGGCGTCTTCGCCACCCGCTGAGGGAAACGGCGGCTCGACTCCCCGCGGAGCAGTACCGCCGGCGCCGGGAGAGACTCCGCCGCCACCCCCGACGAAGTGGCCGAAGTGGCGCGTGCTGATGTTGATCGGCGCGCTGGTCCTGCTGGTCGTCGCGGTCCTCGACACGGCCCTCGACGAGCACCTGCCGCGCTGGGTCTACGTCGGGACGTACGCGGTGGGATACGTCCTGCTGGCGTACGGGTTCTTCACGGCGCTGAACGCGCGGAGCGGGCGGTCTAGTCCTCGCGACCGAGGATGAACCAGAGGATCGCGATCGTCACGAGGAGCATCACCGTGAAGAGCACGAACGCCTGGCCCCCCTGCTCGCCCGCGTTCACCCCGGTCCTCGTGCAGGAGGAGAGCAGCAGCAGCGCCGCCGCAGCCGCCGGCGTTCGCATGTGGGTCCGCTTGCGCACCGTCATCTCCTCCTAGGTGGTGGCCGTGCCCGCGCTGCGGGCGCGTCGCTCGCTGAAGGACAGGCCGGCCAGGTGCGCCACCAGCAACAGGAAGATCCCGACGCTGATCAGCCGCGCTTCGCCCAGCTCGTTGCCGGGGTCCTGCTCGAGGAACACGAACGCCTGCGCGTCCGGGTCCGGGCCCTCCTGCGCGGCGTCGTCGTCCTCGGCCGGACCGTCGCCCTCCTCGGGCTGGATGTCCTGGTCGCCCGGCGCATCCGGCTCCTCGTCGCCCTCGGTCGCGACCGCGTTGAACGTGACCGCGGCGTAGAACGTCCCGTCGCGCTCGAGTAGCTGTGTCGCGTCCACGTCGGCGGCGGCCTGGTCCGCGCGCTCGAACGCCGTGACCTCGCCTTCGTCGATCGCCTCCTGCAGCGCGTCTGTGGCGGCCCCCTCGGCGCCCGTCTTGATCTCGGCCTGTCCGGCGTCCTCGGGGTCGGGCGCGAACCAGCCGCCGCCGTCCGGGTAGTCACCGGCGGGGCCGAAGCCGGCCTCCTCGGGCGTGTCGCCGGCGCCGACCGCCGTGTAGCTCGGGAGCTCGCCGACGGGGCCGAGCGCGGAGTCGCCGACCGACCAGACGACCCCCATCAGGAGGAGGAAGCCGAGCGTGATCGACGCGGTGACGAAGTAGGCGAGACGGGGGCCGAGCACGAGGGCGAGCAGCAGCCACACGCTCCCGCAGAAGACGATGATCGCGGAGACGGTCGCGGCGATGCCCTCGACGAAGATGCTGTCCACTACAGCGTCCTCTCGTATTCGAGCACGGCCTCGATCTGGTCCTCGGTGAGCGGATACGGCGGGATCGGGATGCCCTGCGCGGGCGCCTCGGAGAACTGAGGCATGAACGCGAACCTGCGCCCGTTGCGGATGGTGAAGAGGTGCTGGCCGCGGTCGAGGTGCTTCACGTCACCCTTCCACAGCGCCATTCCCGGACGCCACGGATCGTCCGTCGTGCCCGCGGCCTCGCGGCCCTGGCCCTGGTCGCCGTGGCAGACCGCGCAGCGCGCCTCGAAGATCTCCTTGCCGGACGAGCACGAGAGCGCGTCGTCGGCGAGAGGGTCGTTGCACGCCTCCGGCAGCTCGGGAGGCGGCTCCTGGATGCTCTTCAGCCAGGCCATGACGTCCTGCACCATCTGCTCGGTCATCGGACCGCCGAACTCGACGCCCCACGCCGGCATCGGCGTGCCGGGCCGCCCGCGCTCGATCGTGAACTTCACGATCTCCTCGTCCCAACGATGGAACACGGTGGTCAACGGCGGCGCGTAGAAGATGATCTCCTCGCCCGTCTCGGGGTCGGTGCGGGGGGCCGTGCCGCCGCCGGCCTCGGGGCCGTGGCACGACGCGCAGTTCATCCCCAGCGAGATCGCGCGCTCGAGCTCCTTGTACTCCGACGCGGCCGCGTCCTCGGGGAGGATCGGCGGGTCGGCGAAGATCAGCTCGCCGCGGTGCAGCGACTCCTCGTCGAAGCGCTCCTGGAACGAGGCCTGGCGGTCGGCCTCCGGAAGCCAGTAGGCCGGCACGAAGATCGCCAGCGCGACCGTGGCCATCACCCCGCCGGCGAGGATCCTGTCGAGCCTCGGCCCCTCCAGCTGCTCGTCGGGCTGGCCCGGGCGCAACGCCTGCGGGATGCCGATCTGCGGGCGCGGCCCCCGCCCCGGGCGTCCGCTGCGCGCGAGGAAGATCGCCCACATCAGCGCGGACGGCACGATGACCACCAACGCGAGGGTCAGTACGTCGCTCGATGACACCTAAGCCGCCTTCCCGGACACGATTCGTCTCCCGCCCTACACCGGCACGCAGTAGGCGCCGGTCGGTTCCGCAAACCTCTCCCAGGTCGACGTGCCGCGCGGGGGCCCCGTCTGCAGGCTCCCCGTGTCGACCATCACCGCCGTGCCCTCGACCGCGATCGGGAACCGGTCGAGGCCCCGCGGCGCGGGGCCGGCGAAGAACTCGCCCGTCAGCTGGTACTTCGAGCCGTGGCAGGGGCACTCGAACAGCATCGACGTGTCGCAATGGGGGACCGAGCACCCCAGGTGCACGCACTTGCGGTACAGCGCCTGCAGCTTCGTGTCGACCGCGCCGGTGGCTGCGTACACCGGGGACTCGCCCGTGCCCTCGTAGTACACGAGGTAGAAGCGGCCCTCCGGGATGAACAGCGGCTTGAAGCCGTTCTCCGGCCCGACCTGCGACAGGATGTCGTCGTAGTTGCCTGCGTTGATCCTCGTCCCGAACCCTCCGGTGAGCTTCGGCCACAGAAACGACAGCGAGCCCATCCCGAAGAAGCCGAGGAACGCGGCGAACGACGCCGTCCACGACCGGTTGAGGAACTGGCGCCGCGAGATCGACATCTGCTCGGCCGTGAGGGGCTTGCGCTGCGTCTTCGGCACCGTCTCGACGGTGACGTCCGGCTTTCCCGCCTTGCCCTCGGTGTCCTGCTGCGGCCGGATCGCCGGCTTCGGCTCGACGTCGGTCGACGGCGGACCGCTCTGCCCGTGACCCGCCGCGGCCCGGTCCTGCCGCTGACGACGCACCGTCACGTTCAGCATGAACAGCGCGAAGCCCACGATGCCGGCCGCGACGAGCAGAAGAGCGACGGTTGCCGGGCTCACCTGCGATCAACTCCTTTGTGCTCGTGCAACGTCTGGGTCATAGCTCGAAGAAGATGCCGCTCTCCCACGGGTAGACCCAGTTGAACCCGGGGCCCCGGAAGAACATGCCGATCGTCGTCAACACCGCGAAGCTCAGCATGAAGAAGGAGAAGATCACGATCGCGAGCTTGCGGTCGTCCGGTCGCGTCGACGGGTTCCGGTCGATGAACGGGAAGGCGAACAGGATGATGATGATGACCTGCGGGATCGTGACCCCGGCGACCTGAGGGTGGAAGTAGCGCAGGAGCTCCTGGAGGCCGAGGAAGTACCACGGCGCCTTCGAGGGGTTCGGGGTCTGGTTGAAGTTCGAGAGCTCGCGCAGCGGGGCGTCGACCGCGATCGAGAAGAACGTCACCGCGGCGAGGACGACGAGCAGCGACACGAACTCGGCCGCCATGAGGTGCGGCCACACGTTGACGCGGTCCATCGGCCGGCGCTCGACCTTCTGGATGGCCTCGGGCTTGACGACGGCGAGGAGCCTCTGCACGCGCTCGGGGACGGCCGGGCCACCGTTGCCGACCGCCTTCTTCGCGCCGCCGCCCCCGCCGGCTGCGCGCGCCGCGGGGCGTCCCGCGGCCGCGGCTGGCTTGGCGGTGGCGGCGGCCGCAGCCGGCTTCGCCTCGGCAGGCCCTCCTCCACCCTCAGCCGGCTTCGCCTGGGCCGCGCCCTCGCCTGCGGGCGCCTTGCGCGGCGCCGTCGCGGAGTCCGGCTTCGAGGGGTCCTTCGCGCCGCGCGAGGCGCGCACCCGGGCGGCCTTCGCGCGCGCCTGTGCGACCGCCGGCGAGGAGCCCTTCGCGGTCTCCTCGGCCAGTACCTGCTCGTATACCTCGTCGGGTGTGGGCATCGGCTCGACTCCCCCCTACATGGGGCCGGAGATACCTCCGTCCTTGCGCACTCGCCAGAAGTGGATGGAGATGAAGATCACGATCACGAACGGGAGCAACAGGACGTGGAGCGTGTACCAGCGCAGCAGCGTCTCGGCCCCGATGATGGGACCGCCTAACAAGGCGAATTGGACCTGGTCCCCGATCACCGGTGTGTTCTTCATCATCTCCGTGCCGACCGTGACGGCCCACACCGCGAGCTGGTCCCACGGCAGCAGGTAGCCGGTGAAGGCGAGGAGCAGCGTCAGCAGCAGCAGGATGACGCCGACGATCCAGTTGAACTCCCGCGGCGGCTTGTAGGCGCCGGTGTAGAAGACGCGGGCCATGTGGAGGAACACGCTGATCGTCATCAGGTGGGCCCCCCACCGGTGGAGGTTCCGGACGAGGAGGCCGAACGACACCTGCGTGTGGATGCGCTGCATGTCCGAGTACACGACCTCGACCGACGGACGGTAGAAGAACATCAGGTAGATGCCGGTGATCGTCAGCAGGATGAACAGGAAGAACGAGAGGCCGCCGAGGCACAGGGTGTAGGAGAGCTTGATCCCGTGCCGCTTCACCTTCACCGGGTGGAGGTGGTACAGCAGCGAGTTCATCACGACGTAGGCGCGGTTGCGGGGCGAGTCCGCGTAGCCGCGGCGGAAGATCGAGCCGGGGCGGAAGATCGCGCGCCACAGCTGGCTGCCGTGGAGCATGTCCATGACGGCCGACATGCGCTCCCGAGGGTTGAACCGCCCTTCAGCCTTCGCCACCGATGTTCGCCTTTCTGTCTGCTACGAAGCTCTCTGGGACTGCGACACCGTACCGAGGGAACGCGCGCCGCGTTTCTTGCCGCCCTGCACCTCGCTCTGGACGATCGCCCCTGTGGGGCAGCGCTCGACGCAGAGGTTGCAGCGGGTGCAGGCGTTGTCGTCGATCAGGAACAGGATGTCGTCGGAACCCATCTGCCGGGCGAGCTCGACGTTGCCCGACTCCTCGACCGCGGTCGGGTCGACCATGAAGATGCAGTACCAGGGGCAGATGTCGACGCAGCCCTCGCAGAGGATGCACTGCTCGGGGATGAAGTCGATGAAGCGCTTCGGCTTGACGGCGCTCTTCAGCCAGTCCTGGTCGACCATCTCCATCTCGTAGTCCGTACGGAAGATGGGCTTCTCGATGATCTCCATCTTCTTCGGCTCGGGCGCGGTGGGCATGGGCTACTTCCCGGGCATGTAGCCCTTGACGGGGTCCGTCGGACCCTTGGCGCCCGTCCTCTTCTGCTTCGACTTCTGCCAGAAGTAGGCGCCGGCGAGGAACGCGATGAGGAACGCGTTCTGGACGGTGTTGGCGACGATGTCCCGGACGATGGCGACCTGCTTCGCGTTGAGCCCTTCGTCGTTCACGCCGGGGACCTTCGCCGAGAACTCGATGATCTCGGCGACGTAGCGGTCGAACGTGTAGATGATGTACGAGGGGGCCTGGCCCAGCAGGAGCGTCGCCAGAACGAACAGGGCGAGCCCCAGGACAATGGCTCTGGTCCAGGTCATGGGCGCGTCGGTCACTTTGTAGATGCGTTCGCGCACGGCCATCAGGGCGTCATATTAACGGCGCGGTCCCCGCCCGCGGCCACATGTCCGAAAGTGAATTCGAGGGCACGAGCAGCCTATTCGCGCTGCAACGCGGACTGCGGAGGACTCGAACGAGAGCCGCCGAAAGGATTCGGAGATGCGGGTCACCGACGTGCTGGCGAGGACCGAGCTGTTCTCGGAGCTCACCCCCGAAGGGCTCGAACGCGTCGCCGCGCGCGGCGTCGAGCGAACCTTCCGGAAGCGTCAGATCCTCCTGCACGCCGGCGACGAGTCACGCCACCTCTACGTGCTGCTCTCCGGCTCCGTCAAGCTGTACGTCGACTCGGCGGCGGGCGACCAGCTGCACCTCGGCCGGGTCGCCGCCCCCGACGTCCTGGGGCTCGTCGGCGTGGCCGACGGGGGTCCCCGCTCCGCGTCGGCCGAAGTGGTCGAGCCGGCGACCGTTCTCGCCATCGCCCGGGCGGACCTGCTCGAGCTGTTCGGCGAGCTGCCGGCCCTCCTCCACGCCTACCTTCGGGCGGTCGGGGGGCTTCTGCGGCGCCTGCAGGAGCGGACGGAGGATCTCGTCTTCCTCGACCTCCACGGTCGCGTCGCGAAGCTCTTGCTGGCCCTCGGCGACGCGGGGTCCGCGAACGACCCCATAGATCTCCAGATGACGCAGAACGAGATGGCGTCGATGGTCGGCGGGTCCCGTCCGACGATCAACCAGATCCTCAGGACGTTCGAGAGCCGCGGCTACATCTCGCTCGACAGCCGGCACCTGACGATCCGCAACCAGGCCGCCCTCGAACGCCTGGCCGACGGCTGAGGTGTCGGCAACCTAACTTCCGGATAGTCGGGCGGCCGACCGCATCGGCCCCTCCTCTCCACGAGCATCTCTCCTAGGTCGCCCGCTGGGGGCGGCGGCGAGCCAGGAGGAGCGGACATGGGCGCTTACAAGAAGGGAATCGCTCTTGCGGTGGTTGCTGGAGCAATCGCGTGGATCCCGGCTGCGGGAGCGTCGTCGGCGGCACCGGACCAGTGCGTCCCGGTTCCGGCGGGTGTCAACAACCAGAGCATCCTCGGAAGGGACATCCCGGGGATCAAGGACGTGAAGATCTGTGTCCGGGCCGACGCTGCACTGACGGGCGAGCCTCGGATCCGGCACTACGAAGGATGCGGGGACCCGTGCTTCGCCGTTGTGATCCGGGACCTCGCGGTCGCCTTCGAGGCCCGGTTGGGGGTCACCTACACCCTCGGTGGCCAGGTGCACAGCGAGGAGCCCCTCGGAACGACGCAGAGGATCGAACCGCTCAGTGGAACGCACCAGTGCGTGTACAGCCACTACGACGGCTACTTCGATCCATGCCGGGACGGCGTGTCCACGCCGGCGGACCTCGAGGGACTCGGCCGGAAGACGAAGGTCACGCTCGGCTGGGACAAGTCGTTCGCCTTCGGCGAGAGCTACGTCGTCGGGTACGAGATCTCGCGGAGCACCACGGGCGAGGAAGGTTCCTTCACGGTCGTCGGCTCTACGAGCGACCTCACCTTCGACGACACGTCTCTCCGACGGGCGACGGAGTACTGGTACACGGTCACGGCGATCGACAACCACGGAAACCGCAGCGGCTCGGCGACACCTATCAGCGTCTCCACGAGATAGACGGTCCCCGGTCGACAAGGCGGCGGGCGTAGGGGTC
>DATADL010000071.1:0-6513 GCA_036258555.1 Actinomycetota bacterium | reverse complement strand
CAACATCGCAGAGCGGCGCATCCCACAGGACGGCCGCATCGGCCTCGTCCTGCAGGGCAAGCAGATCGACATCCGCGTGGCCACGCTGCCCACGGTCCACGGCGAGAAGATCGTCATGAGGATCCTGGACAAGTCGAGCGTCCTGCTGCAGCTGTCGGACCTCGGCTTCCTCCCCGAGAACTTCCAGCGCTTCCGGGAGAGCTACATGAAGCCGTACGGGGCGATCCTCGTGACCGGCCCTACGGGCTCGGGCAAGTCGACGACGCTCTATGCGACGCTGAACATCAAGAACAAGCCCGACGTGAACATCATCACGGTCGAGGACCCGGTCGAGTACCGGCTCGCGGGGATCAACCAGGTGCAGACGAACCCGAAGGCGGGCCTCACGTTCGCCTCGGCGCTGCGCTCGATACTGCGGTCCGACCCCGACATCGTCCTGATCGGTGAGATCCGCGACCGGGAGACCGCCCAGATCGCGGTCGAGGCCGCGCTGACCGGTCACCTCGTGCTCTCGACCCTGCACACGAACGACGCGCCGTCGGCACTGACCCGGCTCGTGGAGATGGGCATCGAGCCCTTCCTCGTCGCCTCGTCGCTCGACTCCGTGCTGGCCCAGCGACTCGCCCGGAAGCTCTGCGACCGCTGCAAGGAGCCGTACGCGCCGTCGATCGACGAGCTGAAGCACGCCAAGTTCCCGTTCGACCCCGACCAGGAGCCTCCGAAGCTCTACCGCCCGGTCGGCTGCACGTCCTGCGGGAACACCGGCTACAAGGGCCGGATGGCGATCCACGAGCTGATGCCCGTGAGCGAGGACATCGAGAGGCTCGTCGCCGAGAACGCGTCGGCCGAGACCATCGGCCGGGTCGCCAGGGAGCAGGGCATGATCACGCTGCGCACCGACGGGATGGAGAAGGCCCGCATGGGCCTGACCTCGATCGAGGAGATCCTCCGGGTCGTCGTCTAGCTAGACGGCGCCGCTGCGGGCCAGCACGACCCCCGCCGTTCGGGCGAGGACGTAGAGGTCCAGCGACAGCGACCAGTTCTCGATGTAGAAGACGTCCATCCGGACGGCCTCTTCCGGCGAGACGTCGCTGCGCCCCTGGATCTGCCACCACCCGGTCATCCCGGCCTGCACCTCCAGCCGCCCGCTGAGCAGCTCGGGGTGCGCGGCGACCTGGTCCTCGGGCAGCGGGCGGGGGCCCACGAGGCTCATCTCGCCCTTGATCACGTTGACGAGCTGTGGGAGCTCGTCGAGGCTGGTCTTGCGCAGGAACCGTCCGATGCGCGTGATGCGCGGGTCGTCGGCCATCTTGAAGAACGCCTGCGACGTGTCGACCTCGATTCCGCGCGCCTCCGCGTCCGTGACCATCGTGCGGAACTTGATCATGCGGAACGTGCGGCCCCCCTGCGTGACGCGGGTCTGCGTGAAGAAGGCCGGCCCGGCGGACGTCAGCCGGATGCAGGCTCCAATGACGGCCCACGCGGGGAGCGTGACGACGAGGACCGCTCCCGCGACCACGAGGTCGAACGCGCGCTTGAGGAGGCGCTGTGCACGGGAGAGCTGCAGCGGCCGCACCGCCAGCGCCATCGAGCTCCCCACGTTCTGGATCGCCACCCGCGAGGCGAGGATCTCCGGGATCTGGGCGGAGATGCGGACGTCGACGTTCGCCTGCCGCGCGGCCTGCAGCACGTTGAGCATCTCGTCGGACCGGACCGCCGACGAGGCGACGAAGAGGCTCTCGACGTCGCGCTCCCGGATCGCGTCGGCGAGACGGTGGATCCCGCCCACGACGTCGATCCCCGACGGTTGGACGTTGGTGCTCGCGGCCGCGACGAACCCGACGGGAGAGAACCCCGACCCGCGGGTCTCGAGCTCGGACGCGAGCCGCAGGGCCTCGTCGTTCGTGCCGACGATCAGCGTCCTCATCGCCAGGGTGCCCTCGGTCCTGCGGCGCCGGACCTCGAGCCTCCAGACCCGGCGCGTGAGCAGCTCCGAGACGAGCGCAAGCGCCCACGTGATGCCGATCGTCGAGCGGCCGATCTCGGTGGCGGACCAGAAGCCGCCCATCACCATCGCGACCAGCCCGAAGCTGCTGGCGCCGATGATCCGGCGGAACTCGTCCACCGCGGAGAGGTGACGCGGGGCGTACAGGCCGAAGACGAAGAAGGTCGCGACCCAACCGAACGGGACCGTGAAGAGGATCAGCGTCGGCGCGACGCCCAGGAAGATCTCGCGGCCCCCGAGCAGCACGAACTCCACGAGGAACAGCGCAAGCGCGATCGAGAGCGCGTCGGTGGCGGCCATCCCCGCCGTGATCCACCCGAACGTCCGTCGGGCGTCTCGCTGCCGGCGGGTGACGCCTGCGACGTCGACGGAGAGCCCGGACAGACCCGCCTCGAGGCGGGCGTCCTCGAACGCCGGCGCCCGCAGCACGGGGTAGGGGTGCTCGACGGCGTCCGACACCGCCGCCGTGATCGTCGTCTCGCCTAGGAGCGCGCCCGCCGCTTTCATGGTCCCCTTCGTTCCTCCCCGAACCATCGAGCGGGTCCCGGAGGCGAGGCGTCCATCGGCGGTCGGCGGGCGAACAAATACTCATGCCCACGGATCGGCGAGGGAAACCATCGGGCCTGGCGGAACCCTTGATTTCCTGAATTTCCCGGGCACGTTCTCCGGGTTCGGGGCCGCTCCTGCTTGAGTTGCTGATATTTGGTCGATCTGCCAAATGCCGGAGCGGGTTCTGGACAATGTGTCCTAGGGGCAAGCCGTGACGAAACGGGACGAACGCCTCAAGTGTCGCGGTCGAGGCGGACGAGGCGTCCCTGGACCTCGTCCTCGAGCAGCCTGACGTCTTCGTCGACCATCAGCGCTACGAGCTCCGCGAACGTAGTCTTCGGTTCCCATCCGAGCTGCTCGCGGGCCCGCGAAGCGTCCCCGCGCAGGAAGTCGACCTCGGCCGGCCGGAAGTACCGCGGGTCGATCTCGACGTGCTCCTCCCAGTCGAGGCCGAGCCGGTCGAACGCCAGCTCGCAGAACTCGCGGATGGTGTGCGACTCTCCGGTCGCTATCACGTAATCGTCCGGTTTGTCCTGTTGGAGCATCAGCCACATGGCCTCGACGAACTCCGGCGCGTAGCCCCAGTCCCGCCTCGAGTCGAGGTTCCCCAGGTAGAGCTTGTCCTGCATCCCCGCCTTGATCCGGGCCACGGCCCGGCTGATCTTCCTCGTGACGAACGTCTCGCCGCGCCGGGGGGACTCGTGATTGAACAGGATCCCGTTGCTCGCGTGGAGACCGTGCGCCTCCCGGTAGTTCACCGCCATCCAGTACGAGAAGACCTTGGCGACCCCGTAGGGGCTGCGGGGGTGGAACGGCGTCGACTCGGACTGGGGGGGAGGGGCCGAACCGAACATCTCCGAGGACGACGCCTGGTAGAAGCGCGTGTCGACCCCGGAGGCCCTGATCGCCTCGAGGATCCGGACGGTGCCCATCCCGGTGGTGTCCGCGGTGTACTCGGGGATCTCGAACGAGACCTTCACGTGGCTCTGGGCCCCCAGGTGGTAGATCTCGTCCGGCTCGAGCTCCCGTATCAGGTTCACGAGCGACCCGGAGTCCGAGAGGTCGGCGTAGTGCATGAGGAACCGGACGCCGCTCTCGTGGGGGTCCCGGTAGATGGGGTCGAGCCGCCCGGTGTTGAACGAGGACGAGCGCCGGATCAGCCCGTGGACCTCGTAGTCCTTCGACAGCAGGAGCTCGGCCAGGTACGACCCGTCCTGGCCCGTCACCCCGGTGACCAACGCTCGCTTCATACGCCGCGGAACCCTACAACCCGGGGGCCGGGCGAATCCGGCCCCCTTTCCACTTGAGAGGCCCCCTCCGCCGGCCGATAGATCACCCAGCGGTCTCTTCGCGAGACGCGCGCACGCATACGAGTTCGGGGCCGGGCTGCCGCCTGGCCCGCGTCCGGTCCTCGGGGCTAGAAGGAAAAAGGGAGCGAAGCAGATGTCGAACGGTCAAAGGCAGCTCTCCGACGTGCTGCTCGAGCAGGGTCTGGTGACGTCGGACCAGCTGACGTTCGCCTCTCAGGAGGAGGCCAACACCGGCAAGTCCGCCTGGAAGGTCCTCCTGGAAGGCGGCGTGCTGACCGAGCGCGACCTCGTACGGGCCCGGGCGCTGCAGATCGGGCTCCGCTTCTTCGACACCCGCAACGACCCCCCCAGCGCCGAGGCCATGGACGCCGTGCCCGAGGAGGTGGCCCGCCGGCAGCTCGTGCTGCCCATGCGGGTCGAGAACGGGACGCTCGTCGTCGCGATGGCGGAGCCGACGAACCGATCGGCGGTCGAGGAGGTCCAGACGGTCACCGGGCGCACGGTGGCTCCGGCCGCCGCGTACCGCTCCGACCTCGCCGCGGCCATCGACCGGTGGTACTCGGCGGCCGCGCAGGTGCCGTCCCCCGGCGCCGCGTCCAACGGCGAAGCCGACGGCAACGGGATGTCGGCCCTGCACGCGGGCGACCTCCCCCTCGTAGAGGCCGCAACGATGGAAGAGGAGCCCGAAGAGGAAGAGGAGAAGGAGCCCGACCTCGCCGCGTTCCTCATGGCGGTCCTGGACAACGACGCCTCGGACCTGCACCTCACCGCCGGCGTCCCACCGATGATCCGGGTGCACGGCGAGATGCGGCCGGTCAAGGGCTACCGCACGCTGTTCGCGAAGGACCTGCAGGAGATGATCTATTCGATCCTGACCCAGCGACAGCGCGAGATCTTCGAGGACAAGCTCGAGCTCGACATCTCGTACTCGCTCCCGGGCCGGGCCCGCTTCCGCGTGAACGTCTACCAGCAGCGGGACGCGATCGGCTGCGTCATGCGGATCATCCCGTTCGAGATCAAGAACCTCGAGACCCTCGGCCTGCCGCCGTCGGTCTCGGAGTTCGCCAAGCTGCGGCGAGGTCTCGTGCTCGTCACGGGCATCACGGGCTCCGGGAAGTCGACGACCCTCGCCGGCCTCATCGACATCGTGAACTCGACGAGGGCCGAGCACATCATGACCGTCGAGGACCCGATCGAGTTCCTCCACAAGCACAAGAAGTCGGTGGTCAACCAGCGTGAGGTCGGGACGGACACGCACGGGTTCAGCCAGGCGCTGAAGCACGTGCTCCGCCAGGACCCCGACGTCATCCTCGTCGGCGAGCTGCGCGACCTCGAGACGATCTCGGCCGCCCTTACGGCCGCCGAGACGGGCCACCTCGTGTTCGGCACCCTGCACACGCAGGACGCCCCGCAGTCGGTCGACCGGGTCATCGACGTGTTCCCCCCGCACCAGCAGCAGCAGATCCGGGTTCAGCTGGCGGGGACGCTGGCCGGCGTGGTCTCGCAGCAGCTGCTTCCCACGGTCGACGGCAAGGGCCGGGTCGTGGCGGCGGAGGTGCTCGTCGCGACGCCGGCGGTCCGCAACCTCATCCGCGAGGGCAAGACCCACCAGATCTACTCGCTGATCCAGACGGGCGGCCAGCACGGCATGCAGACCATGGACGCCTCGCTCGCCGGTCTCGTCCGCGACGGCAGGATCACGATGGCGGTGGCCGAGACGCGCGCGTCCGAGCCCGCCGAGATGCGCAAGCTCGTCGAGTCCGGCGTGCTCTCCGCGGTGGCTGCCTGATGTCGGCCGCCACGTACGTCTTCAAGGCCGTCGACGCGGCCGGGACGCCCGAGAAGGGCGAGATCAAGGGGCTGTCCCGCCAGGCCGTCAGCGACGAGCTGAAGGCCCGCGGCCTCACCGTGATGGAGCTGGTCGAGAAGAAGACCGGCCTCAACATGGAGCTCTCGATCGGGCCGAAGAAGGTCAAGGCCACCGAGCTGACGGTCATGACCCGCCAGCTGGCGACCATGATCTCCTCGGGCATGACGCTCCTGCGGACGTTCTACGTCCTCGAGGAGCAGGTCGAGAACAAGCTGCTCAAGGAGACGCTCGCCGCGGTCCGCGAGGACATCGAGTCCGGCCTCTCGTTCTCCGTGGCGCTCGAGAAGCACCCGAAGGTCTTCAGCCCGCTCTACGTCGCCATGGTCCGCGCCGGCGAGGCCGGCGGCGTGCTCGAGCAGTCGCTCGAGCGGATCGCCGACCAGCTCGAGAAGGACGACGCCCTGCGCCGCCAGGTCAAGTCCGCGATGGCCTACCCGACGGTCGTGCTCGTCTTCGCCCTCGGCGTGCTGCTCGCGCTGATCGCGTTCATCGTCCCCGTGTTCGTCGGCGTGTTCGAGGAGTTCGGCGGCGAGCTGCCGGCCATCACGAAGCTCACCGTCGGCATGTCGGAGTTCGTGACCGGCCGCTGGTACCTGCTGATCGCGATGTTCATCGGGATCCCGATCGCGTTCAAGAAGTGGCGCAACTCCGCCTGGGGCCGCCCGCAGTGGGACCGCGTGCGGCTGCGCATCCCGGCCAAGATCGGCAACACCGTCCAGAAGATCGCCCTCGCGCGCTGGTCGCGCACGTTCTCGGCCCTCTACTCCGCCGGCGTGCCG
>DATADL010000070.1:0-8895 GCA_036258555.1 Actinomycetota bacterium | reverse complement strand
TGGGGGCGCGGTCGACGCAGTCCTCGATGCACGTCTCGCCGCTCGTGTCCTTGCTCTTCGCGATGAGGTCGAGGTTGTTCGAGTCGAGCTCGGGCAGGTCGAGCGTCATCGTCACCCGGACCGTCCGGCGGTTCGGGCGCTTCGCGACGAGGGGCTCGTAGTTGTTGCTCCCGTCGGTCGACCGCAGGTTGAACACCAGCGTCCCCCGGCGGCAGACGAACGATCCGACGAGGTCGAAGTCGTTCCCCCCGGAACCGTCGAAGAACCACTTGAGCGAGGTCTTCGCTGCGGGCCTAAGAGCGCGGCACTTCCAGCCGGAGTGTGTCTTGATCGTGAGCGTCGCGACGTCCTCGGGGTCCTCGACGAACTTGATCAGCGAGATGTCGATGTTCAGGCCGGTGTCGGCGGGGTCCCGCCGCTGGACCGCGAAGGCGGCGGGGGCCGTGAGGAATCCCACGACGCAGGCGAGCAGGACGACGAGCGCGGATCTCTTCAGCACGGCAGCACCTCCTGGCGAGACGGCTAGGCCTCTGTCTTACCCCCTTCGGCGAGGCCCTCCAATAGCGTGTTCCAGCCCAGCAGGGCGCACTTGATCCTCACCGGGTACTTGACGACGCCCTTCAGCGAGACGAGGTCGCCGAGCGCGTTCGCGTCGCCGTCCTCCTCGCCCGCCATCATCCGCTTGATCGACTCGGCCAGCTCGGCGGCGTCCTTGGCCGCGAGGCCCTTGACCTTCTCGGTCATCATCGACGTGCTCGCCTGGCTGATGGAGCAGCCCTTGCCCTCGAACGCCACGCCCGAGAGGGTGTCGCCTTCGAACTGGAGGAAGAGCTCGATCTCGTCGCCGCACAGGGGGTTGTTGCGCTCGAGCGCGACGTCGTGGGGGTCGATCCGGCCCTTGTTCCGCGGCGCGCGGTAGTGGTCGAGGATTACCTCCTTGTACAGCTCCTCCAGGCTCAGCCGAACCACCCCTTCGCCTTGTCGAGCGCGTCGATCAGACGGTCGACGTCGTCGCGAGTGTTGTACACGTAGAACGACGCACGTGCGGTGGCCGGAACGCCGAGACAGCGCATGAGCGGCTGCGCGCAGTGGTGTCCGGCGCGGATGCAGACGCCCTCCTGGTCCACGATCGTCGCCATGTCGTGTGGATGGACTTCCGAGAGGTTGAAGGCGACCACACCGCCCCGGTCGTGCGCGTCCGGGGGGCCGTAGATCGCCGCCCCCGCGTCGCGGAGCCGGTCGAGCGCGTAGGCCGTCAGCTCGATCTCGTGCGCCCGGACGGCGTCCATGCCGAGCTCCTCGAGGTACTCGATCGCGGCCCCCATCCCGACGACCTGGGCGACGTTCGGCGTGCCGGCCTCGAACTTGTGCGGGACCTCGGCGAACGTGGCCCGGTCCGACCACACCTCGCGGATCATCTCGCCGCCTCCGTGGAACGGGGGCATGGCCTCGAGCAGGTCCTCGCGCCCGTAGAGGACGCCGGCCCCCGTAGGCCCGCACATCTTGTGTGCGGAGAAGGCGAGGAAGTCGGCGTCGAGCTCGTTCACGTCGAACGCCAGGTGCGGCGCGGCCTGCGCCGCGTCGACGAGGATCCGCGCCCCGACGGCGTGCGCCGCATCGGCGATCTGCCGCACCGGGTTGATCGTCCCGAGGACGTTGCTCATCAGGTTGAGCGCGACGAGCTTCGTCTTCTCCGTGACGTATTCGCCGAGGAGGTCGACGCGCAGCCGTCCCTCGCCGTCGATCGGGAGGTGCCGCAGGACGGCGCCCGTGTCGAGGCAGTGGAGCTGCCACGGGATCAGGTTCGAGTGGTGCTCCATGTCCGTGACGAGGATCTCGTCGCCCTCGCGGACGTGCTCGCGCGCCCACGTGTAGCGGATCAGGTTGATCGCCTCGGTGGTCCCGCGGGTGAACACGATCGACCGCGTGCTGCGCGCCCCGATGAACCGGGCCGAGGCCTCGCGCGCGCCCTCGTAGGCCGCCGTGGCCTTCTCGCCGAGCTCGTAGATGCCGCGGTGGACGTTCGCGTTCTCGGTCTCGTAGAAGCGGACGATGCGGTCGATCACCTGCCGGGGCTTGTGCGACGTCGCGGCGGAGTCCAGATAGACGAGGGGCTTGCCGTGGGCGAGCGTCTCGAATATCGGGAAGTCCTTGCGGACGACCTCGGCGTCTAGCGACATCGCTGCATCAGACCTTCGCCCGCTCCCTGTCCTCGACCTCCGCGAGCTCGTCGGCGCTGAGGCCGGCCTCGCGTGCGATCTCAGCGTATCCCTCGGCCTCGAGCCGCTCGGCGAGGTCGAATCCGCCGGACTTCACGATCCGGCCGCCCATCAGCACGTGCACGGTCGAGGGCCTGATGTAGTTCAGCAGCCGCTGGTAGTGAGTGATCAGCAGGATGCCGACGTCGGGGCCGGCGAGCTTGTTCACGCCGGCGGACACGTGCTTGAGCGCGTCGATGTCGAGGCCGGAGTCGGTCTCGTCCATGATCGCGAGCTCGGGCTGCAGGACGGCCATCTGCAGGATCTCGTTGCGCTTCTTCTCGCCGCCCGAGAAACCCTGGTTGACGTACCGGTCGACGAGCTCCGACGGGATCTCGAGCAGGTCGATCTTCTCCTGCAGGTACATGCGGAACTGCATCGCGCTCTTCTGCTCGTCCGGGTGGATCGCGTTGTACGCCGTGCGCAGGAAGTTCACGACCGACACGCCGGGAACCTCGGTCGGGTACTGGAACGCGAGGAAGATGCCCCGGTGCGCTCGCTCGTCCGGCTCGAGGCCGAGGACGTCCTCGCCCTTGTAGAGGACCTTCCCCGCCGTCACCTCGTAGCCCGGGCGGCCCGTCAGGACGTATGCGAGCGTCGACTTGCCGGACCCGTTCGGCCCCATGATGGCGTGGATGTCGCCCTTGTCGAGAGAGAGATCCAGGCCCTTGAGGATGGCGCGGCCCTCGACCTCGACGTGCAGGTCCTCTATGTGAAGAAGCTTCTCCGACATGTCTCTCATCCACTCCCCTTCTTCGGGCCCACGAGGATCTCGCCGCCCTCGACCTTGACCGAATAGCTCGCCACGGGCTTCGTGGCGGGCAGGATCCGCACCTCGCCGGTGGTCACGTTGAACCGCGATCCGTGCAGGGGGCATTCCACCTCGAGGTCCTCGGGCTCGAACTCGCCCTCGGTGAGGTACGCCTCCTGGTGCGAGCAGACGTCGCTCAGCGCGTACACGTCGTCGCCGACGCGGTAGACGCCGACCAGCTCGCCGGCGACGGAGAACTGCTTCATCTCGCCGTCGCCGATGTCGTCGAGGCGCGCGACGGCGTGGAACGTCGCCATCTAGACGGCCACCTCCAGCCGCTGGTTGCCCTCGACCTTCGCGGCGATCGCGTCGCTGAGGTCGTCGCGTACCTGGGGGACCCGGATGCGGTCGAGGACCTCGCCGAAGAACCCGAACACGACGAGCTTCTGCGCTGTGACGCGGTCGATGCCGCGGCTCATCAGGTAGAAGAGGTGCTCCTCCTCGACCGGCGACACGGTCGCGCCGTGCGTGCAGCGGACCTCGTTCGCCTCGATCTCGAGCTGTGGGATCGAGTGCGCCAGCGCGTCCTCCGAGAGCACGAGGTTGCGGTTCGCCTGGTACGCGTCGGTGCCCTGGGCCCCCTTGGCGACCTTGATCAGCCCCGAGTACTCGCTGCGCGACCTCTCCTTGAGCGCCCCCTTGTAGAGGAGGTCCGAGGTCGCGTGCGGAGCGGAGTGCGACTGGAGCGTCCGCTGCGCGAAGTGCTGGTCGGAGTCGGCGAAGTAGAGGCCGAGCATCTCGGAGAAGGACCCCTCGCCCTTAAGGACGGATTCGACCTGCGTGCGCGCGAACTTCGATCCGAGGTTCACGGCGAGGCTGCGCACGGTCGAGTCGCGGTAGCCGGTGAAGCGCTGCGTCTGGAAGTGCGAGACGCCGCGGCCCCACTCCTGCAGCGAGATGTAGTTGACGGTCGCGCCGCGGCCGGCGGTGACCTCCACGACGCTCGAGCACAGCGCGGGCATGAGCGAATCCTCGGAACGGAAGCGGTCGACGAACGTGAGCGAGGCCTGGTCCTCCACGACGATCGTCGTGTGCGGGAACGTCGAGCCGCCGTTCGCGACGTCGCGCAGCACCTCGAGCGGGAGCTCGACGTCGACGCCCCTAGGCACGTAGGCGATGACGTCGTCGGAGTGGAAAGCGCCGTGGAGCGCGGTGAACCGGTGCTCGTCCACCGGCACCTCGGTGAAGAAGTGCTCCTTGACGAGCTCCGGGTCCGCGTCGGCGAGGTCCGTGAAGACGACGCCCTTGGCGGCAAGCTCCTTCGGGAGCTCGAGCGTGCGCTTGGCGGGCTCGGGAGCGGCGTAGACGTCGAAGTCGAACCCCCTGACGTCCGTGTAGCGCCACTCCTCCCTCTTGGGGTCCGGCATGTCGAGCTTGGCGAAGAGGTCGTACGCCTCGATCCGGCGCTCGGCCAGCCAGCCCGGCTCGCCGGTGGCGGCGACCAGGGCCTCGACTGCGTCTCGGTCCAGTCTCGCGGTCATCTGAGTCGGATCAGCTCCCGGGGTCGGGGTTCGTGCGGGTCTGCGCGGGGTGCTCACGCGCGGCCCGAGCCTACCAGTTAGGGCAGCCTAACCTCCGGGGCCGCGAGCGCGTTTACCCTGCTCAACATGCCTGAACCGGGTTCCCACCGAATTGATTCCGGGGCAGGCCTCGGCCTGCTTGCGGTGATCGCCGCGGCCGCCTGCTGGGGCATCGCGGCCACCGTGGCGAAGGACCTGTTCGAGGCCGGGGTCGATCCCATCGAGCTGGCGCAGGCCCGGTCCTACGTGGCCGCCGTCGGGTTCTCGCTGCTCCCCGGGGCGTGGTCGGGTGGCCTCGGCCTCGATCGCAAGACGGCCCCCGCCGTGATCGGGCTCGGGCTCTCGATCCCCGCGGTGAATGGGGTGTACTACCTCGCGATCCAGCGGCTCGCCGTCGCCGTGGCGCTCGTCCTCGAGTACTCGGCGCCGGTCCTCGTCGTCGCGTGGACGGCGGTGCGGACGCGCACGTTCCCGCGGCCGCTGCTGCTCGCGACCCTGACCGCGGCCGTCGTCGGCGTGGTCTTCGTGTCCGAGCTGCCCGCGGGCGACATCGGGAGCCTCGACGGCGTGGGCCTGATGCTGGGGCTCGCTGCGGCCGTGTTCTTCGCGACGTACACGTTGCTGAACGAAGCGACCGGCGCCCGCTTCGGCCCGATCCCGGCGATGGCGCGCGCGTTCGCGGTCGCGGCGGCCTTCTGGCTGGTGTACCAGATCCCGCGCGGCTTCCCGGAGGACCTCGTCCACCCGGACAACGTGCTGCGCGTGCTGTTCATCGGGGTCGGCGGGACGCTCGTGCCGTTCCTTCTCTTCATCTGGGGCGTCTCGAAGGTGAAGTCGGAGAAGGCCGCGATCGCCGCGACGATCGAGCCGCCGCTCGCCGGCGTGATCGCGTGGCTGTGGCTAGGCGAGACGCTGTCGGCCATGCAGGTCGCGGGCGGCGCGCTGATCCTCGGCGCGGTTGCGGCGCTGCAGCTAGAGCGGGCGAGGCCGGTCCTGGCGCCGGAGCCCTAGCCGGCGGCCAGCTCCGCGAGGCGCTTGCCGATCAGCGGCGCGAACTTGAAGCCGTGGCCGCTGCACGGGGAACCCACGACGACGTTGCCGTGGCGTTCGAGGACGAACGAATCGTCCGAGGTGTTCGTATAGATGCACGTCTCGGCGTTGATGGGCTTCGGGTTCGCCGCCGGAAAGCGCCGCGCGACCCAGTCGCTCAACCTCGCGACCGACTCCTCGTCGACGGGCCCTTCATCGTCGGGGTCCGTCGTGGCGCCCGCCTGGTGCTCGCCCACCTTCAGGACGCCCGGTCCACCGGGGAGGCAGTACACCGAGGGGTCGCCCCATTCGACCAACGTCGTCAGGCGGGGCTCGTCGAAGTCGAAGTACGCGACGGTCTCGCGCGTCGGCCGTACCGGTACGTCGATGCCCAGCGGCTCGACCAGCTTCCTCACCCAACCGCCCGCGGTGACCACGGCGACGTCGGCTTCGAGGTCTCCTGAAGGCGTCTCCACGACTACGCCGCCCCCGGTGTCGCGGAGCGAGGCGACCTTCGTGTTCTCCTCGACCGTCGCGCCGTGCTCCGCGGCAGAGCGAAGGAACGCCTGCACCGCGCGCTCGGCGGACGATACTCCGCCGTCGGCCTGGAACAGCAGCGGACCCTCGCCGGGCCGGAGCCACGGGAAGCGCGCCGCTGCCTCCTCGCGGTCGAGCACCTCGCATTCCGCCCCGCACTCGTGGAGCGCCACGACGTGGTCGTCGAGCACCTTCCCCGCGTCGAGCCCGCCCGTCGTGCGGAGGAGATCCTCGCCGGTCTCGCGCTCGAGCTCGCGCCACAGGTCGAGCGACTCCATCGCCATGCGTACGTAGCCCGCGACCGGGTACGAGAGACGGAACACCCGTGTCGCGCCGTGACTGGAGCCGCGCTTGTGCCCGAACGCGAACTGCTCGAGGACCGTGACGTCGTGGCCGCCGCGGGCCAGCGCACGGGCGGCCGAGGCCCCCATCACCCCGGCACCGACGACGACGACTCTCATGTCCGCAGATTGTAGGAACGAATCGCCGGGCGCATGCGTCGGCAGCACATGCGACTAGCGCGCGCAGGCGCCGGGGTCGTCGCGGCGGCGATGGTCGCGGCGCCTCTCTCGAGCGGCGACGCCGGGGCAGCTCCGCGCTGTCTCGGCCGTGCCGCGACGATCACGCACGGCGAGAACCACCTGATACGGGGGACGTCCGGCGACGACGTCATCACGGCCTACGACGGCGAGTACGTGGTGCGCGCCGGCAGGGGCAACGACCTCGTCTGCGTCGACTCGCGCGAAGACGATGGCCACGGGGGCCCGGGGAACGACCGCCTGCACGCCACCGACTCGAGTGCCCAGTTGTTCGGAGAGTCCGGAGCCGACCGGATCGACGGCGGCGACGCATACGGTTACGGAGGGCCGGGCGACGATCGCGTCCAGGGCGGGTACGTCCAAGGCAACAAGGGAGACGACGTCCTCGTGGGGAACGGCCGCGGCACCCTCAGCTTCATCTACTCGCGTACCCGCGTCCGGGTCGACCTGCGGAAGGGGCTCGCTACGGGCGAGGGCCGCGATCGGATCTCACGCTTCAAGCACGTCTACGGGTCGGTGCGCGACGACGTCCTGATCGGAGACGCCCGCCCGAACCATATGCGGGGGCTGGGCGGCGACGACGAGCTCCGCGGTGGCGGTGGCGACGATCCCTTCATATTCGGCGGGGCCGGGCGAGACCTGCTCGTGGGGGGGCCCGGCGACGACCGGCTCGAAGGCGCCTGGCACCCGGATTCGTTCGTCGCAGGTGGCGGCGACGATTTCGTACGGGCCGACTACGGCGACGACTCGGTCGTCCTCGGCGCCGGCGACGACGAGGTGGCGGCGGACCACGGCGACGACGACGTCACAGGCGGCGCGGGCACCGACTTGGTTCGGTACTACGACTGGAGCGACCCGGTCGAGATCGACCTCGACGGCGGATGGGCCGAGGGCGCCGGGAGCGACACGCTGACCGGGTTCGAGAATGCGGAAGGCGGCTGGGGCAACGACGTGGTGCGCGGGACGTCCGGGCCCAACGTCCTCTCGGGAGGAGCCGGCGACGATCGGCTCGAGGGCCGGGCGGGCGACGACGAGATCGACGGACAGGACGGCGTCGACGCCGCAGACGGGGGCGACGGGACGGACGCTTGCGTCAACGCCGAGACGCCGATCTCGTGCGAGGAGGTTCAGCCGGTCGCGCGCGCGATCGTGTACCTGATCGGGTCCATCACCACGGCTTGACCGCGACGGGACGCGGCGTCGCGTTCCGGGGGCCGAGCCAAAGGCCGAAGACGATTGCTGCGGCGGCAAGCCGCATGCGGTACCGGCTAACCGACGGAACCCTCCATCTGGAGCTCGACGAGCCTCTGCAGCTCGACGGCGTACTCCATCGGCAGCTCCTTCGTGATCGGCTCGATGAAGCCGCGCACGATCATCTGCATCGCCTCGGTCTCGGAGAGACCCCGCGACATCAGGTAGAAGAGCTGCTCGTCGGAGACCTTGCTCACGGTCGCCTCGTGGCTGACGGCGGCGGTCTCCTCCTCGATCTCGATATACGGGTACGTGTCGGAGCGCGAGTGGTCGTCGAGGATCAGCGCGTCGCAGATCACGTGGGACTTCGCGCGCTCGGCCCCCTCCTCGATGCGGACGAGCCCGCGGTACCCACCGCGGCCGCCGTCCTTGCTGATCGACTTGGACGTGATCGCGCTCTGCGTGTCGGGGGCCGCGTGGATCATCTTGGCGCCCGCGTCCTGGTGCTGGCCGTCGCCGGCGTAGGCGATCGACAGCACTTCGCCCTTGGCGTGCTCGCCGAGCAGGTACACCGCCGGGTACTTCATCGTGACCTTGGAGCCGAGGTTGCCGTCGACCCACTCCATGATGGCGCCCTTGTGCGCGGCGGCCCGCTTCGTCACGAGGTTGTAGACGTTGTTCGACCAGTTCTGGATCGTCGTGTAGCGGCAGCGGCCGTGGTCCTTCACGACGATCTCGACGACCGCGCTGTGCAGCGAGTCGCTGGAGTAGATCGGTGCGGAGCAGCCCTCGACGTAGTGCACGTACGCGTTCTCGTCGACGATGATCAGCGTCCGCTCGAACTGGCCCATGTTCTCCTGGTTGATGCGGAAGTAGGCCTGGAGCGGGATCTCGACCTCGACGCCCGGCGGGACGTAGATGAACGACCCGCCCGACCAGACCGCGGAGTTGAGGGCCGCGAACTTGTTGTCGGCCGGCGGGATGATCGTGCCGAAGTACTGCTTGACGAT
>DATADL010000069.1:0-12879 GCA_036258555.1 Actinomycetota bacterium | reverse complement strand
AAGGCGCATCTTCGTATACGCCCTCACCACGATCTCGCCGGACGTGTCCTCGAGGGCCCGCGGCTCTACCAGCTCCGGTTCCTCCGCGATGAACGCGAACCACACTCGCTCACCGAGGTCGTCGCCGTCGACGTCGTGGAGGAAGTCCATCTCGTATCTGTCGAGAACCCCGTACCCGCGCGCCGGCAGGCGGCTCCACGACACCTTCCCCGACGCCGGATCGAACCTCACCCGGGGCGACCACAGGCGCAGGACCGGAAGCAGCGTGCGGTTGCCCTTCCAGTAGATCGGGAGTCGCACGTCCGCGCCGTGGTCCGCAGGCGACAGCAGGAGCGAGAGCTGGCGTCCTGCACGCTTGCACATCCCCGCGAAGAAGCGCCCGTCGGCGCCGGTCACCGTCTCGAGGCGCATGTCGCAAGGCCGTAACGTGCATCCGACGAGGCACAGCCGGGGAAAGAGCCCGTACTCGTCCCGCTCGACGACGACCTCGACCCCGGGCGCGGGCTTCCCCTTCGCCGTCAGGACGCGACCGCTGACCGGCAACGCGCCCGTCGGATCGATCCTCGCCTCGCCTCCGACCGGCACCGTCCGCACGTAGCGCGGCGTGGGCTCCGGCGTGGGGAAGGCCCGGGGGGGATCGGCGGAGCCGAGACAACCCGGAAGGATCAGAAAGACGGCCGCCGCGCTTCGTCGCCGCCGCCGGACCGACTCGCCGCCTCGCCCCACGGGCTTACGCTACCCCCCGTGACCGATCCATACCGGGACGTCGGTATCGACTACGAGGTCCTCGACGCGGCGAAGCGGCTCGCCATCGGCGCGGCCCGGGCGACGAGCTCCCAGCTCGCGCAGCACGGGGGCCAGGCGATGGACGAGTCCCGCGGCGAGCCCGCGTTCGTGTTCTCGCTCGGCGACGACAAGTTCGCGTTCGTCCTCGAATGCCTCGGCACCAAGAGCGTTCTCGCGCGCCAGTACCAGAAGGCCACCGAGACGAACCACTTCCAGGCGATCGGCGTGGACTCGGTCGCGGCCGTCGTCAACGACCTCTGCTGCGTCGGCGCGTTACCGCTGGTCGTCGGCGCGTACTTCGCCACCGGACATCCCACCTGGTACGCCGACCAGGGTCGGTTCGCCTCTCTCGTCGAAGGCTGGCGCGCCGCCTGTGAGGCCTCGGGCGCGACGTGGGGAGGCGGTGAGTCCCCGTCCCTGCCGGGCCTGATCTCCGAGGAAGACGTCGAGATCGCGGGGAGCGCCGTCGGCCGCGTGCCCCACGGCATGGATCCGATCCTCGGCCAGGACCTCTTGCCCGGCAACGAGATCGTCCTCGTCGCGAGCACGGGGCTCCACACCAACGGCGCGTCGCTCGTGCGCAAGCTGGGCGACGAGCTGCCGGACGGGCTCCAGACGCGGCTTCCCAGCGGGGCGACGTTGGGATCCGCGGCACTCGAGGCGTCGGCTCTGTACGCGGGCGTCGTAAGGGCGCTGCTCGGTGAGTCGATCCCCGTCACCTACCTGAGCCACGTCACCGGCCACGGGCTTCGCAAGCTGATGCGCCCGGTCCGCGAGCTGACGTACCGGTTGACGGCACTGCCCCCGGTGCCGGAGCTCTTCACGTTCATGGCCGAATCACTCGGGATGAGCGACTACGACGCCTACGGCACGTTCAACATGGGAGCCGGGTACGCGGTCTACTGCGCCGCGGGATCGGGCGAGGACGTCGTCACGATCGCGCGTCGAGAGGGGTTCGACGCACTCGTGGCGGGAGTCGTCGAGGAGGGGCCGCGTAGCGTCGTCATCGACCCCCTCGACATCACGTACTCGAGCGAATCCCTATCCCTCCGGTAGCTCTCCGACGATCACCTCTGTGTGCTCGGGCACGCGCGTCGTCTCGAAGCCGGCCTTCCGCCCCTCTTCGGAGAACACGATCGCGTCTCGCAGCGCGCACCCCGCCGGATCGTTGTTGAAGTACGCGTAGACGTCGTCGTCCGGCCCCCACAGGTCCTTGATCCGCGCGACCCACTCGAGCATGTCCTGCCGCGAGTAGCACGGCCACGGTGGCGCGCTGCCGGCGTGCCACCGCACGTAGGCCCAGTCCGACGTCCGCCACAGCGGCGTGATCGGCTGGGACCCGCGGTCGGCCAGCACGAAGGCGGCGTTCCGCTCCGTCAGCAGCTCCTTTACCTCGTCGACGAACCACGTGTCGTGGCGGAACTCGACGGCGACGCGCGCGTCGTCGGGGAAGAGCCCGAGCGTCTCGTCCAGCGCGGGCAGGTCGATCTTCAGCGTCGGCGGGAGCTGCAGTAGGAGGGGGCCGAGCTTCGGCCCGAGCCAGCGAGCGTGCTTCATGAACCGCTCGACGGGCTCGTGCGGGTCCTTCAGACGCTTGATGTGCGACAGGTAGCGGCTGATCTTCACGCCGACCACGAAGTCCTCGGGCGTCCGCTTGCGCCACGACTCGAACGCCGACTCCTTCGGCAGCATGTAGAAGGAGTTGTTGAGCTCGACGGTCTGGAACCGCTCGGCGTAGTGCTCGAGCCACGCGCGCTGCGGGACGCCCGCGTAGAAGCGGTCCTTCCAGTGCTTGTACTGCCATCCCGACGTGCCGATGATCAGCGGCATGCCGGCTTCTTACCCGCTTTCTCCCGGCGTCCCGCCGAGCCGGTCCGTCGCTACGACAAATCCGGCAAACCTTCGAACGTCGTCGAGGGATCCGCGTACAGCCGCCGGGGGATCCGTCCGGCCGTCCTGGCGAGCCGCCCCGCCTCGACCGCCTTGCGCACCGCCTCCGCCATCGCCGCCGGGTGCTGAGACCGCGTGATCGCGCTCGCCACCAGCACGGCGTCACATCCCAGCTCCATCGCGAGCGCGGCGTCCGACGCCGTCCCCACCCCCGCGTCGAGGATCACCGGCACGCCCGTGCTCTCGACCACGATCGCGAGGTTGTACGGGTTGCGGATGCCCATGCCGCTGCCGATCGGCGACCCGAGCGGCATGACCGCGGCACACCCGATCTGCTCCAACCGGCGCGCGACCACGGGATCGTCGTTCGAGTACGGGAGCACGACGAAGCCGAGGTCGACGAGCTCCTCCGCGGCCACCAGCAGCTCGGCGGCGTCGGGCAGCAGCGTCTTGTCGTCGCCGATGACCTCCAGCTTGATCCAGTCGGTCTCGAAGGCCTCGCGCGCCAGCTTCGCGGTCGTGACCGCGTCGTGCGCCGTGAAGCAGCCCGCGGTGTTCGGCAGGACCTTGCAGCCCGCGCGGCCGAGCACGTCGAGGATCGAGCCGCGCGCCGACGGATCGACGCGCCTCAGGGCGACGGTCGCGATCTCGGCCCCCGAGGCGACGAGCGCGCGCTCCAGGGCCTCGAGGCTCGAGGCCCCGCCCGTTCCCATGATCAGCCGCGACGAGAAGCTCTCGCCCGCGATCACCAGCGGGTCGTCCATCATCCTCCTCCGATCGCGGCGAGGATCTCCACGCGGTCCCCGTCCGCGACGACCGCAGTGCCCCACGCGGAGCGCGGCACCACCTCGCCGTTGAGGGCCGCGGCCACGCCGCGTCCCGCGGGGTCGTGTCCGAGCTCGGCGATCAGGTCCGCGACGGTCGTCCCCTCCCGGAGCGCGCGCGACGCGCCGTTGACGACCGCGCTCATGCGGCTTTCCCGAAGCGGGTGGGAAGGAACGGCTCGGCCCAGTCCGGAACGACCCCATCCGTCACGACGGACGCGATCGCGTCGGCGGTCACCGGGGTCAGCAGCACGCCGTTGCGGTAGTGGCCGGTCGCGAGGAGGAGCCCGTCGACCTGCGTCGGACCGATGAGCGGTGCGTTGTCGGGCGTCCCGGGACGGAGCCCTGCGACGGCCTCGGTGAGCTCGAGCTCCGCGGTCCCCGGCAGCAGCTCGTAGGCCGCGCGCAGCAGCTCGTGCACGGCTCCGGCCGTGACGGTCGTGTCCCAGCCGCGCTCCTCGACGGTCGCGCCGACGACGAGTCGCCCGTCGGCCCGGGGGACGAGGTACGCGTCCGCGCCGCGGAGGTTGCGGCGCGCGAGCGACTCGCCGCGCAGGTGGAGCAGCTGACCCTTGACCGGCCGCACGGGCGGAACGGCCTCGGGCGGCACGCCTTCGAGCGAGCCCGACCAGCTCCCGGCCGCGACCACGGCGCTCCCGCAGGAGACGGCCCCTTCGGCGCCGGTCACGACGGCCTCGACGCGCCCGCCCGAGACCTCGACGCCCTTGACCGCGTCCGTCGCCACGACGACGCCGGCGCGTTCGCACGCCGTTCTCAACGCCTCCAGGAGCGCGCGGTTGTCGACCTGGTGGTCACCCTCGACCAGGATCCCGCCGCGCACCGAAGGCGCGAGCGCGGGCTCCTCGGTCCTCGTCTCGCGGCCCGACAGGCGCTGCACTTCGAGACCGAGGCCGGTCTGGAACCGGAACAGCTCGTCGAGGGCGCGGCTCTCGTCGGCGTCGAGCGCGACCATCAACGTCCCGGACGCGCGGTAGCCGGTCGCGACACCGCCGGCCTCCTCCAGCTCGTCGACGAACGCCGGGTAGCGCCGGCTCGACTCGAGGTTGAGCGCGAGCAGCGGCTCCTCGCCGTAGTGGACCTCGGTCACCGGGGCGAGCAGCCCCGCGGCCGCCCACGTGGCGCCGCGGCCCCCACTGGAGTCGAAGACCCTGACCCGGGCGCCGGCCTGCGCGCAGCGCCATGCCACCCCGAGCCCGACGGCGCCGCCGCCGACGACGACGACGTCTGGAGCGGCTGCCATAACCAGATCAGTATAGGAACGCCGGCCGGTCGCGCAGTCGCCGGCAGCTAGACCGTGGGTACGCCGTCCGCGGCCTGCACCGCGGCCTCCGCCGCGCGCTGCAGGCGCCGGATCACCGACGTCTCCAACAGCTGGAGCTTCTTCTCGAGGTGGACGACCGTCCCGAGCTCGGGCTTCGAGGTGAACTTGAGGTCGTCGACGAGGGCGGCCATCAGGAAGACGCCTCGGCCGCTCTCGGAGCCGTGCTCGACCACGGCCTCGCGGTCCACCGCCTCGTGGTCGAACCCCGTCCCGGAGTCGATGACGCGGATGACGCAGTCGTCCTCCGCGATTGCGACCGTCACCTCGTACTCGTCGCCCGTGCCGGCAGCATGCTTGAGCACGTTCGTGCATGCCTCGGTGACCGCGAGCTCCACGTCCCCCACGCAGTCGCCGGCAACGCCGAGCTCGCCCAGGGCGTCGCGGCAGATGTGCCGTACGACCGGGACGCTTTCTTCGTCGCGCGGCAGGCAAAGGGAGAAATGGATCTCCATCGTGATAGGGGTCTTCCCGCCGCTCGCGCGGGGCAAACGCGAGCAAGCACGGACGATCCGTTCGTCAGGCCGCGGCGAAGACCTTCCGGAACGCCTTCAAGGCCGTCTCGACGTCCTCTGCCGAGACGTCGCGGTGGAGGACCAGACGCATGGTCGTGTCGGCGAGCGCGATCGTGATCACGCCCTCCTTTCGCATCTCTTCGACCACGCGCGGCCCGGGCATCCCGAACGGCCGAAGGTCGACGTAGACCATGTTCGTCTCGACGGCGTCGATGTCGACGGCGTCCGGATGGATCTCCGCGATCCCCTCGGCGAGCCGGCGCGCGTTCGCGTGGTCTTCCGCGAGGCGTTCGACCCCCGTCGTTATCGCGACACGGGCCGCAGCCGCGATCACGCCGACCTGTCGCATGCCTCCGCCGAGTCGCTTGCGCAGCCTGCGCGCCTCGGCGATCCGGTCGCGCGTCGACACGACCATCGACCCGATCGGGGCGCCGAGGCCCTTCGAGAAGCACACGCTGACGGTGTCGGCGCACGCGGCCCACTCGGCCGCGGACGTCCCGGTCGAGGCCTGCGCGTTGAACAGCCGGGCGCCGTCGAGGTGGACTCCGACTCCCTTCGTACGGCAGGTCGCGGCGATCCGTCGAGCGGTCTCCAGCGGGAAGATGCGCCCGCCCGCGGAGTTGTGCGTGTTCTCGATCGCGACCACGGCCGTGCGCGGGTTGTGCTCGCTGCCCGGTCGCACGGCTGCAGCGACCTGGCTTTCGGAGATCACGCCGTTCACCCCGGGCAGGGGCCGCGCCACGAGGCCCAGGCACGCCGCGACGGACCCGCCCTCGTAGTGCAGGAAGTGGGCGCCGCTCTCGCAGACGACCTCGTCGCCGGGACGCGCCATCGACCCGAGCGAGACCTGGTTCCCCATCGAACCCGTCGGGACGTAGAGCCCGGCCTCCTTGCCGAGCATCCCCGCGACCAGCTCCTGGAGCTCGTTCACCGTGGGGTCGTCGCCGAACACGTCGTCGCCGACCTCGGCCTCCGCCATCGCGCGCCTCATCTCGGGCGTCGGCCGGGTCACCGTGTCCGAACGCAGGTCGATCATCCGAAGAACACCTCCGCGGTCTCGTAGAGCTCGGGGTCGAGCGTCTTGAGGGTCCCCACCGCGTCCGCGATCGGCACGCGCACGATGTCGGTCCCCTGGAGCGCAACCATCTTGCCGTAGTCCCGGTCCTCCACCGCGTCGATCGCCGCGATGCCGAACCGGGTCGCGAGCACGCGGTCGAAAGCCGTCGGCGTCCCCCCGCGCTGGATGTGGCCGAGGATCGTCACGCGCGTCTCGAAGCCAGTGCGCTGCTCGATCTCGCGCTCGAGGCGCACCCCGATGCCGCCGAGCCGCACGTGGCCGAACGCGTCGGTCTCGGCCTCCTGCACCACTTCGCCCTCCTCCATGGGCTTCGCACCCTCCGCGACGACGACGATCGTCGACTTGTGCCCCATGCGGTGACGGTGGCGGATATGGTCGCAGACCTTCTCTATGTCGTACGGACGCTCCGGGACGAGGATCGTCGTCGCTCCGCCCGCGATGCCCGCGTACGTCGCGATCCACCCGGCGTGGCGTCCCATCACCTCGAGCACGATCACGCGGTTGTGCGACTCGGCCGTGGTGTGCAGGCGGTCGATCGCGTCGGTGCAGATCTGCACGGCCGTGTTGAACCCGAACGTGAAGTCGGTCGCATTGAGGTCGTTGTCGATCGTCTTGGGGACGCCCACGACGTCGACGTCCTCGGACGCGAGCTTCGCCGCCACGCCGAGGGTGTCCTCGCCGCCCACCGCGATCAGCGCCGAGATGTTCTCGGCGGCGAGGCTCTCCTTGACCCTCTCGACCCCGCGCTCCTCCTTGAAGGGATTGGTCCGCGAGGAGCGCAGGATCGTGCCGCCGCGCGGCAGGATCCCCGACGTCGTCTCCCGCGTCAGGTCCATCACGTCGCCCTCGAGCACGCCGCGCCAGCCGTCGCGGAAGCCGACGATCGCATGGCCGTATTGGTTGATGCCCTTGCGGACGACCGCACGGATGACCGCGTTCAGCCCCGGGCAGTCCCCGCCGCCAGTCAGGATGCCGATGCGAGCCACTGACGCCTCCTCTTCGCGGTTCGAAAAGCCTCAATCCGGCCACCGGCCGTTCCGACACACAATAGGTGAGCACTACCCCCAGGAGACCCCTCCACGCAGCCGCCGCGGCAGGCGCCGCGGCCCTGGTCGCGCTAGCGGTCGTCGTCCCGGCGTCGGCCGCGGACATCGCCGAGCTAAAGGCGCGGGCGCAGGCGCTCGGCGACGAGGTGAGCGTCCTCGAGACACGGCTCGACAAGCTGTCCGGCCGGGAGGCGGAGCTCGATCGCAGGATCTCGGACACGAGCGCGGAGATCGGCATCCTGGAGATGGAGCTGAGCGAGCGCGAGCGGGCCGCGGACGCCGCCCACGACGTCGTCGTCCAGCGTGCCGTCGAGGCGTACAAGGCCGGGACGACGACCGACCGCCTCGCGCTGGTGCTGTCGGCCGAGGACGTGACCGACATGATCGCGGCGGCGGAGGCGACCGGCCACGCCGCGGAGGCCGATACCGTAGCCCTCGACGAGCTCGTCGCGGAGCAGGAGGCTCTGGAGGACGCCCAGGCGCGCGTCGACGCGCGGAAGCAGACGCTGCTCGCGGCACAGGCCGAGGCCGAGACGCTCGCGGAGGAGGCCGCGCTGGCCCTCGCCGAGAGAAGCGAGGTGCTGGAGCAGCTGACCGACGAGGTCGCCGAGCTCGAGCGCAAGGCACGCGCCGCCGCCGCGCAGGCCGCCCGGCCGGACCAGGCCTTCCTCGACCTGCTGTCCCCGTCCGGTCCGTCGCCGGGCATCCCCGACGGCTTCGTCGGGACCGGAGTGACCTTCGAGGGGCTCGCGTCCTGGTACGGGCCGGGCTTCGAGGGCAACCTGACCGCGAGCGGCGACGTCTTCGACTCGAGCCTCTACACGGCCGCGAGCAAGGAGCTTCCTCTGGGGACGTGGCTGTACGTCGAGTACAACGGCCGCGGCGTGGTCGTGCTGGTCAACGACCGGGGCCCGTACGTGGAGCCGCGCATCCTCGACCTGAGCCGGGGCGCGGCCCAGGCGATAGGGATGGAGCACGCGGGTGTCGGCTGGGTGAAGGCGGAGATCCTGCTCGAGAAGTAAGCATCGAACTTGGCCGCGGGCCGGACCGTCTAACGGGATGGAAGCGAATCCTCACGATCCCGCGGGGGGCCGAACGATGCGCACGTCGAAGGTTCTCGTCATCGCCCTGTTGCTCTTGTCACTCCTCGCGCCTCCGGCGCGCGCCGGTGGCTGGTGGTCCAGCATCGGGATGGAGGGCCAGCCGGTCGGCATCGGCGAATCGATCGCCCTGCACGCCGGGGAAGTCATGTTCGACACGCTCGAAGAAGCCGAGCGCGCACGGACGCAGAGCTTCTACGCGTACCTCGTCCGGGAGTTCGACGAGAAGGCCCTGGACGACGCGCTGTCCAGGGGCGAGCCCGGCGACTGGTGGTCGCCGCTCACCGAGCCCATCCGCATCGGCACCGTCGACCTGTCCGGCTGGGACGCGAACCTCGCGGAGGCGCACGCCCGGCTCGACATCCCACGGGTGACGACGGGGCCGTACTACCTGATGCTGTGCGACGAGGGATGCGAGGCCCCGCTCGGCAACCTCATCCCCGCGCGGGTAGAGGTCACGGCCGACGCACTGGCCGCGCGGACGATGCGGCGCCTGGAGAAGACCGAAGCCGACCTGAGCCTTGCCGTGCAGCGGACGCGCAACGACGTCCGCCGGACCGGCGCGACCTTGCGGCGGGCATTGGCCGACGACGCCGAGCAAGAAGCCGAGCAGGCCGAACGGATCGCTGCCCTCAGGGCGCGCCTCGCGGACGTCCCGCGGCCGGAGGGTCCCCCGTGGTTCGCATACGCAGGGTGGTTCGTCGCAGGGGGAGCGACCGCGCTGCTCGTCTTCGGGAGGCGCCGGCTGCGGACCGGCGACGCCGAGCCGATCGTCGAGCGCATCCCCGACGACGCGAGGGAGCTGACGGCGGCGCGTTAGGGGCCGTGCCTAGGCCCCCCTGCGGGTGGTCTCCTCGTCCCGCCGGTCGTTCTTCTGCGGCGGGGCCAGCATCTTCACCAGAATCACCTTCGTCCCGCCGCTCGACAGGTGGATGTCGACGTCGTCCATCAGGCCCCGCATGATGTCGAGCCCGAACCCGCCGATCCGCCTCGACATGTCGTCGGGGATCTCGTCGGAGTCCCACGAGGGGTGGATCGTGCGGCTCCACTCCTCGGTCGAGAAGTCGATGACCTCGAACCGTGCCTGGGTCGGCGTGATCTCCCAGCTCACCTCGGGAGGGGCAGAGCCGGGGCTGCGCGCCTGGCCGTGGACGAGGGCGTTCGAGCACGCCTCGGTCACCGCCACGAGGCAATCGAAGGCGAGGGATTCGTCGGCGCCGGCGGCGTTGAGGTCCGCCCGGATCTGGCGGCGGATGCCGGACAGGCTGGACTTGCCCGAAAGGGGCTTGCCCTGCTGCATCCCCCGATTTTTCGGCTTCGCCACCTGCCCTCGCTATCCGTAAAGTGGGCAGCCGCTGCGGCCCCCAGCAACGGAGGTTCGATGTCCGGACTGATCCTGTCCATCGACGAAGGCACGACCGGGATCAGCGTCATGGTCTTCGACCAGGACGCCTCGGTCCGCGGGCGCGCCTACGCAGAGTTGTCGCAGTACTACCCACGGCCAGGCTGGGTTGAACACGATCCCGAAGAAATCTGGGGCCTGACCCGCTCCCTCGCCGAGGCGGCCCTCGGCGGCGCCGGGGCCGCCTCCGCCGACCTGGCCGGGATCGGCATCACGAACCAGCGGGAGACGGCGGTCCTGTGGGAACGGTCGACCGGCCGCGCCGTCGCGCCGGCCATCGTCTGGCAGTGCCGGAGGTCGGCGGCGATCTGCGAGCGGCTCCGCTCCGAGGGCCTCGAGGACGAGCTCGGCAAGCGGACGGGCCTGGTGCTCGACCCCTACTTCTCGGCCTCGAAGATCCTCTGGTACCTCGAGAACGTGGACGGCGTCCGGGAGCGGGCCGAGGCGGGCGAGCTCGCGTTCGGGACCGTCGACTCGTGGCTGATCTGGAAGCTGACCGGCGGGGCCTGCCACGTCACCGAGCCGTCGAACGCGAGCCGGACGATGCTGTACTCCCTGGACGAGGGGACGTGGGACGGCTGGATCCTCGACCGCCTCGGCATCCCCGAGTCGCTCCTGCCGGAGATCCGTCCGTCGGCGGGTGCCTTCGGGGAGACGGCCGGCGACGTCCTCGGGGGCCGGGCGGTCCCGATCTGCGGGGTCGCCGGCGACCAGCAGGCGGCGCTGTTCGGCCAGGCGTGCTTCGAGCGCGGGATGGCCAAGAACACGTACGGGACCGGCTCGTTCGTGCTGATGAACACCGGCGAGCGCGTGACCTCGGGGCACGGGCTGCTCTCGAGCGCGGCCTGGGACCTCGGCGAGGGCGTCCGCTACGTCCTGGAAGGAAGCATCTTCGTGACGGGCGCTGCGATCCAGTGGCTGCGGGACGGCCTGGGGATAATCGGCGCCGCGGCGGAGGCCGGGCCGCTCGCCGAGTCCGTGCCGGACGCGGGCGGGACCTACCTCGTCCCCGCGTTCACCGGGCTCGGGGCTCCTCAGTGGGACCCGTACGCGAGGGGCGCCTACGTCGGCATCACGAGGGGGACCACCCGGGCGCACCTGACGAGGGCCGCGGTCGAGGCCATGGCTTTCCAGACCCGGGACGTCGTCGAGGCGATGGCGGCCGACTCGGGGACCGGCCTCGCGGAGCTCCGCGTCGACGGCGGGGCCAGCGTCATGGACCTCCTGTGCCAGTTCCAGGCCGACCAGCTCGGCGTCGTCGTCCGGCGGGCGGCGATGGCCGAGACGACCGCGCTGGGCGCGGCGTACATGGCCGGCCTCGCCGCGGGCGTCTGGGACTCTCCTAGGGACATCTCGGAGCGCTGGTCGGTGGACGCGGAGTTCGCGCCGAAGGCGTCGCGCGACGAAGCGGACGCGCGGTACGACGGATGGAAGAGGGCGGTGGAGAGGGCGAAGGGCTGGGCCGAGGCGTAGCTACCCGGCCAGCGTCTCCTCGGAGAGGTCGATCTCGTCCACGTAGATCGACCGGGTCGGCTCCGGCATGGGCTCGGACGGCGTCTTCGACGCGTACTCGTCCCGGTACTCCTGCCCCGACAGCTGCATGATCTCGTAGACGATCTCGTCGGTGACCGAGCGCAGCGCGAAGCGGTCCTTCTGCTTGCCCTCGTAGCGGGAGAAGTCGATCGGCTCGCCGAAGCGGACGACGACCTCGACCCGGCCCCACAGCCGCGGGAGCTTGGCGTTCTTCGGCATGACCTTCTCTGTCCCGACGAGCCCGACGGGGACGACCGGGACCCCCGACGCGAGGGCGAGGCGCGCGACCCCCGTGCGGCCGCGGTAGAGGTATCCGTCCGGCGACCGGGTGCCCTCGGGGTAGATCCCGAGCAGCTTCCCCTCCTTCAGCACGTCGAGCGCGATCTCGAGGGACTGCTGCGACTTGTCGCCGCCGCCTCGCTCGCACGAGATCTGTCCGGCGCTCTTGAAGAACCACGCGGTCTTCCACTTCTTGAAGTAGTCGGCCTTGGCGAGGTACGTGACCTTGCGCCGCTTGACGACCAGCGGGATGAAGAACGAGTCGAGGAACGAGAGGTGGTTCGCGGCGAGGATCGCGGGCCCCTTCTTGGGGACGTTCTCGAGGCCCTCTACGCGGATTCTGTAGAGCGCCTTCAGCAACGGCTTGAGGATGGCCTTGAAGACCCAGTACATGCGTGCGCGCAGCCCCTCTTCTAGATGCCCCCGAGTCTCGACTGTACCCAGGCGGTCAAGGCGCGAGTCTTGACCTGACGGTCAAGGCGGAAGCGGAATGTAGCGTTGGACGCCGCAGACCCGGCCACCGTTACGGAGGAGGACTCGCACGTGCAGGAGTTCAAGGTGCTGGAGGGGGCCGAGGAGTTCGAGCTCGGCGAAGGGCCCGTCGGCGCGCTCCTCGTGCACGGCTTCACGGGCAGTCCGCAATCGATGCGGCCGCTCGGCGAGTACCTCGCGGAGCGCGGGATCGCGGTCATGGGCCCGCGGCTGCCCGGGCACGGGACCGCGTGGGAGGACCTGAACGCCCGCAAGGCCGAGGAATGGGTCCAGCACGTCGAGGACGCGTTCAACGTCTTCTCCGCCGAGAAGGACGAGATGTTCCTCGTCGGGCTGTCGGTCGGTGCCGCGCTCAGCCTGAACTTCGCGGCGCACCACCCCGAGAAGGTCGACGGCATCGTCGCGCTGTCGACGTTCCTGCTCACGAAGGACCCGCTGCGGTTCCTGGCCCCGGTGATCAGGAGGGTCGTTCGGTCGCTTCCCGGAGCCGGCAACGACATCGCCGACCCCGAGCAGCGGGAGCTCTGTTACGACCGCCTCCCCACGGGCGCGACCTACGTGATGCTGCAGTTCGTCAAGCAGGCCCGTCGCAACC
>DATADL010000068.1:0-2701 GCA_036258555.1 Actinomycetota bacterium | reverse complement strand
GCATCCGCTGGGGGTCGTTGCGGTCTCGTTCCATGGCCTGCACGCGTCGCGCTCCCTCGACTCGGGGTTCATCCATTTCTACCCTTAAGACGGCGCAAAGCAACGGATGGTTGCGGTGGTCCGGAGGAATGCCCCTCCGGGGCGGCGTGTCAGCGTACGACGGGCCGTTGGTCGCGGTCGGAGTTGAGTGGTGTCGGGCTGCTTTCGGCCGTCATCGCCTCGCTTCCAGGCGGTAGCCCATCCCCCTCACGGTCTTGATGAGGTCGTCGCCGATCTTCTTCCGGAGATAGCCGACGTAGACGTCGACGACGTTGGAGCCGGGGTCGTAGTCGTAGCCCCAGACGTTGCTCAGCAGCTGCTCCCGCGTCATCACCTGGCCGGGATGCCTGAAGAAGACCTCGGCGAGCGCGAACTCCCGCGCGCTCAGCTCGATGGTCGCGTCGCCGCGGGAGACTCTTCTCGTCTTGAGGTCGAGGCTTACGTCGCCGGCCTCGAGCACCGCCGGCTCCGCACGGCGATCCTCTCGGAGGCGCGCCCTGATGCGGGCGAGGAGCTCCTCGAACCGGAACGGTTTCGTCACGTAGTCGTCTGCGCCGCCCTCGAGGCCCTGGACCGTGTCGGCCACGGCGTCGCGGGCCGTGAGGATGATCACGGGAACGGTCGTGTTGCGCTCGCGGAGCTCCCGGAGGACCTCGAATCCGTCCTTGTCGGGAAGCCCTATGTCGAGGACCACGAGGTCGAACTCTCCCGATCGGGCGAGCGCGACCCCTTCCGCGCCCGTCGCGGCGACCGCCGTCGTGAAGCCGTTGGCTGCGAGGCCCTTCTCGAGGAACGAGGTGATGCGTCCTTCGTCCTCGACCAGCAGGATGCGCTTCACGCAGGTAGCTCCTCTTTCGGATGCGGCTGGTCCACCGGGACCCGGATCGCGAACGTCGCGCCCTCACCGGGCTTGCTCGTCAGATCGACGTCCCCATGGTGCGCCTCGGCGATCGCCTTGACGATCGACAGCCCCAACCCCGCCCCGTCCGAGGCGCCGCGCGCTCCTCGGCCCCTCCTGAACCGTTCGAAGACGTCGGCCTGGTCCCCCGGGGCGACGCCGGGGCCGGAGTCCCGCACCCAGAAGCGCGCCTCCCCGTTCTCGACTACCGCCCCCAGCCCGATCTCGTCACCGTCCCGCGTGTGCTGCGCCGCGTTCTGGGCGAGCTGCATCACGGCCTGCGTCAGGCGCTGCCGGTCCGCGATGATCCGGCCTCTGCCCGATCGGTCGAGCGTCCACCGCCTCGGGGCGAGCGACTGTGCCTTCGCGAAAATCTCGTCGAAGAGCTCGGTGACGTCGACGCTGTCGAGGGTCAAGAAGTCCGGCCGATCGGACCGCGCGAGCAGCAGGAGGTCGTTCACGAAGCGCGTCATGCGACCGAGCTCGTCCATCACTATCTCGAGGGCCTTGCGACGGTCCTCCGGGTCTTCGCCCAGCACCTCGAGCTGCCCCTGGATCACGGTTATCGGCGTACGCAGCTCGTGGCTCGCGTCGTCGATGAAGCGACGCTGCGCGAGGAACGCCTCCTCCAGGCGGTCGAGCATCTCGTTGAAGGTCTGGGCGAGGCGCGCTATCTCGTCGTCGCCGGAGATCGCGATCCTCCGGCGGAGGTCCGACTCCGAGATGGCGCGCGCCGTGTGCGTGACCTTCTCGACCGGGCCGAGGATCCGGTCCGCCAGCCTCCACGCAAGCAACGACCCGATCAGCACGACGATCGCGCCCACGCCCGCGGCGCCTGCGATCGCGGGCTCGATCTCTTCGAGCCAGAGGTCGCGGAAGACCGCGACGACGAACACCCCGCGGGTGTCTCCCTCCGACTGGACGGGCACGGCCAGGTACTCCACGGGCCCCTCGGGCGTCTCGACGACTCCGCGGTCGCTCTCTTCCAGGTCGGCCCACCGGCTGACGAGCTCGGGATCCTGGTCGAGGCGGTAGGGGACCACGGCGCGGCTTCGCAGGTACGGCTCGCCGTCGACGAACGTCAGCTGGGCCTCGTGACGGGCCGGGATGTTGCGCTCGAGGAACACCTCGAAGATGCGGCGAACGCGTCCGCGGAACGGGTCGCCGGTCTCGGGATCGCTGCCGGTGGAGAGCCTCCTCACCTCTCGCGCCTCCTGCACGAGCTCGGCGTCGATCCTCTCGTTCGCCTGGTTGACGAGGATGGCTCGGACGACTACGACGGACGCGACGGTCGCGACCACGAGCAGCGCTACGAACGCGCCCAGCAGCCTCGCCCGGATGCTCTTAAGCCCGGGATTGTCCTCGCTCTTCCGCTTCGTCTTCGTCGAGACGTGCACACCCCTGTCTTGCACCGCCGGCGTGGGACGAACGTGAGCCTCCGATGAGAGTTCTCTCACGAACCTCCCCATTAGAGCGTTCTCATCGCCCTCTCACCGAGGTCTCACACCCGCCGAGCATCCTCGTCTCATCGAATGGATCACCGACGAAGGAGAGAGACGATGCTCGGACGAACGGCTGTGGCAACGCTTGCAATGGCGATCATCGGGAGCCCGGCGGCCGCCTTCGCGACGACCGACGAAGTCGTGCTCCGTCGCGACGAGGAGGCGGGCGAGGTCGCGGTTGCGGAATACGACGACGACCTCACCGGCGACACCGGTAACACGGGTGGCGACACGAGCGGCGACAGCAACGACGCCACCGGAA
>DATADL010000067.1:0-20702 GCA_036258555.1 Actinomycetota bacterium | reverse complement strand
GAGCGACGTTTGGCACCGGCTCGTTCGCGCTGGGGCTCTTGCTCCTGGCCGGACCCTCGCTCGGGCTCCGCTTGCCTCTGCGGCTCCTCTGCTCCCGCTCGGGCTCCGGCTCAGGGCTCTTGCTCCGGCTCTCGCTACGGCTCCGGCTACCTGTGCGCCCCCTGCCCCTCTGCTGGTCCTCGTGTTCGGGGGTCGTGCTCCTGCTCCCCGTCCGCCTCCGCGTTCGCGCGGGGGTCTCGTTCCCGCTGCTGCTGCCGCTGCTTCCGCTGCGCCGGCTCCTGCGCCGGCTCCGGCCCCTCTTCTTTCCCTTGACGTCGCCGGTCGCGGGGAGGTCCTCCGCGCCCTTCTTCTCTTCTCTCTGCACGTCAGGTCCCCGATACCAGCTCGTAGTACGTCCCGAACTCCGCCTCGACGCACATGTGGCCGAGCTTCGAGTACTCCTGCGCGATGCCTCGCACGAGGTCTGCCATCGTCACGACGCGGTCGCCGGCGGCCGCACGGTACGCCGCCGCCAGGCACGCGTTTCGGATGTTCCCCCCCGAGAGCTGGAAGCGGGTCAGGAAGGAGAGGTCTACGTCGTCCGCGCACGGAAGCTGCGGCGGCAGGTTCGCCCGCCACAGAAGCAGACGCGCGTCGTCGTCCGGCATCGGGAGCTCGACGACTGCGTCGAGCCGGCGGGCGAACGCTTCGTCGAGGTTGGCCCGGAGGTTGGACGTGAGGACCGCGACGCCGTCGAAGGCCTCCATCCGCTGCAACAGGTACGCGATCTCGATGTTCGCGTAGCGATCGCGAGCGTCCTCGACACCGGACCTCTTGCCGAACAGGGCGTCGGCTTCGTCGAACAAGAGGACACCGCTCACCCGTGCCGCTTCGTCGAAGATCCGTTCGAGGTTCTTCTCGGTCTCGCCGACGTACTTGTCGACCACGCAAGCGAGGTTGACGACGTAGACGTCGAGCCCGAGGTCTCTCGCGATCACCTCCGCAGACATCGTCTTCCCGGTGCCCGACGGTCCGGCGAACAGCGCGACCACGCCGCGGCGACGAGCGCACCGGGCGCCCAGCCCCCACTCGTCCAGGACGCGGTCCCTGTAGCGCGCACGCGCGGCGAGGTCCCGAAGCGCGCGCTCGACCGGTTCCGGGACGACGAGGTCCTCCCACGACGACATCGGCTCGATCCGGCGCGCGAGCCGTTCGAGCTCCGATGAGGTCTGTCGACGGGCGGCTTCGTGGAGGTCGTCGACGGTGACGGAGCGATCGTAGAGCGCGCTCCGCGCCGCGGCGCCCCGAGCCGCGGCTTCGATCTGGTCGGGACCGAGGCGGAACTGCGCCGTCGCTGTCGCGGGGTCGAAGTCCACACCGTCGCCGAGCGCGGATCGCCACAAGGATGCTCGCTCGGCCGAAGTCGCCGCGGGCGGCCGGACGACGATCGGTGGATCCGGCGTCCAGCGCGAGTCCCACGTCCTCGCTCCGACGAGCACGACTTGCGGCGCTGCCCCCGCCAGCGACCGCACCAGTGCCGGCCGCTTCTCGAGAGCCTCCACCGGGCCCGCGACGACGATGCGGTTCGAAAGCATCGCTTCGATCGCGATAGCGCGGGCAATCGCGGTGTCGTCGTCGCACTCGATGCGGGAGAGATCGACGACGAGTGGAGACCCCGGGCCGGCCGCGCCCGCCGCGGCGGCCAGCCCCGAACCCTCCTGGTCCTGCACGTAGACCAGGGCGGCCCCCGCGCTCACTACTCGCGCGAGCTCGCAGTCTGCGCCGGTCGGCCAGACGGGCGGCGTGTATGCGAGCGCGGCCACGAGAGGGTCAGGCGTCTCGTCCCCGAGGAGGTAGCCGACCACGCGATCGGGGACGACGAGAGAACGTCTGGAGAAGGGCAGATCCGCGTCCTCCACGTCGACGAGGCCGCGCCGGACGAGCGCTCCGTCGTGACCGAGACGCCACCGCCCGAAGAGCGGTCCGGTCGGACCGCAAGCGAGCTCCAGGGCGAGGTCCGGCCCGGCTCGCCGCCGGGTCACGTCGTCCTGGAGGTAACCGTAGAGATGCTGGAATGCAGGTTCGACCTCCGGCGCAACCGCGGCAACGAGGAGGGAGACGTCGACGGCGTCGAGGCGACCGGCCCGCGAGAGCGTTCGCAGCGGGAGGTCGACACCCTCGTGCTCGAGCCGCCCGGCGGCGTCCTCCACGTCGTCGACCAGGGCCGACACGACGTCGTCGTCTTCGACTGCCGCCGGCTTCCCGGAGAGGAGCGCGTCGACGTACGCGTCCGAGACGTAGAGGCCGCGGAAGTCGTCGTCCTCGCAGTCGTCCGAATCGCGTCGCCGGGCGACGGCCGCCGCTACGTGCGCCCCGAGGAGCTCGATCCGCGCGAGCAGGTGCCACACGGCCGGCGACTCACGGAGGTCGGTCGACGAGATGCCATGAACGATCACGACCGGGCGGTCCGGTCGTGGACCCGGACGACCGGCTCCTCGGTGACGAGCGGCCCTACCTCCTGGTGCATCGCCGGGTCGACCGGCGCCGTGACGACGACGTCCAGCGACGGCTTCAGCTCGCCCCCGAGCGCGGCCCACAGCTCGGTCGCCGAACGGTCCTTCGACTTCCCCAGACCCACGGTCATGCGCAGCGGCGCCCCGAGGCCCGACGGCAGGACCGGGTTGCGCAGCAGGCACGACAGCAGCGCGCCCAGCAGACGGTGCTCGTCCTCCGGACGTTGCGTCCACGCGCTCACCAGATACGACAGGGCAAAGAGACGGGGCGGCATGCGGCGGTCGACGACGACCTCGCGTCCGTCGACCGGCCGGCGGATCTCCTCGTACCCCCCCGGCCTGCGTTCGAGGTCCTCGCGGATGTCGTAGAGGTAGACGTTGACCGTCGGGCTGTTCCGCCGTGCGGCCCAGGCCTTGGACGGAGCTTCGAACGAGACGTCGACGCCGGAACCATGCAGCGCGTCCCGCTCGATCAATGCCCTGAGCGCACCGCCGACCGCCTCGAGCACGAGCTAGATCAACCCTTCCCTCAGCGCGTACGCGACCGCGTGGGCCCGGTTGCGCAGGCCCAGGCGGATCGTGACGTCACGGATGATCGCCTTGATCGTCCTCTCGGAGTACGACAGCCGGCGCGCGATCTCGCCCGTCGAGCAGCCGTCGGCCACCAGTCGCAGGACGTCGACCTCACGGTGCTTCAAACCCGACATCCCGATCCCGCGAGGGGCCAGGACGTCGCGCTGGAGGCGGCCCACCTGGCCGAGCAGGTTCCCCAAGAGGTCCGGAGGCATCACACCGTCACCGGACGCCGCGGCCCTCACGGCGCGAACGAGCGCTTCGGGGCTGGCGTCGCAGCGCCGTAGAAGCGCCGAAGCCCCGGCTTCGATCGCCGCCAGCATCGCGGCGTCGTCGAGCCGGCCGGCCACCAGCACCACGCGCGCGCACCCGTTCGAGCGCAACCCCTTCACCAGCCGGATGACCTCGTCGCCGACGTCGTCCGTGACGATGAGCGCGACTCGAGCCGGCGCCCGCTCGCCGGGCTCGACGAGCCGCAGCTCGGGCCGTCCCCGAACCTCCGCGACGACCCCCGCGCGCAGGATGGGATCCGGCGCGTCCACCTCGACTGCGATGCGCTCTTGCACGGCGCTCCCCTCGATCGACCTCGGACCGCCGTCGTACCAGGGCGCCGTTTCCGCCGGCTTAACGCGCGCCTAACGCGACGCCGAGATCTGCGAGCACCCCCTCGTAGCGTGACGCCGCGCGGCGCGCTGCCGCCGGGTTGCCCGCGCGCTCGTACGCCGCTATCAGCAGTCGCCAGAGCCCGTCGGCGTGCCGGTCGAGCTCGAGGCCGCGCTCGCACGCCGCTGCGGCCGCTCGAGGGTCGTCGCCGACGACTCTTTCGGCGACCGTCTCTGCCGCACGGACCGCGCGCTCCCGCAGGAGCTCGCGCTCTTCCACTATCCATTCGGCCGGGCCCTCCTCCGGGAACACGTCGCCGCGATAGAGGTCGAGCGCGGCCTGCAGGGCCGCGAGCTCGGCGCCCCGATCGGTCGCTGCACGGAACTCGACGAGATCGACGTGAGCCGCACCCGTGTCGACCGTGTACGCGTCGCCGTCGCGGCGGATGACGGCTTCGGCCCTGTCGCCCAGCGCGTGACGCAGCGAAGACAACGCGACATGGAGGCTCGACGCCGCCCGCCGGGGCGGCAGATTCGGCCACAGGGCGTCGACGAGCACCTCGCGATGCACGGGCCGCGGGACGTGCAGCAGGAGGAACCTGAGGAGCTGCTTCGATCGGGGTCGCAACCCCTCGAGGGACAGGTCCTCGCCGGCGACCTCGACCCGCAGGCCCCCGAAGCAACGGATACGCATCCGCCGCTCCGCCTCGCGCAGGGGCAGGCCGAGTCCGCACTCGTTCGCCAGCCTCACTGCGGCGGCGGCGAGCCGAGGGTCGTCGTCCGCCTCGGCACACGCGAGCAGCGCGTAGGCCTGCGGTCCGCGAACGCGCGTGACACGAGCGATCGACTCCGAATGAGCGGCTTCGCTGCGCGCGACGGGATCGCCGGCACGCGCCAGCGCGAGCGCGCGGCCCGCACGGCCCCACGCCTCGAGCGGACGCAGCTCGAGAGCGTGGGCGATCGCCGTGGCCTCGTCGAAGGCCGGGAGGGCATCGGCGTCGCGGCGCAACGCTTGGATCCCCCGGAAGAGCGCCTCGACCGCGGCGGCCACGGGATTGGACGGATCTCCCCGGACATGAGTGCACGTCGATCGAGCGACTTCGACGAGCCCGGGCAACCCGGCGAGCTCTGCCTCGTCGGCCGCGAGCTCGGCGGCCGCGAGGGCCTCGTCTTCTCCCGCGAGCGAAAGCGCGGCGGCCACGGCGACGCTCGCCGCCACGCTGGTCGCAGCCGACGAGCGATCGTCGTCGGCAACCCGGCGCAGCGACGGGAGCGCCTCGGTGACCTCGCCTGCGACCAGCGTGAGCAGGCCTCTTACGAGCTCTTCGTGGACGGAGCTTCCGGGGGGAGCGTCCGCAGGCGCGGCGCCAAGCGCCGCGCGCAGCGTTCCGGACCAGTCGGCGCTCGGTTGTTGGAGCGGCTCGGTCCACGCCGTCAGCGAGATCCGCTCGGCACGGGCGGTCTCCGCGGACGGTGCGGACCCGAACAGGCCCTCGGCCCGCCGGTATGCGCCGGCGGCCGCATCGAAGCGCCCTTCCGCTCGCAGCCGCCGCGCCTCGGCCGTCGCGATCCACGGATCGCTCGCGAGCTCCCGCGGGACCGGATCACCCGACGACGCCACGGAGTCCGCGAGCTTGCCGCCATGCCGGGCGACGAGGCTGCGCGCCGCTCCCCATTCCTCGGCCCGCGCGAGCACCCGGAAGGCGTCACCGACGGCACCGGCTCTTTCGAGGACGTCCGCCGCGCGGCGCCGGACTCCCGCGGGATCGGGATGATCTCGCAGCAGGAGGGTCTGCAGGTGGTCGCGCAGCATCTCGTGACAGCGCCACGACTCCGTGGTGAGCGACGGACGGAGGAGACGCCGGTCCTCGAGGTCCTCGAGCATGACGCGGCTCCCGGGAGCGCCGCGCAACCCGTCGCACGCTTCGACGGTCAGGATCGGGAGGACCGACGTCTCGACCAGGAAGCAACGGAGCGGCCGGGGCAGGTCGTCGACGACGTTCTGCGTCAGGTAGTCCTGGATCGTGCGGAGCCCGCGGGGCAGCGTTGTGAGGATCCCGCGCCGCATACGAGCCGCCTTGCCCGCCGTCGCTACATGGAAGAGGTGCAGGCACGCGGCCCACCCGCCCGATCTGCGGCCGAGGTCCGTCACCTCACCGGGAGCGAGGCGCTCGCCGTAGACGTCTCGGAAGAGGTCGTCGATCTCCCACGAGCGGAAGCGGAGGTCTTCGGGACCGACCTCGGCCAGCTCTCCGGCCGCGCGCAGACGCGAGACGTTCGCCGGCGGTGCGACGCGTCCGGCAACGAGCAAGGTGAGGTCCGGAGGTCCGTGGTCGAGAAGATCCGCCAGATCGTGAGCGCGGGAGGCGTCGAGCTCGTGGGCGTCGTCGATCGCGAGGCAGGCGGGACGGCCGGGCAACGGCCGACTGCCGTCCCACTCGCGCGCGGTCGTCCGAAGGACCGGAACCTCCGCAAGCTCCGCCAGCTGCGCGAGCAACGTCGTCTTGCCCCAACCGGCCGGGGCGACGAGGAGGCAGACGCGCGTGGGCGGACGCAGGCCACCGAGCAGGCGGTTGCGCAGCAGTGTCGTGCGGTCGGCCGCAACCGCGACGGTCACAGTGCCGCAGCGCGCGGCCGCGGCTTGCGCGGCCTCACCCGGATCCGAATCACGCCAGTCGCTCCCTGCCGGTCCCCACGCCGGCGCCCGTCGAACTTACGTGGGGAGCCTGTCGCGACCGGATGGTCCGGAACAAGTGGGATCGGCGGATTTCTTTACCGCACGCGAATCTTTTGTCCCCGCACGGTGTTACGCAGCCCTTCCCGAAGAAGCCCGGCTACGTGGTTGTGCGTATCCGGCCCTTGGGCGGGCACCGGGTCGAGAAACGCGGGTGGGAGCGGGCGGCGACCCGGCGCCCCACCGGGCCGCCGCCGCGCTCACTCCCCCCACGCCACGTGCGTCAGGCGGTTGCCGGCTCCACCAGGACCGCCTCGAGCATCCGGAGCGCGCGCCGGTGCAACTGGCAGACGCGGCTCTCGGTGACGCCCATGTCCCGTCCGATCTCCTTCAGCTGCTTCTTCTCGTAGTAGTGCTCGAAGACGACGCTCCGCTCGCGCTCGGGGAGCGCCCGGATCGCGGTCACCACCTCGTCGTGGTCCGCCTGCAGGAGGAGGTCGTCGAGCGGCGTCGCGGCCGTGCGGTCGCTGAGGCAGTCCTGGAGCCGCGCGCCGACCGCCGTGCGGGCCGCTTGGAAGTCGACCGGCACGACGGTCTCGATCACCCGGCTGGACCGGTTCTCGGCCCCCCTGGGCAGCCACGACATCTTGCGGATCCCGTCGCTCATCGCGCCGCGGATCCGGCAGGAGCCGTAGGTCTCGAAGCGGTTGCCCATCTCCGGCCGGAACTTGTCGATCGCGTCCATCAGGCCCTCGACGCCGAAGCTGTAGAGGTCGGCGCGGAACGACGCATGGACGTGGCGCCCGAGACGGCCGGCGAGGAACTCCACCAGCGGCAGGTAGTGGCGGATCAGCGCCTCGCGGTTCTTCCCGGAGGGATCGGCCCCGAAATCGGCCCACAGCCCGTCCACGTCGACGTCCGAAACATGGTGGTTCATCCCGGCCTCCCAGCCCCAATAAGTAACAACAAGCAACAAGCTCAACCGACCCTGACAGCCGGGGTGCCGGGGCCGCATCCCCCTGGGGGGTGCAACGGTCCCCCCTGGGAGGGGAAAGTCGAGGGGGTCCTTGACTAGCTAGATCGGGGGGCCGGGAGCGCGAAATCCCAGGTGGGAGCCTAGTCCGGGGTGCGCGTCGCGCCCTTGAGCGCGAAGAGGGCGGCGGCGGTCACGACTGCCCCCGCGAGGACCGCTACGACGCTCGCCACCGACTGCACGAGGGCGAACGAGACCACGCCGGCGACGGCGATCAACACCCCGGCGGCGCCGGCGAAGAGGGCCACGCCGGTGGCTCCTGCCGTCCCGGCGGCGAGCGACGAGACGGCGACCACGACGCCGAAAAGGACGACCGCGCCCGAGAGGAGCTGCCCCGACGTGTTCACCGCCGGGTCCGCCGGGCAGGTGTCGAAGCAGCGCAGGAGGAACAGCGCGACGCCGAACAGGGATACGGCCGCCCCCACGAGGAGGCCGACGATCCGCGCCATCGCCCGGCCGACTCCTCGATCGGGCGCCGCCCCGCGGCCGTAGAGGTCGAGGTCGTCTCGTCCACCCACGCGCGCGATCGTAACGAGGGGGGAGCCTCGTTCGTGCCCGCGCCGAGCCGCCCACCGGACGCGAGAAAGGCGGCCTCGCGGCCGCCTCTCGGGCTCCGGGGGCGGGACTCGAACCCGCAACCTACCGGTTAACAGCCGGTTGCTCTGCCGGTTGAGCTACCCCGGAACGGAACCGGCACATCCTATAGGCGGGGGTGGGCCGGGAGAGGACGGGGATTTGCCGCCGGGGTTCCCGGGCATACGATCTGGCATCCAACTCCACAGACTTCGGGAGGTCGTCATGCGCGGTCGTCTTGGTGTGCTGATCGGATTCGGAGCGGGCTACGTCCTCGGCGCCAAGGCGGGCCGCGAGCGCTACGAGCAGCTCCAGCGGTTGTACGAGAACGTCGTGACGTCGCCCGGGTTCCAGCAGGCGACCGGCAAGGCGAAGGAAGCCGTGGGCTCGGGCCTGGAGCAGGCGAAGGACCTCGCGAGCGAGGGAGTGAGCAAGGTCAAGGGGAGCTCGGGCAACGACCGGCCCTCGGGCCTCTCGGTCGCTCCCCCGCCGCAGCCCTAGGAGCCCCGGACCGAACGGCCGGCTACTCGAGGTAGTCCCGGAGCTTCTGGCTCCGGGACGGGTGGCGCAGCTTCGAGAGCGTCTTCGACTCGATCTGGCGGATCCGCTCGCGGGTGACGCCGAACTTCTTGCCGACCTCCTCGAGCGTGCACGGCTGGCCGTCGACCAGGCCGAACCGCAGCCGGATCACCTCTTTCTCGCGGTCGGACAGCGTGTGGAGGACCGACTCGAGCTGCTCCTGTAGCAGCCGGAACGACGCACGCTCCAGGGGGACGACGGCCTCCGAGTCCTCGATGAAGTCGCCGAGGTGTGAGTCCTCCTCCTCGCCGATGGGGGTCTCGAGCGAGACCGGCTCCTGGCTGATCTTCTGGATCTCGCGCACCTTCTCGGGCGGGAGCTCCATCTGCTCGCCGATCTCGTCGGCCGTCGGCTCGCGGCCGAGATCCTGTAGGAGCTGGCGCTGGATGCGCAGGAGCTTGTTGATCGTCTCGACCATGTGCACGGGGATGCGGATCGTGCGCGCCTGGTCCGCGATCGCGCGCGTGATCGCCTGGCGGATCCACCACGTCGCGTACGTCGAGAACTTGTAGCCCTTCGTGTAGTCGAACTTCTCGACCGCGCGGATCAGGCCGAGGTTGCCCTCCTGGATCAGGTCGAGGAACGCCATCCCGCGGCCCACGTAGCGCTTCGCGATCGAGACCACGAGCCTCAGGTTCGCCTCGACGAGATGCCGTTTGGCGCGCGCGCCGTCCGCGCTCTTCCATTTCAGATCGAACAGGTCGTCCTCGCCGAGCTCGCCCGCCTCGCGCTCGAGACGCTCGTCCGCGAACACGCCGGCCTCGATGCGCTTCGCGAGCGAGACCTCCTCCTGCGCGGTCAGCAGCGCGACGCGCCCGATCTCCTTCAGGTACATGCGGACGGGGTCGTTCGTCGGCGCCTTGAGCGCCATGTCGACCTCGCGGCGTGCCCGGACCCTCTCCTCGTCGGCGTCGGGCGCGGGGGCCTCGACCGCCTCTTCTTCTTCCTCCTCCTCGATCACCTCGTCCTCGACGACGTCGACGCCCAGGTCGATCAGACGCTGGTAGACCGCGTCGGTTTCGTCGGGGTTGAGGTCCAGCGTCGACAGCTTGTCGGCGAGGTCGGCCGCGGTTATGGACCCCTCGGCCTTCGCGGCGCGGATGACCTTGTCGACCTCGAGCTGTGCGGGGGAGAGGTCGGTGATCGTCCCCGCGGCCGCCGGGGCGGCGGGAGCCTCCGGAGGGGCGGTCGTCGTGGCGTCGTGGTCGCTCATCTATCCGTCTCCCAGGACCTTGCGCAGCAGGTCGCGGCGCTCCGCTTCGAGCCCCACCAGCTCGGTGAACAGCTGGTCGTGCCGCTGCGGGTCGTCGAGCGGGTTGATCTCCTGGAGCGTATTGCGACGAGCCTTGATGTCGCGTTCGAGAGCGAACACCTGCAGGCGCACGAACACCTCGCGGAGTCGCTCGTCGAGCTCGTCGGGTTGCGGGACGTCCGCGCCCACGGTGAGCTCGGTGAACAACGACAACGCTTCGGGTGACAGCTGCTGCGCGAAGGCGCGCTCGTCGAGCACATCCCCGCGCTCTACCCACGCGAGGCCTTGCGTGAACAGCTCACGCCGGGCCGCAGATGTGAAGTGGGTGGGCTCGACCTGTGTGGCCCAGGGACCCGCTTCCTGAGTCCGAAGAAGCAACAACTGGAGCGCCTCCCGCTCTACCTTTACGTGCCCGGGAAAACGACGGTCGCGCGCCGCGTCCGAATCGGTCCCCCTCTGCCCCGGGGGCCGCGACCGCTCCTCGTCGAGCGCCCGGTGGACCACCTCGGGGTCAACCCCGATCCGTCGCGCAGCCATGAATGCATACTCGTGTCGCGCTATCGGATCGGGGTGCCACCCTAGCACCTCGCACGCCTGTCTCACGGCGTGGGAGCGGGCCTCCGGCGTGTCCAGCGCGGCCTTCGCAAGGGTCTGCTCGAGCTTGAACTCGAGCAACGGAACGGCCGCGTCGATCACCTTCCGGATGCCCTCTTCGCCGTCGCTCTTCACCATGTCCGCGGGATCGCGCCCGGGCGGGAGCGGCGCGACGAGGACCTCCATCCCGATGCGGTGGTGGATGCCGAAGCCGCGCTCGGTCGCGCCCGCGCCGGCGGCGTCCGCGTCGAACATCAGGATGGCGCGCGACGAGAACTTCTTGAGCTGCTCGAAGTGCGTGTCGCCGAGCGCGACGCCGTTGGTGGCGACCGCTTCCTGGACGCCGGCCTCGTGCAGGGCGATCACGTCCGTGTAGCCCTCGACGACGAGGGCCGCCGCCCGCGCGATCGCCGACTTCGCCCGGTTGAGCCCGTACATCACCCGCGACTTCGAGAACACGGGCGTCTCGGACGTGTTGAGGTACTTGGGCTGCTGGTCGCCGAGGGCGCGGGCGCCGAACCCGACCACGTCCCCCTGGAGGTTCCAGGTCGGGAACGTGATCCGCTGACGGAACGTGTCGTAGAGCGAGCCGTCGCGGTCGCTGACCCTCGCCAGGTCGGCCTGCACGATCTCCTCCTGCTTGAACCCCCTCGACAGGAGGTGGCGCGCGAGGGCGTTGCGCCCCGGCGCGTAGCCCAGCACCCACCGCTCCGCCACCTCACGGCCGAACCCGCGGCTCTCGAGGTACGTGCGTGCCGCGCCCGCCTCGGGGGACGTGAACAGCTGGTGGTTGAAGAACCGTGCGGCGGCGTCGTTCGCCTCGACGATGCGGGCCTTGACCCCGCGGGCCGCGGCATGCTCGCCGGGCCGCGCCTCTTCGTAGTGGAGGTCGAACGCGAACCTGCGCGCGAGCCACTCGACCGCCTCGGGGAACGGCAGGTTCTCGGTCTTCTGCACGAAGTGGTAGACGTTGCCGCCCTCGCCGCAGCCGAAGCAGTGCCACAGGCCCTTCGCCGCGTCGACCTGGAACGACGGGGTCTTCTCGGAGTGGAACGGGCACAGTCCCTTGAAGGTGTGCGCGCCCGCGCGCTTCAGCTGCGAGTGGGCGGAGACGACCTCGACGATGTCCGCGCGCTCGCGGAGGGCGTCGATGTCGTCTTCTCTGATCTTCGCCATCCGGATCCCTGCTTGGTTGCGAGCGCGACTAAGTCGCCGGACGGGGAAGTCGGCTCATTCTAGGGCTCCGAGCCCGGGCGGCGGCCCGTCGACCAGGCGCTCGAACGCTCGGAGGGCGAACCGGTCGGTCATCCCCGCCACGTAGTCGACCGCGGCCTGGCGCTTGTCCGGCTCGGCGCCGTAGTGGTCGAGCAGGGTCTGGAGGATCCGCTCGACGGCCTCCCGCGTCGCGGCCCCCACGCGCCCGACGTAGACGCGCTCGAAGAGGAACTTGCGCGTCGCGCCCATGGCGTCGAACACCGGCGGTGTCATCGAGATCGCCTCGGCGTCCTCCGACGCCGCCACGAGGTCGGTCACCATCGTCTCGACCCGGTCGGAGTGCGTCGCGCCGAGCACGTCCGTCGTTACGTCGGGCAGGTCGCGCTCGGTCAGGATCCCGGCCCGCAGAGCGTCGTCGATGTCGTGGTTGAGGTACGCGATGCGGTCGGCGTAGCGCGCGATCTGACCCTCGAGCGTGGCCGGCATCGGCATCGACCACGTGTGGTTCGCGATCCCGTCGCGAACCTCCCAGGTGAGGTTCAGGTCCTCCAGCACCTCGACGATGCGGACCGACTGGAGGTTGTGCCGGAACCCGGGGTGGAACGCCGCGACGACCTCCTCGCCGAGGTGGCCGAACGGCGTGTGGCCGAGGTCGTGTCCGAGGCAGATCGCCTCGACCAGGTCCTCGTTGAGGGCCAGGGCCCGGGCGATCGTGCGGGCGACCTGGGTGACCTCGAGCGTGTGGGTCAGGCGGACCCTGTAGTGGTCCCCCTCGGGGGCCAGGAACACCTGGGTCTTGTGGGCGAGCCGCCGGAACGCCTTGCTGTGGATGATCCGATCGCGGTCCCGCTGATAGCAGGTGCGCAGGTCGTCCTCGGCCTCGTAGCGGTCCCGTCCCTTGGACTCGGAGGCCACCTGGGCACGCTCCGAGAGGCGGTCGCGCTCCGCCGCCTCGATCCGCTCGCGCCAGGTCTCGTCCACGCGAGGGACGCTAGCATTGGGGTACGACGGCTTATCGAGGGGGCGAACTTGACCAGAAGGTTGCGCGGCCCCCTGGCGGGGGCGCTGGCAGGCCTGCTGGTCCTGGGGACCGCCGGCCCGGCAGCGGGGCAGCTCGACGCGAGGACCGAGCCCGTCGTGACCGGTCCCCTCTCGCCCATCGGTGACGGCAAGAAGTGCCGGGCGACGAAGTACGAGGTCGAAGGTGACGTCGTCGCCCGCGGCAAGGTGTGCCTCTTTCTGTACGAGTTCGACCCCGAGGAAGAGGACGACGACGAGCGCGACTACGGCGTGATGTGGGCACAGTCGAACGTCGACACGACCGGTGGGTGGTGCGCGTTCAAGGTCCACACCGAGGTCTACGTGCCCGACGGGATGCCGCTGCACGCCAGGGTGCCCCCCGCGCAGGAGATCCACAAGCGCAAGAAGGTGGTGTGGAAGCTCTCGGTGGACGCCGAGGGGCACGCCGCTCAGGACGCGTCGGTGAAGAAGGGGCTGACGTTGTACCGCCGGGAGCTCGACCGGGCGCGTCGCGACGCGGGGGACGGTCTCGACCTGGTCAGGCTGACGTGGCGCGGCAAGACGGCGCAGAAGCTCGGGTTCGTGTCGGGGTTCGAGGTGTCGTGGCCGGAAGACGAGGGGCCGCCGGACGAGGTGCCGTTCCGGGCCGAGTACCCGATAACCGAGTGCTGAAGGTTCTGTGGTCCCAGACTCCCGGAAAACGGGAGTACGCAACCAAAGTTGGCTACTTCGACGAGGTCGTCGCCTCTCCCATCACGGCTTGGGCCGCGGCCAGGCGAGCCGTCGGCACACGGAACGGGCTGCAGCTCACGTAGTCCAGGCCCGTCGCGTCGCAGAACCACACCGACTCCGGGTCCCCTCCGTGCTCGCCGCAGATCCCGAAGTGCATCTCCGGGTTCGCCGCCCGGCCCTCCTCAACGGCGATCTGCATCAGCCGGCCGACACCCGGACCGTCGATCGTCGCGAAGGGGTTGTGCGGCACCAGCTTCCGCTGCTCGTACAGGGCCAGGAACTTGCCGATGTCGTCGCGGGAGAACCCGAACGCCGTCTGCGACAGGTCGTTCGTACCGAACGAGAAGAAGTCGGCGTGCTGGGCGATCTCGCCGGCGGTGAGGGCCGCGCGCGGCAGCTCGATCATCGTCCCGAACTCGACGTGCAGGTCGACGCCGGCCTTGTCGATCACCCGGCGCACGACAGGCTCGAGCTCCTCGCGCATCTGGCGCAGCTCCTCGGCGGTCGCGACGAGCGGGATCATGATCTCCGGCCGCGGGTCGAGGCCCCGCTTCTTCAGCCGCACGGCAGCCTCGGCGATCGCCTGCACCTGCATCGCGTACAGGCCGGGCTTCACGATCCCGAGCCGCACTCCGCGCAGGCCCAGCATCGGGTTCGCCTCGTGGAGGTCGCGTACCTTCGCCAGGATGGCCTTGCGCTCCGCGAGCCTCTTCTTGCCCATCTTCTTCGCACCGGCCTCGACGAGCGCGACCTCGACCTCCAGGTCGACGTGGTTCGGGAGGAACTCGTGCAACGGCGGGTCGAGCAGCCTGACCGTGACGGGGAACCCGTCCATGGCCTTGAAGATGCCTTCGAAGTCCTTTCGCTGTAACGGGAGCAGCGCGTCGTAGGCCTCCTGCTCCTCCTCCGGGGTGTCGGCGAAGATCATCTGACGCACGGCGGCGACACGCTCCTCGCCCATGAACATGTGCTCGGTGCGGCACAGGCCGATGCCCTCGGCGCCGCGCGCCCGCGCGTTCTTCGCCTGCTCGGGCGTGTCCGCGTTCGCGCGCACCCTCAGCCGGCGGGACTGCTCGGCGACCTCGTCCATCCGCGCGTAGGCGGTCCACAGCTTGCTGCGCCGCGCCCTCTTGTTGCCGAGCATCGCGTTCTCGATCGGCGACGGCTCGGTCTCGAGAGCGCCCTCGTAGACGGTCCCGTCGCTGCCGTCGATCGTGATCCAGTCGCCCTCTCCCACGGTCACGCCGCCGGCGGTGAACTGCTTCTTGGCGCGGTCGATGCGGACCGAGTCGGCGCCGCATACCGCCGGGATGCCCTCGCCCCGCGCGACGACGGCGGCGTGTGAGTTCGTCCCGCCGGCCGACGTGAGGATCCCCTGCGACGCGACCATGCCGTGGTAGTCGTCGGGGTTCGTCTCGCGCCGGACGAGGACGACCTTCTCGCCGTTCTCCGCCCACGCCGAGGCGTCCGCAGCCGTGAACACGACGCGGCCGACGGCGGCGCCCGGGGACGCGTTGAGCCCGGTCGCGATCGGATCGCGGCTCTTTCGTTCGTCCGCCCGGATGCTGGGCTTGAAGAGCTCGTCGAGCTTCCCCGCGGTGACTCGGTCGCGCACCGCCGTCTCGACGTCGATCAGCCCCTCTTCGATCATGTCGTTCGCGATCACCCACTCGGCGAGCGCGGTCCGCTTGCCGACGCGGGTCTGGAGAAGCCACAGCTTGCCCTTCTCGACCGTGAACTCGATGTCGCACATGTCCTTGTAGTGGCGCTCGAGCGTCTTCATGTGCTTCTGGAGCTCTTTCCAGGCCTTCGGCTGGACCTTCCCCATCTCGTCGAGCGCGAGCGTGTTGCGGATCCCGGCCACGACGTCCTCACCCTGCGCGTTCTCGAGGTAGTCGCCGTAGGGACGGTCCTCGCCGGTCGCGGGGTCGCGCGTGAAGGCGACGCCCGTGCCGGAGCCGCCGCCCATGTTGCCGAACACCATCGCCTGCACGTTCACGGCCGTGCCGAGCGAGTCGGAGATCCTGTTGCGCCGGCGGTAGTCCTGGGCCCTCTTGTTGTCCCACGACTTGAAGACGGCCTCGATCGCGCCCATCAGCTGCTCCTCGGGCTCGTCCGGGAACGAGAAGCCGGCCTTCTTGACGATCCCCTTGAACCTCTTCACGAGCGCCTTCAGGTCGCGCACGTCGAGGTCGACGTCGTTCGTGACCTTCTTCTGGTGCTTCGCTTCCTCGAGCGCGTCCTCGAAGAGGTCACCCTCGATACCGAGGACCGTCTTGCCGTACATCTGGACGAGCCGTCGATAGGAGTCCCACGCGAAGCGCTCGTCGCCGGTCTGTGCGATCAGCCCTTCCACGGACTCGTCGTTCAGCCCGACGTTCAGGACCGTGTCCATCATCCCGGGCATGGAGAACGGCGCACCCGAACGGACGGAGACGAGAAGGGGGTCGCGCTCGTCGCCGAGCCCGCGGCCCATCTTCTCCTCGAGGAACTTGACGTTCTCGCGGACCTCGCGCTCGAGGCCGTTGGGGAACTCCTGCCCGCGGTCCCGGTACGCGTTGCAGGCCTCGGTCGTGATCGTGAACCCCGGCGGGACGGGAAGGCCGAGGTTCGTCATCTCGGCGAGGTTCGCTCCCTTGCCGCCGAGCAGGTTCTTCTGGGACCTGTCTCCTTCTTCGAACTGGTAGACCCACTTCGTCACGCCGGGTGACCCCCCTCTAGTGGCCGAGCACTACGTCTACGGTCTTCTCCTCGCCTTCGCCCAGCGTCACGGGCGCAGAGCCTCTGTGGCCGTGCGCGTCCCACGCGTTGAGCGACCAGCTGCCCTCGCTCACGTGGAACGCGTACCGGCCGTCGTCGTCGACCATCACCTGGGTGACGACGTCGCCGGACGAGTTGTGCAGCTCGACGGTCGCACCGCTCGCCGGAGCGTCGTGCACGAGCACCTTGCCGCTCACTTTGCTGCGCATGGCTAGAACCTCTTTCGCAGGTATTCGACCAGGCCTTCCATCGGGATCCGCTCCTGCTCCATAGAGTCACGCTCGCGCACCGTCACCTGGCGATCCTCGAGGGAGTCGAAGTCGACCGTCACGCAGAACGGCGTGCCGACCTCGTCCTGACGCCGGTAGCGCTTGCCGATGCTCTGGGTGACGTCGAGCTCCGTCACGAAGTGGGGCCGGACCTCCGCAGCGAGCTTCTCGGCCACCGGCATCAGGTCGGCGTGCTTCGAGAGTGGGAGCACCGCGACCTTCGTCGGTGCGAGGCGCTTGTGGAGCTTGAGGACCGTGCGCTTCTCGGTCTTGCCGCTCGCGGTCGGAGCCTCCTCCTCGTGGTAGGCGTCGAGCAGGAAGGCCATCGTGGGCCTCTCGACGCCGACCGCGGGCTCGATCACGTACGGCACGTAACGCTCCTGCGTGTCGGGGTCGAAGTACGAGAGGTCCTGCCCGGAGTGCTCGGCGTGGGCCTTCAGGTCGAAGTCGGTCCGGTTCGCGATCCCCTCGAGCTCGGACCACCCCATGCCGGGGAAGTCGTACTCGATGTCGTAGGTGCGCTTGGCGTAGTGCGAGAGCTCGTCCGCCTCGTGCTCGCGGAGCCGCAGCTTCTCGGGATTCATCCCGAGGTCCGTGTACCAGCGCATCCGCTCCTCGAGCCAGTAGTCCTGCCACTCGTCGTCCGTGCCCGGCTCGACGAAGAACTCCATCTCCATCTGCTCGAACTCGCGCGTGCGGAACACGAAGTTGCCGGGCGTGATCTCGTTGCGGAACGAGCGCCCCTGTTGCGCGATGCCGAACGGGATGCGCTTGCGCGACGTGGTCTGGACCGTCGCGAAGTCGACGAACATCCCCTGGGCGGTCTCCGGACGCAGGTAGACGACGTGCGAGGAGTCTTCGACGGGGCCCATGTGCGTCTTGAACATCAGGTTGAACTGCCGGGGATCGGTCCACGAGTCCTTCGTGCCGCAGTCGGGGCACGCCTTCGAGAGATCGATGTGGTCGGCCCGGAAGCGATGGTGGCAGTTCGTGCACTCGACGAGCGGGTCGGTGAACGTGGCCACGTGGCCCGACGCCTCCCACACCTTCGGGGACATCAAGATCGACGTCTCGAGCCCGACGACGTCGTCGCGCTCGTGGACCATCGACCGCCACCACTCGTTCTTCACGTTGCGCTTCAGCTCGATGCCCAGGGGCCCCCAGTCCCACGCCGAGCGAAGCCCGCCGTAGATCTCGCTGGACGGGAAGACGATCCCCCTGCGCTTGCACAGGTTGACGATCGTGTCGATGGTCACGTCGCTCATGCAGGCATGATAGTCGGGTGAACGTCCCCTCCCTCTTGCTGCTATAGACGGCGCCTGGGGGCTGCTCGCAGTCCTCGCTCTCGTCCTCGCGCACGCCTTCTTCGTCGCCGGCGAGTTCGCTCTCGTGGCCGCGGACCGGACGCGCGTGGAGCAGCTCGCCGAGCAGGGCCACCGCGGCGCGACGTCGACCCTGCACGGGCTGAGGACGCTCTCGTTCCAGCTGTCGGGCGCGCAGCTCGGGATCACGATCACGTCGCTCCTCGTCGGGTTCCTGTCGGAATCCCTCCCTATGCCGGTGGCCGTCGCCCTCGTGGGCGCCACGGCCTTCGAGATGGTCATCGCCGAGCTCATCCCCAAGAACCTCGCCGTCGCGCGGCCCCTTCCGGTCGCGTTCACCATCGTGCGTCCGCTGATCGCGGTGAACTCGCTGTTCCGTCCGCTGATCGTCTTCCTCAACAACGCGGCGAACTGGACCGTCCGGTTGTTCGGGATCGAGCCGCAGGAGGAGCTGACCGCCGTTCGTTCGCTCGAGGAGCTGGACCTGCTCATCCGGTCGTCGCGCGAGGAGGGCGCGCTCCACAAAGAGGAGTTCGAGCTCTTGGCGAAGTCGATCGAGTTCGGCACCAAGTCCGCCGACGACGCGCTCGTTCCCAGAGTGAACGTCGTGGCCCTGCACGAAGACCAGACGATCGCGGAGATGTTCGAGGTCGCGGTCGAGCGCGGCTTCTCGCGCTTCCCCGTCTACGGCAAGGACCTCGACGACGTCACCGGCATCGTCTACGTGAAAGACGGCTACGCGGTCCCGCCGGAGCGCCGCCCTGCGACGCCGGTGTCGGAGGTCATGGGGGAGCCGCTCGTGGTGCCGGAGTCGCGGCCGCTGGCGTCGTTGCTGCTCGAGATGCGCCGCCAGCGCAAGCACATGGCCGTCGTGGCCGACGAGTACGGGGGCACGGCCGGGATCGTGACGATGGAGGACCTCCTCGAAGAGATCGTCGGAGACATCGAGGACGAGCACGACGCGTCGACCGGCACGCGGATGACGACGCCCCCGGAGGGCGTGCATCTGCTCTCCGGGCTCCTGCACCGGAGCGAGGTCGCCGACGCCTGCGGGTTCGAGATGCCGGAGGGCCACTACGAGACGCTGGGGGGCTTCCTTCTCGATCGCCTCGAGCGCATCCCCGAGGGCGGCGAGCACGTCTCCCACGGCGGGTGGGAGTTCAAGGTCGTCGAGATGGACGGCCGCCGCATCTCGCAGGTCCTGTGCGTCGCGCCGGTCCCGAGCGACGAGAAGGACGACCCCTCGTGACCGGCTGGTACCTGGCGATCGCCGTCGCGCTGCTCGTAGCCAACGGGTTCTTCGTGGGGGCCGAGTTCGCGGTGATCGCCGCGCGCCGCACGAAGATCGACGGGCTCGCCGCGGCCGGCGACTTCCGGGCGCGGCTCGCCCGGCGGTCGATCAAGGAGCTGTCGTTCATGCTCGCGGGCGTCCAGCTCGGGATAACGATGGCGTCGCTCGGCCTCGGGGCCGTCGCGGAGCCCGCCGTCGCGCACTTGATCGAGAGCGGGCTGCACGCGGTCGTCGAGCTCCCCGAGGGGTTGCTGCACTCGGTCTCGTTCGTGATCGCGCTCACGATCGTCGTCTTCTTCCACATGGTCGTCGGTGAGATGGCTCCCAAGAACGTCGCGATCGCGGAGCCGGAGAAGACCGCGCTGTGGCTGGCCGTCCCCCTGCGTCTCTACGCGAACCTCTTCCGCCCGTTCATCCGGCTCCTCAACGCGATCGCGAACGTGGGAACCCGCATGTTCGGCGTGGAGCCGCAGGAGGAGCGCACCGAGGTGCACACCGCGGGAGAGCTGCGCGCGATGATCGCCGACTCCGCACGCGAGGGCATGGTCGACGCGTTCGAGCACCGGCTGCTGTCGGGCGCGATCGGCTTCGGCACGCGCGACGCCGCGTCGATCATGGTGCCGCGCACCGAGATGGTGGCGGTGCCGTCGACGATCACGCCGGCCGAGCTCGAAGGGTTCGTCCTCGCCACGGGCCACTCGCGCTTTCCGGTCTACGCGGGCGACCTCGACAACGTCCTCGGGTTCGTCCACGCGAAGGACCTGTTGAAGATGCCGGCCGGAGGAAGGGACGAACCTCTCGAGCGCCGGTGGATCCGGCAGATGCTCGTCGTCCCGGAGTCGCTGCGCCTGCACCCCCTGCTCGTCAACATGCGCCGCGAGCGGCACCAGTTCGCGCTGGTCGTCGACGAGCACGGCGGGACGTCCGGCGTCGTGACGCTCGAGGACCTGCTGGAGGAGCTCGTCGGCGAGATCCGCGACGAGTACGACTTCTCGGAAGCCGGGGTCGAGCAGCTGAGCGAACGCCGGTTCCTCGTCCCGGGGAGCTACCCGATCTACGAGGCGGCCGAACGGCTGGGCGTCGATCTTCCGGAGGGCGAGTACGAGACCGTCGCGGGCTTCATCATGGACCGGCTGGGACGGATCCCGAGGCGCCGTGACGCGGTCGAGCACGAAGGCTGGCGCCTGCGGGTGCGGACGATGCACCGGCGGCGCGTCGTGCAGGTGCTCATCGAGCCTGCCGAGCACGCACCCGACGCGCGTTAGCCTGCGCGCCATGGACACGTCTCGGATCACCGCGCCGGGCCGAGCCGCGCGCCCGCACGTGATACGGGGCGCGCTCGCTGCCGCGGTGGCGGTGGCCGGCATCGTCACTGCGAAGTCGGGCCAGCTGTTCCACGAGGGACCTCGCCGCGACGGAGACCCGGCCCAGACGCCCGAGATCGTGCTTGCGATCGCGGGGGCGATCCTGCTGCTCGCCGCCGGCGTCGCGGCCACGCGCTCGTTCGCCAAGGCCGTGCGGCGCGCCATGGAGGAGCACACCGGCGACGCGCGCGGCGCGGCCCTCGGCACCGTCGTCACGTTCGTCGGATACATCACCGTGATCCTGTCGACGCTGTCGGCCCTCGACGTCGAGCTCCAGGGCTTGCTCCTCGGCGGCGCGCTGACCGGCGTGGTCGTCGGCATCGCGGCCCAGCAGACGCTCGGCAACTTCTTCGCCGG